>NZ_JBIAXM010000003.1:0-428666 GCF_042896695.1 Streptomyces sp. NPDC001270 | reverse complement strand
TCCGCCGCAACCTCGGGATCTACGGCATCGGCGGCCTGATCGCGCCCTTCATCGGCATCAAGATCATCGACCTGCTCATCTCCCTCATCCCCGGAGTCGGGTGACGCATCATGAACTTGTCCATGGGCAAGACCGCACGTCTGCTGGGTGCGGGTCTGCGGGCCTTGATCGTGCTGACCGTGGTGACGGGCGTCGTCTACCCGCTGGTGATCACCGGCATCGCCCAGGGGCTGTTCGCCGACAAGGCGAACGGCTCGAAGATCACAGCGGACGGCAGGGTCGTCGGTTCCGCCCTGATCGGGCAGCAGGACTACGCCCTCGACTATTTCCAGTCGCGCCCGGCGAACGGGCTGAGCACAAATACGGTCAACAAGCAGTACAAACTGTTGGTGTCCGGCGCGACGAATCTCGCGGCCGACAACCCCAAGCTCGTCGCCTCGGTCGAGCAGGCCAAGGCCAAGGTCGTCAGGGACAATTCCACGCCGGGCTACAAGGTGCGGCCCTCCCAGGTGCCCGCGGACGCGGTGACCTCGTCCGGTTCCGGCCTGGACCCGGACATCTCCCCGGCCTACGCGCGACTCCAGGTGCACCGGGTCGCGGACCGCAACCACCTGTCTCCCGCCCAGGTGGAGAAGCTCGTCGAGGAGCACACGTCCGGTCGCACCCTCGGGTTCATCGGCGAGCCCAGGGTGAACGTGCTCCGGCTCAACATCGCGGTCAGGGAACTGGCCGGGAAGAGCTGAGGATCCGACCTGTCAGGCGGCCGTCATCACCTGGCGGTGCGGTGCGATGACCTGGCCGTCGGGCAGGAGTTCACCGGTGTCCTCGAAGAGGAGAACGCCGTTGCACAGCAGGCTCCAGCCCTGCTCCGGGTGGTGCGCCACGAGACGGGCGGACTCCCGGTCGGCGGACTCGGCGGTCGGACACGGTGGCTGGTGCTGGCACATGAGTGGGATCTTTCGCTGCGTCGTGGTCATGGCTGTCCCCCGTGATGATGAGTCGGTCGGAATCCAGTTTTCCCGTCTGGGCGTCGATCCGCAGGGATTTCACCGCACCGCTTCTTCACAGGGTGATGACGCATCGCGCACTCGTATGGTTCAACGCGGGCGGGCGGCAACCGGGTGGCTCCCGCGGTTGGTTCGTCCTGGCCGGCGGAGCCGAGCGCGATGCCGGAAGGTCCGTCCCGCGCCGCCCGTCGTCCGCGCCGCCGCGGCACCGGCACGCGGTTCTCCTCCTCGGGTGTCGCCGCTGCCGTGGCGAACGTCGTCCGGCCTGCTCAGCGGCCCGACCGGGACACCGGAAGGGAGAGGCGCGCCCCGCCTCCGGGCGGCGGAGGCGGGGCGCGGGTGGGGACGGGGCGGGTCAGGCGGGTGAGCCGAGCAGGGGCGCGGGGGTCACCCGGAGGGTGAGGACCGGCAGCAACTCGGCCACCTGGTGCGGGCGGTGGGCCGCGATCCCGGGCGGTGCCGGTGCCAGCGGCACCAGCAGGTCCGTTGCGACCGGATGGCCCTCGGCGCCGTCCGCCGCGCAGTCCCCGTGCAGCCACAGTGTGAGCATGTACAGGCCCGGTACGGACAGCAGACGCGGCTGGTACGTCTCGGGCAGCGCCTCGGCCTGACGCAGTGCGCGCTCGGTGGACGCGATGTAGGGACCCTCGAAGAAGCGCGAGAACGCCCAGCCGTCCGCGGTCAGCATGGTCTCCGCCGCGGCCACCGAACGGCCGCCGGAGCGAATGAGGAATCGCCAGCCGGTCAGCCGGGTGGCCGACGCGCCCTCCGCGGTGATCCGGTCCAACACGTGCACGGGCAGCGGGAGTTCCGCGGTGGTGGGTTGCTCCGCGTTGCGCAGGGAGGGCGTCGGGGCCTCGCGGACGGCGGTGGGGGAACCGAGGGCCGTGAGGACGGAGCGCAGTGCGGGCGCGGGGGCAGGGGGTACTTGCAGCGGCATGGTGGGTCGCCTCTCTCGTTCGACAGGCGCGAGGGCGCGAGGGCGGGGGCGGACGACGCTGTCAGCTCGATGGAGGTCAGAGAGGCGGGGGCCCGGGTCGGTGAGCGCGGCGCGGGCGAGGACCTGCCGCACGTCACCTGACGGCAGGAATCGGGACCGTGGGCGCCAGCCTTCTGCCTGTCGGTGGAGTTTATACGACAAATGTTCAGCCGATGTTTCAGCTAACCGTTGCCTGTGAATAGAGCAAGGCGTTAATCGGTCGCCGATTCGCGGTATTCATGCCGATTTCTTGCCCGGTCCGCCCCCGCTGACCTCGGAATACGCTCCCCCTGCGGTCGGCCGAATGTCGTCGGCATTTTTCACGAGGTCCACGGGGCACTCGGAGCGGCGGGCTCCTTCATGCCCCGTGAATGTGCCGCAGGCCACAAACGACAGACTAGCGGGCTCCGGGGCCGCGCGGGGCGTTATCGATCGCTTCGGCTGGGCATCATCCAACCTGACCCGGTACCACCGGCGGCCGTATGCTCGGCCCGCCCATCCGAGGAGGGACGCTTCGATGGGGGAGAAGGTCGTGGCGGGGCAGTTCGACCTGTCCGAGCGCCGGCGCCACCGAGAAAAGCTCGCCAGGTGCCTGACGGGACTGGAGCGACTGCTGGTCGAGAAGCGGTTCGACCGCCCGAAGAACCTCATGGGCGTAGAGATCGAGCTGAATCTCGCCGGGCCGGACGGCATGCCCAAAATGCTGAATGGACAAGTGCTTGAACGTATCGCGAGCCGCGATTTCCAAACAGAACTCGCCATGTTCAATCTGGAAGTCAACATAGCTCCACACCGATTGGGCGGCCGGGTATTCGACCGGCTCGCCGAAGAACTCCGTACCTCGCTCGCATACGCCGACCGGAAGGCGGGAGAGGTGGATGCCGGCATCGTGATGATCGGTATTCTGCCCACCCTCGGCCGTGACGACCTCGTCTCCTCCAACCTCTCCGAGGCCGATCGCTACGCGTTGCTCAACGATCAGATCGTGGCCGCGCGCGGCGAGGACTTCCTCCTCGACATCGCGGGGGTGGAGCACCTCGTCTGCACCTCGAAGTCGATCGTGCCCGAGGCGGCCTGCACCTCCGTACAACTGCACCTCCAGGTCACCCCGGCGCGGTTCGCCGACGTGTGGAACGCCGCGCAGGCGGCCTGCGCCGCCCAGATCGCCGTCGGCGCCAACTCGCCCTTCCTGTTCGGCCACGAACTGTGGCGCGAGTCCCGGCCGCCGCTGTTCCAGCAGTCCACCGACACCCGCCCGCCCGAACTCCAGGCCCAGGGGGTACGGCCGCGCACCTGGTTCGGCGAGCGGTGGATCTCCTCGGCGTACGACCTGTTCGAGGAGAACCTGCGCTTCTTCCCCGCGCTGCTGCCGATGTGCGACGACGAGGACCCACTGGCGGTGCTCGACGCCGGAGGCGTGCCCCGGCTCGCCGAACTCGTCCTGCACAACGGCACGGTGTACCGCTGGAACCGCCCGGTCTACGGCATCGCGGACGGCGTACCCCACCTGCGGGTGGAGAACCGCGTCCTGCCCGCGGGCCCGACGATCACCGACGTCATCGCCAACGCGGCCTTCTACTACGGTCTGGTGCGCGCCCTCGCCGAGGAGCAGCGGCCGGTGTGGACCCGGATGTCCTTCGAGACGGCCGAGGCCAACTTCGATGCCGCCTGCCGGTACGGCATCGACGCCCGCTTCGTCTGGCCGCGACGGGGCCGCTACGGCGGTCCCGGAGAGGTCGACGCGGTCACCCTCGTCCGCGACGAACTGCTGCCGCTGGCCGCGGCCGGCCTGGACGCATGGGGCGTCGAGGCCGCCGACCGGGACCTCTATCTGGGTGTCATCGAGGAGCGCTGCCGGCGCCGGGTCAACGGCGCCTCCTGGCAGGCGGCGACGTTCCACCAGGCACTGGCCCAGGGCATGTCCCGCGACGCGGCCCTGGCGGCCACGACCCGCCGCTACGCCCAGTTGATGCACGTCGGCGAGCCGGTCCACAGCTGGCCGGTGGGACTGCCGCAGCCGGCCCCGCTCGGCTGAGCGGGGCCGTGGGCGGGCACCGGTCGGCAGGGCTTGAGGAGGGTGCCGCGCCGGGCCCGTCGGCGAGGCCATCGGGTGCCGGAGCGGGGGCGCGGGAGCCTCGCCCGAGCAGGCACGAGAGGTAGAGACGCGCCGGGGCGCGGAAGGGAGGAAAGCAGGAAGGGAAGGAAGGGGCCAAGGACGGCACCCCGGCCGGAACCGCAGGCAGCCGTCCCGCACCGGCGGGCCCGCCCAGTGTCCGGCCGGTGACCTCTGCCGGTGCCTCTGGGTGACCTGCGCCGGGCACGCGCGCCGTGACCGTCGGAACGGGGAGGGGGCCGCCCGCGTCCGCCCGATGTACATCGGGCAAGCTGTGACGTCCCAGGCCCGGTGGCGCCCGCCTCGGCGGACCTCGGCCCGGGATCCGGCCGCGGGGCGTGCCCGGGGCGGACACGACCCGTACGGCGTCCGCCACCCGGGGCGGCCTGTCGCGCACGATCTTCGTGACTTCTGCCGGGACCCTGGCTGGGCGAAGATGTGCGTGGAGCGGGACTACTCAGCTGGAGGCAGGTGTGCAGGTGGAGGCGGACCCGGAGGCCGGTTCTGTGCCGCGGAAGCGGTCCCCGCGGCGGATTCTCCGGGACGAGACGCTGCTCGTACTGGGGCTTTCGCTCGGTGCGAGCGGAGTGTCCGCGCTGATCAGCTTCATCGGATCGGTCACGAAACCGGGTGGCCTCAAGGACCAGGCCGCGACCCTGAACGCCTCGGCCGCGCCGGGCCGTCCCTGGCTGGACCTCGCCTGGCAGCTGTTCGGCATCGCGACGGCGCTCATCCCCGTCGCGCTCGTCGCGCACCTCCTCCTGCGCGAGGGCGAGAGCCTGCGCACCCTCGGCTTCGACCGCACCCGCCGGCTGCCCGACCTGGCCCGCGGCGCCGGGGTCGCGGCCGTGATCGGCAGCACCGGGATCGCCTTCTACCTGGCTGCCCGCGGCCTCGGATTCAACCTCACGGTGGTGCCCGAGGCGCTGCCCGACGTGTGGTGGAAGTACCCCGTCCTGATCCTCTCCGCGATGCAGAACGCGATCCTCGAAGAAGCGATCGTCGTCGGCTATCTGCTGCGCAGGCTCGGCCAGTTGGGCTGGACCCCGGGCGCCGCGCTGCTGGCCAGCTCCGTACTGCGCGGGTCCTACCACCTCTACCAGGGCGTCGGCGGCTTCATCGGGAACATGGTGATGGGCGTGGTCTTCGTCTGGCTGTACCGGCGCTGGGGCCGGGTCGGGCCCCTGGTGGTGGCGCACTCCCTGCTCGACATCGGAGCGTTCGTGGGATACGCGCTGCTCGCGGGCAAGGTGGGGTGGCTGCCCACGGCGTGAACCGGCCCGGGTGGGGGCGTACCCGGCCTCGTACGCCCCCCTGCGCGGACCTCAGACCAGCAGCTCGCCGTCGATGACGGTGACCGCGCGACCGGTGAGCAGCGTGCGTTCGCCGCGCAGCCCGGTACGGACCGTCCCGGAGCGCCGGGATGCCTGGAGGCCGGTGAGGTCGGGGCGGCCCAGGCGTGCCGACCAGTGGGGGGCGAGGGCGGTGTGCGCGCTGCCGGTGACCGGGTCCTCGTCGATGCCCACGTTCGGGAAGAAGCCGCGGGAGACGAAGTCGTAGCCGCGGGCCGGATCCGCGGCGCGGGCCGTGGCGATGATGCCCCGCGCCGCATGGGCGGCCAGCGCCTTGTGGTCGGGGGAGAGGCCCCGGACGGTCTGCTCGTCGGCCAGCTCCAGCAGCAGGTCGCCGACCTGCGGACCGGTGTCGAACGCCGCGAGCGGCTCGGCACCCAGTGCCGCGGCCACCCCGGCCGGTACCGCGACGGGCGTCAGCGGGGCGGTCGGGAAGTCCAGGGTGATCGAACCGCCGGCGCCGGGCGTCGCGACGAGCACGCCGCTGCGGGTCTCGAAGCGCACCGGTCCGTCATGGGCGCCGGTGGTGTGCAGGATGTGGGCAGTGGCGAGCGTGGCGTGGCCGCACAGCGCGACCTCGGTGACCGGGGTGAACCAGCGCAGGGCCCAGTCGGCCGGGCCGCCCTCGGGCAGCCGGTGGGCGAACGCCGTCTCGGCGTGATTGACCTCCCTGGCGATGTCCTGGAGCCGGTCGTCCCCGGGGAAGGCGTCGAGGAGCATGACTCCGGCCGGGTTGCCCGCGAAGGGGCGGTCGGTGAAGGCGTCGACGATTCGGATGCGCATGCGCCGACGCTAGAGGCCCGGGCGCCCGGCGGGCCAAGGCCAATCCGCGATTCCTGGCCCCGATCCCGATCCCGATCTGATCCCGGCCCGGTGGATGCCGACGAGGTCGAAGGAGGGTTGCCGTAGCGACTCTAGCGATATATCGTTGAGTTATCGCGACAGATCAACGAGGGAATGGAGTGTGGGCGATGCGTACCCACGGATTCGAGCGTGGACATCGGCAGGACGGTCCTTCCCGCCGCTGGGGCGGCTTTGACGGGCGGCGGGCGGCCTTCGGCCCCTTTGGTCCCGGAGGGCGCGGTTTCGGGCCCGGCGGACCCGGTTTCGGACCTGGGCCCTGGGATCCACGAGGGCGTGGCGGACCGCGCGGCAGGGCCCGGCGCGGCGACGTGCGGGCCTCGATCCTGGCCCTGCTCAAGGACCGGCCGATGCATGGATACGAGATGATCCAGGAGATCGCCGAGCGCAGCGGCGGGGCGTGGAAGCCCAGCCCGGGTTCGGTCTACCCGACCCTTCAGTTGCTGGAGGACGAGGGGCTGATCACCAGCGAGAGCGAGGGCGGCAAGAAGCTGTTCTCGCTCACCGGGACCGGTCGCGCCGCGGCCGACGAGGGGCCCGACGCCCCCTGGGAGGAGGCGTCGCGCGGGGTCGACTGGGAGGCGCTCGGTGAGATCCGGCAGGCCGGCTTCGGGCTGATGGAGGCATTCGGCCAGGTGTGGAGGTCGGGCAGCAAGGAGCAGCGCGAGAAGGCACTGGCCCTCATCAACGAGACCCGCAAGCGGCTGTACCTGATCCTCGCCGACGAGGACGAGCGCTGAGTGCCGGGCAACTGAGTGCCGGGCAACTGAGTGCCGGGGCGGTCCGAGGTCCGGGGCGGCGAGCCGCCGCGGGCGTGCGGCGCTCGCGGCCGGAAGGCTCGGGCGTGCGCCCCGGACAGCCGGGAAGGCGCCTCGCGGAACACTCCGCGGGGCGCCTTCCGCGCGACCGCGCGGTCGCTCAGTTCAGCAGTCCCTCCAGCTTGCGCAGCGACTCGTTCAGGGCGGCGGTCGCCGAATCCTTCAGCTTGCCGGCCATCAGCGAGACGGCGGCGCCGGTGAACTCGCCGTCGATGCGGACCGTCGTGGCCTCGCCCTCGGGGGTGAGCGTGTAGCGGGTCGCGACGGTCACCGCCATCGGGCCCTTGCCGCGGATGGCGAACACCCGGGCCGGTTCCAGTTCCTCGATGGTCCACTCGACCTCCGCGGGGAAGCCCATCAGCTTCATGTTCTCCTGGAAGGTCCCGCCCACCGTCAGGGTCGCGGGGCCGCCCTTGGGGAAGTTGGTGTGGGTGGCGTTCCACTCTCCGTACGCCGGCCAGTCCGTGAGCCGGGCCCACACCTTTTCGGCCGGTGCCTGGATGCGTGCCTCCGCGCTGACTTCGGCCATGGGACCACCTCTTCGTGTCGGGCTACGGTGTCGCGGAACGTAGCCGCAGGCCCGCAAACATTCAATACTGATGAACCGTCAGGAAACGCGGAGGCCGTGCCACCGCCCACGGAGACCAAGGGGCCTGCGGCGACCAAGGGGCCTGCGGAGACCAAGGGGCCTGCGGAGACCAAGGGACCTGTGGAGACCAGGGGGCCGGGCCGGCCCGGGTCGGCGCCGGACCCCCGGATCAGCCCACCCGCCATATCACCGCCGAGTCGAACAGGTCCCACGCGCGCGGAAACCTGCTCTCGTCGTGGCAGTGCCACGCGTCCCAGAACAGGTCGGCGGGGAGTGCGTCCGCCGGGGCGTACACCCGGTAGACGTACTGCCTGCCGTCGATCGCCGGCAGGGCGACCAGCCAGCACCCGCTCTCCACGTTCCTGTGGACGTGCCGCGGCGCGTCGGCGGTTTCCTTCCGGGCGCGGGGCAAGGCGACGCGCGCCCCCGCGGGTATATCGGCCTGATCTCCTCCGTAAGGAGGAGATTCCGGCCGGCGGCGTCCACTTTGTGTGGGACGCCGAAATGCTCCCCACCGGGGATGACCCGGGCCCACGGGACTGATGGGGTAGGGGATGTGCAACCCCGTGTTCCCCGCCAGCCCGCCCATGACCAGGGCGCAGACCGCGCGGGCGGCGATGCCGGACTCAGTGCCGAACTGGCGGCGGTGGTCGCCGGTGCCCGCCGGAGAGCCGTCCGGGACGGGGACCGGCAGGTCGACACCGCCCATCTGCTGCACTCGCTGCTGGAGTCCGACCCGGACGTGCGCGCCGTCATCGGCGACGTCCCGCAGAACGCCCGCCTGTTCGGCTACCTCGTGCAGCGCAGCATCGGCTACGGCCTGCGCTGGCAGAACTCCGTGGAGGACTCGGGCCCGATCGCCGTGGTGCGCGCCGCGGAACTGACGGGTCCGGAACTGACGGGTCCGGAGCTGACGGGTCCGGAGCTGAACGGAAAGGACCTCAAGGGCCCGGACCTGCGCGGCCCGGAGCTGAGAGGTGTCGACGCGAAGGAGGCGGCCGGCTGGTCGCCGCTGGCCGCGGCCGCCATGCGGTCCGCCGTCGCCCGCGCAGTCCTTCGAGGCACCGGCCGGGCCGACTGCACCGACCTGCTCGCGGCCATCGTCGCGGACCCGCAGTCCCGGGCCGTCGAGGTGCTCGGCCGCGCCGGGGTCGACGTGCCCGGCCTGTTCGCGCGGATCGACGGCCGCTCGGGGAAGTACGCGGCCGGCGGCGGGGCGCCCTGCTGAGCCTGGGCGACCCGCCGGGCGTACGGGGCGGACGGTGCACGCCGGGCGGACGGCCTGGGCGTGCGGGACTGTCGAACCACGGAGGTCGGGGACGCGCGCCGCGCGCGGAACGGGCGGTGGCGACATGTGCGGCGCGACTGCCTCCGTCCACTCGGTGAGACAGGTGTCAACGGGGGTGACGGTCATGTCGCCGCCTGTCATCATGGCCCGGTGCGTACCTCTGAGAGCGGTCCCGGCGGTCATGGGAAGGGCGTCGGCCTCGGCCTCGCGCTCGGTTCGGCGCTCGCCTTCGGCGGGTCGGGTGTCGCGGCGAAGCCGCTGATCGAGGCGGGACTCGATCCACTGCACGTGGTGTGGCTGCGGGTGGCCGGTGCCGCCGCAGTGATGCTGCCGCTCGCCGTGCGCCATCGCGCGCTGCTGCGCCGCCGCCCGGGACTGCTCGCGGGATTCGGGCTGCTCGCCGTGGCCGGTGTCCAGGCTTGCTACTTCGCCGCGCTCTCCCGTATCCCGGTCGGTGTTGCGCTGCTCATCGAGTACCTCGCCCCCGCCCTGGTGCTCGGCTGGGTGCGGTTCGTGCAGCGGCGGCCGGTGACCCGGGCCGCCGCGCTCGGCGTGGTCCTCGCGGCGGTCGGCCTCGCCTGCGTGGTCGAGGTGTGGTCGGGCCTGAGCTTCGACGCCCTCGGGCTGCTGCTGGCCCTGGGCGCCGCCTGCTGCCAGGTCGGCTACTTCGTCCTGTCCGACCAGGGCAGCGACGCGGGCGCCGAGGCGCCCGATCCGCTCGGCGTCATCGCGTACGGCCTCCTCATCGGCGCCGTCGTCCTCACCGCGGTCGCCCGCCCCTGGACCATGGACTGGTCGGTGCTCACCGGCAGCGCGCGGATGAACGGCGGCACGGTGCCGGCGATCGCGCTGCTCGCCTGGATCGTCCTGGTCGCCACGGTCGTCGCGTACATCACCGGCGTGCTGTCCGTGCGCCGGCTCTCCCCGCCGGTCGCCGGGGTCGTGGCCTGTCTGGAAGCGGTCGTCGCGACCGTGCTCGCCTGGGTGCTGCTCGGTGAGCACCTGTCGCTGCCGCAGTTGGCCGGTGGCGCGGTCGTGCTGGTCGGCGCGTTCATCGCGCAGTCGTCGACGCCCGCCAGGGGCGCCGCCGAGCCCGTGGCGGGCGGGGGCGCGGAACACGAGTTGTCCGTCCGGCGAACGGCCGCGTAGGGTGCCGCACATGCAGACGAACGCACTCGTCCTTCCGCCTCCGGCCGCCTGAGGCGGGCCTCCGGGACCAGGCCCGGCACCACGCCGGGCCGGACGGTGCTGCCCGCAGATGAAGTCCGCGCGCCCCGCCTGAGCGGGTCGCCTCCCGTACTTCTGCACCTCTGCGGAGAAGATTCGTGTCGAACCCTTCCTTCGGCCTGCCCGTCGGGCGTGGCCTGCTCTATCTGACCGTCGCCGGTGCCGCCTGGGGCACCGCGGGCGCCGCCGCCTCCCTGGTCTACCGGACCAGTGACATGGGCGCCGTCACCCTGTCCTTCTGGCGCTGCGCGGTCGGGCTCGTGCTGCTGCTCGCCGGGCGGCTGCTGCGCCGCGGCGCCCGCCGTCCGGCCGCCGCCGAACCGCTCGGCCGCAAGGCCGTGAAAGCGGTCGCGACCGGTCTCGGCCTGGCCGTCTTCCAGACCGCGTACTTCGCGGCCGTGGCCGCCACCGGGCTCGCCGTGGCGACCGTCGTGACGCTGGGCGCCGGGCCCGTCCTCATCGCACTCGGCGCCCGGTTCGCGCTGGGGGAGCGGCTGGGCCGCGCCGGGGCCGCCGCCGTCGTCGGGGCGCTCGCCGGGCTGACCGTGCTCACGCTCGGCAGCACGGGCGCGACCGTACGCCCCTCGGGGGTGCTGTTCGCGCTGGCCTCGGCGGCGGGCTACTCCGCCATGACCCTGCTCACCCGCTGGTGGGGCCGCCACGGCGGCGCGGACACCTCCGGTACGACCGTGTGGGCGTTCGCGGTCACCAGTCTGTGCCTGCTGCCGTTCGCGCTGGCGGACGGCCTGGTCCCGCACACCGCGCATCCCGCGCGGGTCCTGTGGCTGCTGGTCTACATCGCGGCGATCCCCACGGCGCTCGCGTACGCCTTCTACTTCGCGGGCGCCGCCGTGGTGCGGTCGGCCACCGTTTCCGTGATCATGCTGCTGGAGCCGGTGAGCGCGGCGGTCCTCGCGGTCACGCTGCTCGGCGAGCACCTGTCGGCGGCTACGGTGGCGGGCACCCTCCTGATGCTGGGCTCGGTCGGCGGCCTCGCGGCGGCGGAGGCACGGAGCGCCCGCCGCACGGAGGGCGAACCGGTGTTGGCCTGAGCCTCTTGCCGCCGTGCTCCGGGGCCGGGGCGGTGTCCAGCGGCCGGGACGCCTCGGGCCGGGGTGCGCCGGGGCGCGGGCCTGTCCCGGCCGCCGGACCATGCCCGGTGCGCCGGGGCTGTGTCCGGGCCTCGGACCGCGGCCGGGTGTGGACCACCTCCGCGCTCCCGGCGGCCCCCGGACGCCCGCCCGTTCTCCGGCCCCGGCCGAGTCGCCGTCCACCCGGCCTCGACGGCTTTCCGCGCGGGGTTCGCGGGTGCCGGCGGGGGCGCGGTCTCCCCCGGGGAGCTGGTCTCCCGCCGGGGCTCAGCCGCTCCGCCGACGCATCAGGTGCTCCCGTGCCGCCCCGTCGCGCGGGCCGCGCCGTTGCCCGAGTCCCGAGGCGATCCGCTCCTGGACCTCCTCGGGTTTCTGGCCCGCGTACTTGAACTTGGCCCGCACGCCGGTCACTTCGAGCCGCAGTCCGCGGATGCCGGGCAGCATCCTGCCGTACGGCGGCCCGGCCGGCGTCGCACGGGCCGAGCCGCCCGCGGGCTGGAAGTGGGCGAGCTGGCGGTTGAGGAGGTCGGCCTTCTCGGCGGGATCGTCCACCACATGGGCCGTGCAGCGGAGTTGGACGGCCGCGTAGAAGCTGGTCGGGACGCCGTGCTCGGCCGCGGTGCCCGGGGCGGCCTGCCAGGGACCGGGGACGTAGACGTAGTCGTCGACCACGCTCAGCAGCACCTGGGGATCGGCGTCCAGCGCGGCCCACAGGGGGTTCGGGCGGGCGAGGTGGGTGACGACCTCGGCGCGCTCGGCGTCGTAGGCGAAGTGCAGGGGCTGGACGGCGGGCGGCTCGCCGGGCAGGCCGTTGACGGCCAACTGGCCGAAGTCGTGCGTGGCCAGCCAGGTCTGCCATTCGGTGGCGTCGTGCGGCGCGTCCCAGGGGTGGATCAGCATCACAGGGCCTTGAGGTAGCCGGGGAGTTCCGTGCCGGGGGCGAGGCCCGGGTCGGGGACCGGGGCGGCGTAGCCCTTGCGCAGCGGTACGACGCCCGCCCAGTGCGGCAGGGCCAGGTCCTCGGGCTCGTCGTTCGCGCCGCCGGTGCGGAACTTGGCGGAGACCTCGTCCAGGTCGAGCCGGATCACCGCGGTGGCGGCCAGCTCCTTCCTGTTGGCGGGCCGGGAGTCGGCGGCGCGGCCCGGGACGACGTGGTCGACCAGCGCGTCCAGGGCCAGGCGCCGCTCCTCGGGGTCCGTGACCTCGTGGGCGGTGCCGTGCACCACCACGGAGCGGTAGTTGATCGAGTGGTGGAAGGCGGACCGGGCCAGCACCAGGCCGTCCACGTGGGTCACCGTCAGGCAGACCGGAAGCCCGGGATCGGCCTGCCCGGTCATCCGCAGCGGGCGCGATCCGGTGGAGCCGTGGACGTAGAGCCGTTCACCGACCCTGGCGTACAGCGTCGGCAGCACCACCGGTGCGCCGTCACGGACGAAGCCGAGGTGGCAGACGTAGCCCTCGTCGAGTATCGCGTGCACCACGTCGCGGTCGTACGACGCCCGGTCCGCGGAACGCGTCGGTACGGTGCGCTCGGTCGAGGGGTAGGCGGCGGGTTGCGACGGTGTCTGCTGGGGCCCCTGCATGAGCAGTCTCCATTGCACTAGTGCATAATGTCATTTGTGCTAGGAGAATATCCGATCGAAGGCCGCGGCGCAGCGGAGATCGCGACGAGCGTCGAGCGCGCGGTGGGGGACGGCCGCCTGGAGCCGGGACAACTGCTGCCGCCCATGCGGGAGTTGGCGGTCCGTCTGGGCGTCAATCCGAACACGGTGGCCGCCGCCTACCGGACCCTGCGCGAGCGCGGGGTCATCGAGACCGCCGGGCGCCGGGGCAGCCGGATCCGGCCCAAGCCGGCCACGACCGGCCGTGAGCAACTGCACGTCACCGTGGGGCCCGGAGTGCGCGACCTGTCCAGCGGCAATCCCGACCCCGCGCTGCTGCCGCCGCTCGCGCCCGCCCTGGCGGCGGTGGCGGAGGCGGGGGACGGGGATCCCGTCCTGTACGGCGCCGAGCCGGTGGAGCCCGCCCTGGCCCGGATCGCACGCGGCGAACTCGACGCCGACGGGGTGCCCGACGGCCCGCTCGCCGTGGCGTCCGGTTCGCTGGACGCCGTCGAACGGGTCCTCGTCGCCCACCTCAGGCCCGGTGACGCGGTCGCCGTGGAGGATCCCGGCTGGGGCCGGACCCTGGACCTGATGCCCGCGCTCGGACTGCGCACGGTCCCCGTGGGCGTCGACGACGACGGGCCGCTCGTCGGCGACCTGCGCGACGCCCTGGAGTCCGGCGCGCGTGCGCTGATCGTCACGGACCGCGCGCAGAACCCCACCGGCGCCGCGGTGAGCGCCGCACGCGCGCGTGCCCTGCGCTCCGTGCTGCGCGCACACCCCCGGACGCTGCTGATCGAGGACGACCACGGCCACGGCATCGTCGATCTGCCGCCGCACCCCCTCGCCGGCGGCACCCACCACTGGGCCTTCGTCCGCTCGGTGGCCAAGGCGTACGGCCCCGACCTGCGGCTCGCCGTCCTCACCGGTGACCCGGTCACCGTCGACCGGGTGGTGGGCAGGCAACGGCTGGGGCCCGGCTGGGTCAGCCGCGTGCTGCAGCGGGCCGTGGTCCGGCTGTGGACGGACGGCGCGGTGGACGGACCCGCGGTGGCGGCGGCCTATCGGGCCCGCCGGGACCTGCTGATCGGCGCACTCGCGGAACGTGGCATCCCCGCCCACGGGCGCAGCGGCATGAACGTCTGGATCCCCGTCCCCGACGAGACCGGCGCGGTCGCCCGTCTGCTGCACGCGGGCTGGGCCGTCGCTCCCGGCGCCCCCTTCCGCCTCGCCGCGCCGCCCGCCGTCCGCATCACCGTCTCCACCCTCACCGCGGAGGAGACCGTCCCCCTGGCGGACGCCGTCGCGGCGGCCCTGGCACCGGCGCCCTCCAGGAGTTACGTCTAGCGCTCCCGGAGTTACGTCCAGCGCTCCCGGAGTCGCGTCCGGACGGCCCGGGAAGCGGCGAGCTCGAGGCCCGTCAAGGGCGCGCTCAAGGATCAGGGACGGTGCCGGATTTCGGGCGTGCCTGGGTGAGGGCCGCGCCCGCCAGTACGATCACCGCCCCCACCGGTGTCGTCCAGCTCAGCGACTCGCCCAGGACCGCCACGCCCGCGGCGGTGGCGATGACCGGGATGAAGTAGGTGACCATCTGGGCCGTCGTGGGGCCGACCTCGGCGACCAGGCCGTACTGCACGAGGACGGCCAGACCCGTGCCGAGCGCGCCCAGGGCGGCGACGGCGAGCAGCGGGACCACCGGGAAGCGGCCCGGCAAGGACGTGAACAGGGGCGTGACGACGGCCAGTTGGACGGTGGCTAGGGACAGCTGCGCGCCCGTCATCGACAGGTGCGAGTGGCCCGTCCCGGCCAGCGTGCGACGGACGTGGATCCAGCCGACGGGATAGCTGAGCGAGGCCAGCAGGGCCAGCGCCGTGCCCGTCGCGTCGAGCCCGTGGAAGCCCTGCCAGGCACCGAGGACCGTCAGGACGCCGAGGAAACCGAGGCCGAGCCCCGCGACCCGCAGCCGCGTCGGGCGGTCCTCGGAGAGGGCGACCAGCGACAGGGCCATGCCCCACAGGGGCGAGGTGGCGTTGCAGATGCCCGCCAGGGTGGACGGAACGGTCAGCTCCGCGTAGGCGAACAGGGAGAAGGGCAGGGCGTTCAACAGGAACGCGGCGACGGCCAGATGCGCCCAGAGGCGCGCTCCGCGCGGCAGCCGCTCCCGCTTCACCGCCATCGCCGCCACGAGCACCGCCGTACCGAACACCAGCCGGCCCAGCGTGACCTGGAAAGGCGCGTACCCGTCCGTGCCCACCTTGATCAACAGGAAGCTGAAGCCCCAGATCAGCGACAGGGCGCCGAACCGGAGGCGCCAGTCGAGCCGGGCACGGGCGACGGAGGCGGGCCGGGCCTCGGTGCGCGGGGTGGTGGCGGTCATGGACGCAACGATGCGGTAGCCGACCTCGTAGCACAATCGATATTTCTCACCGGATACCTCTTAGTCTTGCTTACATGTTGAACCTGGAGCGCCTGCGCACCCTCGACGCCCTCGCCCGGCACGGCTCGGTCAGCGGGGCGGCCGAGGCGCTGCACGTCACCACGTCCGCCGTCTCCCAGCAACTCGGCAAGCTGGAACGCGAGGTCGGGCAGCAACTCCTCGCCAAGAACGGGCGGGGCGTGCGCCTCACCGACGCGGGGCGGCTGCTCACCGAGCACGCGGCACGCATCCTCTCCCAGGTGGAGCTGGCCCAGTCCGACCTGGAGGCGCACCGCGGGCAGGTGGTCGGCGAACTCCGGCTGTCCGCGTTCCCGACCGCCGCCCGCGGTCTGTTTCCCACCGCCTTCGCGGCCCTGCGCGCCCGGCACCCGGCGCTGCGGATCCGCTCGTGCGAGCTGGAACCGGAGAGCGGCGTCGCCGGGGTGGTGCGGGGTGACCTCGACCTGGCCGTCGTCCTCGACTGGTACAACAAGCCGATGCCGGTACCGGACGGGCTGGTGAAGGCGCCCCTGCTGGACGATCCCGCCGATGTCGCCGTCCACGCGGAACACCGGCACGCGGGGCGCACGGAGGTGGACCTCGGGGAGTTCGCCGGCGACGAGTGGATCACCTGGGGCGCGGGCGAGTTCTGCCACGAGTGGCTGATGTTCACGCTGCGCTCGCGCGGTGTCGAACCGATCCTCGGTCACCGTGCCGCCGAGACGCACACCCAACTGAGCCTGGTTGCGGCCGGGTTGGGCGTGTGCATCGTGCCGCGCCTGGGCCGCCACCCGGTACCGCCCGGGGTCGTCACCATCCCGCTCAAGCAGCGCGTACGCCGTCATGTGTACGTCGTCTGGCGGGCCGACGCCGACCGCCGGCCGTCGATCCGGGCGGCGGTGGAGGCGCTGCGCACGGCGGCGGAGACGGTGCGGTGAACCCTGGGACGGCGCGCTGAACCCCTCAGGGGCCCCGGGACCGCACCCGGTCCCACGGACCCGGTCCCGTGCACCCGCTCTCCGCACCGGGTTTCCGTACCGGGTTTCCGCAGCTGAATCACGCGCCCGGCGCCGCGCCCGGTCCTACGCCGAGCCCATCTTGCGGAAGTCCCAGGAGACGATCTTCCGCGGGGTCAGCCGCATCCACGCGTGCCGGCCGTCGTACGGCATCTCGTCGAGGCCGAAGTTCTTGCGGGCGAAGAGGATTTCGGGGGTGTCGAGTTCGGCGCACAGCTCGCCGGTGCGCGGGGCCTCGCCGACGAACTCCACGGTGCCGGACAACTCGACGCCGCGCAGTTGCCCGTACTCCTCGCCCGCGTCCACCACGACCGCCACCCGCGGATCGCGGCGCAGATCGGACCACCGTTTGCTGCGCACCACCGAATACAGCCACAACGAGGTGCCGTCCCAGGCGAACCAGAGCACGCTCACATGCGGTGCGCCGTCCGCGGAGACGGTGGCGACCCGGCAGGTGCGCTGGCCGGCAAGGAACCCGTCCAGTTCACCGGGCGTCATCATGATTCTCCGGCCCCGGCGCTGCGCGACAGTCATACGGCCCCCTTTCTTCCCCTCTCGGGCAATGCTGGTTAGTCTCGCCCGCCCCGCACCCGAGCGAAAGGGGGCGTCGTGCCGTCGCACGATCGGCTCCGTGAACTCCTCGATCCCACGGTCACCGTGCTGCTCACCGTGGAATGCCAGCAGGGCGTCGTGGGACCCGGCAGCGCGCTGCCCGAACTCGCCGCGCAGGCCCGTTCGTCGGGCGCCCTCGGCAACGTCGCCCGGCTGGTCGCCGCCGCGCACGACAGCGGTGTCCAGGTGATCCACGCCGTCGCCGAACGCCGCCCGGACGGACGGGGCGCCAGCCGCAACGCCCGGCTGTTCCGCGCGGCCGAACGGCTCCCCGTCCAGCAGCTGTCCGGCACCACCGCGGTGCGTGTCGCGCCCCCGATCGAGGTGGCCGAGCAGGACATCGTCGTACGACGGCTGCACGGCCTCTCGCCCGTCCAGGGCACCGACGTCGACGCGCTGCTGCGCAACCTGGGGTGCCGCACCCTGGTCGTCACCGGTGTCTCGGCCAACGTCGCGATCCCCAACGCGGTGTTCGACGCGGTGAACCGCGGCTACACCGCCGTCGTGCCCGCCGACGCGATCGCGGGGGTGCCCGCCGACTACACCCCCGCGATGATCCGCAACACTCTCGCGCTGGTCGCCACGGTCGTGACCACCGACGAGGTGCTCGGCTGCCTCAGAGGGCCGCGGCGCGGCGGCTGAGCCTCACGCGAGCGTGATCTCGTCCCCGGACACGGTGATGTCCTGGGCCGGCAGCGGCTGGGTGGCGGGGCCGCGCCGCACCGCGCCGTCCGTGACGGAGAACTCGCTGCCGTGACACGGGCAGACGATCGCGCCGCCAGAGACGCTGCCCACCGCGCACCCCTGGTGGGTGCACTGCGACGAGAACGCCTTGAACCGCCCCGCCGTCGGCTGCGTGACCACCACGCCCCGGTCCTTGAAGATCTTGCCGCCGCCCTCCGGGATCTCGGAGGTCTTCGCGAGCACGGTGCCGCCGCCTGCGGCGCCGTCACCGCTGCCCGCGGCGCCGTCACCGCTGCCCGTGGTGCTGTCACCGCCGCCCGTGCCGCCGGCCTGCGGGTCGGCGGCACGGGCGGCGTCGGAGGAGCCGGAACCGTCCTGCGAACCGCAGGCGGTCAACGCGACGGCGAGCCCCGCCGCTCCGGCCGCCGTCATGACGGTACGGCGGGCCGGCCCCACCGTGGGCTTGAACGATGCACTGGTCATGGGTTTCCCTTCCGCGGAGCTGTGTGGTGATCCGCCCAGGGGTACGGTCCACGGGCGCCGCGTGTTCAGACGGCCGGCGCGACGGCCGCGGACGAGGCTCCCGGCTGCCTTTCCGGGGCCGCCGCGGTGAGCGTCGTGCCCAGGAGACCGCCCGGTGCCCGGTGCCCGTACGCCCGGCCGTCCGGGAGAACGTCCGACCGGTGTGGGAGAGGACAGGACCATGACCGATCACGGTGCCGATCTGCCGACGCCCTGGCCGTGGAAGACGTGATCCGGGACGGCTGACCGGCGGACCCGCCCGGCCCTTCCGCCAGGGTCGGCACTTGGCGAGTGCATAAGCCAGTCAAGTCCGTATCTTTACTGCCATATGGCAACTCATGGAGCCGCAGCCACGTTCCCCTCAATATGCAGCGACGCGAGTGGAGCACGAACATCAAACGCATAGCGAAAACGGTCGGTACCGCCGGAGCCGTGGGAATGCTGGTCACAGGGCTCAGCGCCTGTGGCGGCGGCTCCGCGTCGGCGGCTTCGAAGCCCTCGGCGACGAGCGGCGCGAGTGCGAGCCCTTCCCCGACGAAGCCGCCGCCCCCGGCGATGCTGCTCGACACGATCGTCCCCGAGCCCGGCACCACCGTCGGCGTGGCCATGCCCATCTCGGTCGTCTTCAGCAAACCGGTGGCCACGTCCGCCCGCGCCTCGATCGAGCGGCACCTGAAGGTGACCACTTCCACACCGGTCACCGGTGCCTGGCACTGGTTCAGCAGCACCCGCGTCGACTTCCGCCCCGAGGCGTTCTGGCCGTCGGGCACCAAGGTGACGCTCGACGCCCGGCTGAAGGGGGTCGGCGACGGGAACGGCCGCTACGGCACGCACGACTACCAGCACGGCTTCACCGTCGGGGCGGACGTCGAGACCCAGGTGAGCGTTCCCGGACACACCATGAAGGTCTACCGCGACGGCAAACTGGTGCGCACCCTGCCGATCGACGCGGGCAGCCCGAGCTGGCCCTCCTGGGACGGCACCATGGCGGTGATCGACAAGCAGCGCAAGGTGCGCATGACGTCCTGCAGCGTAGGCATCAGCTGTGACAAGCACAGCCCCGACTACTACGACCTGACGCTCCCCTGGGACGTGCACCTCACCACGTCGGGCACGTACATCCACTACTCCACCGGCGACCCGAACCCGGGACACTCCTACGGCTCGCACGGCTGCGTCCACCTGTCTGACGCCAACGCCAAGTGGTACTACGACTACGTCGAACAAGGCGACCCGGTCACCATCTCGGGCTCCCCGCGGGGCAAGGCCGCGGGGGACAACGGGTACGCCGACTACAACGTGTCCTGGTCGCAGTGGCTGGCGGGCAGCGCCACGGGACAGCGGACGACCAGCCCGTCCTGACCGGCCGTCCGCCGTCCCGCTCCCCCACACCGACGTCACCGCGTCACCGACGTCAGGCGCGACGGCTCGGGCCCACTTCACCGGCTGTCACGCTCGGTCACTATGCTCATTTCCTGGCGAAGGCCCGGGGACGCCGGGCGCATGGAGTGCATCGCGTGGGAGCTGGCCGTGGACATCAAGCCGAACGACCTGTGGGGCCTTGGAAGATGCTGAGAGAGGTCACCGCGACTCGCTACATCACGCCGCTGCGCGAGGGCGGCTCACTGCCGGGGCTCGTCGAGGCCGACGACCTCGGGACGTACGTCCTGAAGTTCAGGGGCGCGGGCCAGGGCCGCAAGACCCTGGTCGCCGAGGTGCTCTGCGGCGAACTGGCCCGCCGGCTGGGCCTGCGGGTGCCGCCGCTCGTGACGATCGAGCTGGACCCGGTGCTCGGCCTCGGCGAGCCCGACCGGGAAGTGCAGGAACTGCTCAGGTCCAGCGGCGGCGCCAACCTCGGCATGGGCTTCCTCTCCGGTGCCCTCGGCTTCGATCCGCTGGCCTTTTCGGTGGACCCCCGGGAGGCGGGCCGGATCGTCTGGTTCGACGCGCTGGTGAACAACGTCGACCGCTCCTGGCGCAACCCCAACCTCCTGATGCATCGCGGCGACCTGTGGCTCATCGACCACGGCGCCACCATGATCTGGCACCACAACTGGCCCGGCGCCGACACCTCGGCCGCCCGCGCCTACGACGCCGCGGACCACGCCCTGGCCCGGTTCGCGCCGGATGTCGCGTCGGCCGCCGCCACGCTGTCCCCCCTGGTGACCGAGGACCTGCTCGCCGAGGTGACCGCCGAGATCCCCGATGCCTGGCTCGTGGACGAGCCCGGCTTCGACACGCCGGACGACCTCCGGCGGGCCTACGCACGGCCGCTCCTCGCCCGAGCCGCCGTCGTCCACCAGCGCATCACCGGGATCGAGGAGGCGAAGTGACCGAGCGGCACATCATCAGGCCGGGCCAGGGCGGTGGCCGCGACGTCTTCGAGTACGCCGTGCTGCGCGTCGTGCCCCGCGTCGAGCGCGGCGAGTGCATCAACGCGGGCGTCGTCGTGTACTGCCGGGCCCAGGGCTATGTGGGTGCCCGCATCCACCTCGACGAGGCCAGACTGCGGGCGCTCGACCCGGCCGCGGACACGGACGGCGTACGGGCGGCGCTGAGCGCGGTCGAGGGGGTGTGCGCCGGTGGCGCGGCGGCCGGGCAGGCCGCCGCGGACGACGCGGGGCGCCGCTTCCGCTGGCTGATCGCGCCCCGCTCCACGGTCGTGCAGCCCGGTCCCGTGCACACCGGGCTCACCACCGATCCGGCGGCCGAGGCGGAGCGGTTGCTCGACCTCCTGGTGCGGTAATGGATCACATGCGCCCGCTGTGCCGTTGACACCGGGTGCCAGGGCTTCTAGCGTCACGTCCACCGAAGGTACTAAGCGGTTGCTCATGGTGGGGATGTGCCGTGGCAGTCGCAGACCGCCTGCCGACCGGCTCTGCCGACCGGGCTTTCTCTAGGGTGAGGAGAACCAGCGATGTCCACCACCGAGCAGCGGGTCGCCGTAGTCACCGGCGGTGCGCGCGGCATCGGCGCCGCCACCGCCGTACGACTGGCCGCCGAGGGCCGCGCGGTCGCGGTCGTCGACCTCGACGAGGCGGCCTGCAAGGACACCGTGGAGAAGATCACCGCCGTCGGCGGCCGCGCGCTCGCGGTCGGCGCCGACGTCGCGGACGAGGCGCAGGTCGAGGCCGCCGTGGCGCGCGTCGTCGAGGAACTCGGTGCCCCGGCGATCCTCGTCAACAACGCCGGCGTGCTCCGCGACAACCTGCTGTTCAAGATGACGGCCACCGACTGGGACACCGTCATGAACGTGCACCTGCGCGGCTCGTTCCTGATGACCAGGGCCGTGCAGAAGCACATGGTGGACGCGGGCTGGGGCCGGATCGTCAACCTCTCCTCGTCCTCCGCGCTGGGCAACCGCGGCCAGGTCAACTACTCGGCCGCCAAGGCCGGTCTGCAGGGCTTCACCAAGACCCTCGCCATCGAACTCGGCCGGTTCGGCATCACCGCCAACGCCGTCGCCCCCGGCTTCATCGCCACCGAGATGACCAAGGCCACCGCCGAGCGGGTGAAGATGGGCTTCGAGGAGTTCAAGGCCGCAGCCGCCACCCAGATCCCGGTGCAGCGGGTGGGCGAGCCCGAGGACATCGCGAACGCCATCGCCTTCTTCACCGGTGAGGCGGCCGGCTTCGTCTCCGGGCAGGTGCTGTACGTGGCCGGCGGGCCGCTCGACTAGGACGTGACGGAAGACGAGCAGGCAGCGATGGGAAGCACGGACATGACTGAACTCCCCGAGCCGTCCGGCAGGGCGGCCCTCATCACGGGCGCCAGCCGGGGCATCGGCTACGGCATCGCCGAGGCGCTGGTGGCGCGCGGCGACCGCGTCTGCATCACCGGGCGCGGCGAGGACGCCCTCAAGGAGGCCGTCGAGCGGCTCGGTTCCGACCGGGTCATCGCCGTCGCGGGCAAGGCCCACGACCCGGCGCACCAGGCCGAGGCCGTCGAGCGCACCATGGCGGCGTTCGGCCGGGTCGACTACCTGGTCAACAACGCGGGCACCAACCCGGTGTTCGGGCCGCTGGCCGACCTCGACCTGGGCGTCGCGCGCAAGGTGTTCGAGACCAATGTGATCTCGGCGCTCGGCCTCGCCCAGCAGACCTGGCACGCCTGGCAGAAGGACAACGGCGGCGCGATCGTCAACATCGCCTCGGTGGCCGGTCTCGCGCCCTCGCCCTTCATCGGCGCCTACGGCGTCAGCAAGGCCGCGCTGATCAACCTGACCCAGCAGTTGGCGCACGAGTTCGCGCCCCGGGTGCGGGTCAACGCCATCGCCCCGGCCGTCGTCAAGACCAAGTTCGCCAGGGCGCTGTACGAGGGCCGCGAGGAGGAGGCGGCCGCCGCCTACCCGCTCGGCCGGCTCGGTGTGCCCTCGGACGTCGGGGGCGCCGCCGCCTTCCTCACCTCGGGGCAGTCGGACTGGATCACCGGGCAGACGATCGTCCTGGACGGCGGCATGTTCCTCAACGCGGGCGTGGGCTGACCGGCACGGCCCGGGCGAGCGGTCACGAGGACGACGACGGGATGCCCGAGGGCGCCGTTCCCGCACCGGGACGGCGCCCTCGCCCGTCGGCGACGCCGGTCGCGGCAGCGGTTGTCAGTGCCCGCCTGTAGGTTCAAGGACCTGCAAGCGACCGCACATCGTAAGGACGTTGACGTGACCGACACCGCCATGCTGCCCGAGTCCTGGCGCGGGGTTCTGGGCGACGAACTGCAGCAGACCTACTTCAAGGAGCTGACCGAGTTCGTCGAGGAGGAGCGGGCGAAGGGTCCTGTCTACCCGCCGCGCGAGGAGGTCTTCGCCGCGCTGGAGGCGACGCCGTACGAGAGGGTCAAGGTGCTCGTCCTCGGCCAGGACCCCTATCACGGCGAGGGCCAGGGGCACGGCCTGTGCTTCTCGGTCCGTCCCGGGGTGAAGACCCCGCCGTCCCTCCGCAACATCTACAAGGAGATGAAGGAGGAACTGGGCACGCCGATCCCGGACAACGGCTATCTGATGCCGTGGGCCGAGCAGGGCGTCCTGCTGCTCAACGCGGTGCTCACGGTCCGCGCGGGCGAGGCGAACTCGCACAAGGGCAGGGGCTGGGAGAAGTTCACGGACGCGGTGATCCGCGCGGTGGCCGACCGGCCCGACCCGGCCGTCTTCGTCCTGTGGGGCAACTACGCGCAGAAGAAGCTCCCCCTGATCGACGAGACCCGCCACGTGGTGGTCAAGGGTGCGCACCCCTCGCCGCTGTCCGCGAAGAAGTTCTTCGGCTCCCGCCCGTTCACGCAGATCAACGAGGCGATCGCCCGGCAGGGCCACGAGCCGGTCGACTGGACCGTCCCGGACCTCGGCTGACCGCGCCGGGGCACCTCGGTGCCGTACGGGGGCGCCTGACCGGGATTCCCGGCGCCCCCGGTTAGCGTCGGGGTGGGACGACGGGGGCGTGGCATCCACCGGGCGGGATCCGGTGCCCCGGCCGGCGGGCCACGAGACGGAGGAGAGCGCCGTGGTGGAGCGACAGGAGCGGGCCGCGCCGGACGGCGTGCCGACCCGGATCGGGCAGGTCGTCATGCTGCATCACGGCGGGGACCGCGAGGAGGCCCGGCGCCGCTTGCTCGACCTGTGGACGGAGGTCGGGCAGGACGGGGACCCACTGCACCGCTGCACGCTCGCCCACTACCTGGCCGACACGCAGGACGATCCCGCGGACGAACTGGCCTGGGACCTGCGGGCGTTGTCGGCGGCCCAGGAGGCTGCCGCCGATCGGCCGGCCGGCGACCGGGACACGGCCCGCGGCCTCTACCCCTCCCTGCACCTCAACCTCGCCGCCGACTACGCGAAGCTGGGCCGTCCCGACGCCGCCCGTAGCCAACTGCGCAGGGCCCGCGGAGCCGCCGCCGCCCTCGCCGACGACGGCTACGGCGACGGGGTACGGGCGGCGATCACTGAACTGGCCCGGCGGCTCGGCGAGACGGCCCCGCCCGACGACGAGCCGTGGGAACCGCCGGGCCACGGCCGCTCGTGACCGGCGCACGCCCGAGCGTCCCGCCGCGGGAACGCCGTCGCACCCTTCCCCGAGCCCTCCGGCTCCGTCCGGACGAGTTCGTCCTGGCGGGTTCGTCCAAACGAGGGGGACGCCACGCGGTGCCACCGTGGCCGGTCCCGGCACCCCGCGCCCCGTCCGGGCGCCGATCCGCCGAGGTGGGCCGCATCCGGTCCGCTCAGCGGCCGTACGCCTGCCGGCAGATCCGTGATTCCGGGCTGTCCGCGCGCCAGCCGCCGTACCGCCTGCCCAGGGCGCACACGTCGGAGGCCGCCGGCGCGGGCCCGGACGGCGCGGGGACGTCGTCGCGCGGCGGCTGCGCGGGCTCGCGGGGCGGTTGCGGACGGGGGCGGGTGCGGGGCGTCGGCGACTGCCGTGGAGCGGGCGTTTCCACCGGTCCGCCCGGTGCGACCGGCTCAGGACGCTCGGGCCGCTCAGGACGCTCGGGTCGCCGGGACGGTCCGACCATCTCCAGCGCCTCCCGCGCCGGTGCCTGGACGACCCGGGGCACGGCGGTGCCGTCCGGCCGGGGCGCCGACGGCTGCGCGGTGCCCGGCGGCCCGGCGGCCGGCGGGCGCTGGACCGTCACACAGCCGGAGAGGGCCGAGACGGCCACGGTGACCAGGAGCGCGGCGGCGGTCGTCGTTCGATGCACTCGCGCAACTCTCCTGGTTCGGCCTGCCGATCGGGACGACGGGCGAGCACGTGATGGCCCACACGGGTGATCTCCTGCCCCGCACGGGTGGCGCGAGTGCGTGCGGGCTGACGTCAGTCGCCGGTGGCGCCGTCGATCCGTTCGCGGATCAGGTCCGCGTGGCCGTTGTGCCGGGCGTACTCCTCGATCATGTGCGTATAGATCCAGCGGAGGGAGAACGACTCGTCGGAGGAGCGGCTCACCCCCTCGGAGAGATCGTCGAGCCCGAAACGGGCCGCGTGCCGCCGGGCGGTGTCGATCTCGTTCTGCCAGGTGGCGTACGCCTCCTCCCAGGTGTCCGTCTCGCTGAGGTGGAACTCGCCGTCCGGGTCCTGTTCGCTGTAGTAGATCGGGCCCGGGTCCTCGCCCGCCAGCACCTTGCGGAACCAGCCCCGCTCGACCTCCGCCATGTGCCGGACCAGCCCCATGAGCGACAGCTCGGACGGCTCGACCGAGGCGGTCCTCAACTGCGCGTCGGTCAGGTCCGCGCACTTCCAGGCCAGCGTCTCGCGGTGGTAGTCCAGCCAGCCTTCCAGCATGGTCCGTTCGTCCGCGGTCAGGGCCGGTTCCCGGCGATCATTCGTCATGGCCGCCATTCTGGCCCGCCCCGACCGGGCGGAGCAGCGGTTTTCAGCGGCCCAGCATCCCGTCGAGCAACTCCCGCACCCCCGCCCGCACTTCGTCCAGGCTCGGCACCCGCGCGCTGAACGACCCGGCCACGCAGGAGAACATCAGCCCGTCCGTCCAGGCGACCAGGGACAGCGCGTGCCGCTGCGGGTCGGCCGAGCCCAGCGCGCCGACCACGGCGGACAGGTGGTCGTGGAAGACGGCACCCGTCGCGTCGTAGAAGGCCCGCAGGGCAGGACGGCGGGTGGCCTCCAGGGCCAGTTCGTAACGGGAGACCAGCAGGTCGCGGTGGTGGGTGAGGGACCGGTGCGTCGCCAGGGCCAGGGCCTGGGCGAGGGCGTCCCGGCCGCCCCGCGGATCGGGCATCTCGTCCAGTGCGAGCACCCGGGCCTCCCGCACGGCGTGCCGCCGCACCACCAGCTCCAGCAGGGCCTGACGGGTCCGGGCGACGTTCGAGGTGGAGCCCTGCGGCAGTCCGGCCGCCTCGTCGACCGCGCGATGGGTCAGGCCGCGCATGCCGCGCTCCGCCAGCAGCGCGATGGCGGTGTCGGCGACGAGATCCGCACGGGAGGCGGCCGGGGTGTGGACGGACATGACCCGACCCTACCGGTGGCACTACGGCTGTAGTACGGTCGAGGTACGGCTTCACTACAGCTGTAGTGGAGTGGTCGGCAAGGCCGGTGCCGGCATCCGCTGTGCGCCGGCCGCGCACCCCAGGAGGAGCCATGGCACAGTCGTCGCGCGTCGTCGTCGTCGGCGGCGGAATCGGCGGCCTGACCGCCGCGGCCGCCCTGCACCGGCAGGGCTGGCAGGTCACCGTCCTGGAACGGGCCGCCTGTCCGGAACCGGTCGGCGCGGCCATCTCACTGGCCCCGAACGCCCTGCGCGCCCTCGACGTCATCGGCATCGGCGACCGGATCCGCGACCTGGCCGCCTGGCAGGACGGCGGGGGAGGACTGCGGACCCCGAGCGGCCGCTGGCTCTCCCGCACCGACGCCGAAGCCGTCGCGGCCCGCTTCGGCGGCCCGGTCGTCCTGCTGCACCGCGCCACCCTCGTCGACACCCTGGCCGCGCTGCTCCCGCCGGACACCGTCCGCACCGCCGCCGCCGCCGTCCTCACCGACCCCGGTGACACGGGCCGGCCCGCCCGGGTGACCGCCGCGGGACAGGAGTGGGAGGCCGACCTGGTCGTCGGCGCGGACGGCATCCGCTCCACCGTGCGCGGCACCCTGTTCCCCGGCCATCCCGGGCCGGTGTACGCCGGGTTCACCACCTGGCGGATCGTGATCCCGGTGCCCGGAACCGAGTTCGCCCCGCACGAGACCTGGGGCCGGGGCCGCATCTGGGGCACCCAGCCGCTCAAGGACGGCCGGGTGTACGCGTACGCCGCCGCCACGGTCCCGGCCGGCGGGCGCGCGCCCGACGACGAGAAGGCCGAACTCGTCCGCCGGTTCGGCGACTGGCACGACCCGATCCCCGCCGTCATCGCCGCCGCCCGCCCCACGGACGTCCTGCGGCACGACGTCCACCACATCGCCGAACCGCTGCCCGCCCATCACCGCGGCCGGACCGCGCTCCTCGGGGACGCCGCGCACGCCATGCCGCCCACCCTGGGCCAGGGCGGCAACCAGGCCATCGAGGACGCCGTGGTCCTCGCCCACCACGCCCGCGACCTGCCCGCCTACACGGCCGCCCGGCTGCCCCGCACCACCGCCGTCGCCCGGCAGGCCGTCCGCACCGGCCGCCTCAACCTCACCGGGAACCGCGCCGCCATCGCCGTCCGCAACACCGCGATCACCGCACTGTCCAAGGCCGCACCTGCCCTGCTCCTGCGCGGATTCGACGGCGTCGCCGACTGGCGGCCCCCGTATGCTTCCGACCAGGCACCGGTGGGCGAGCGCTGAAGGAGAGCACGTGAAGGTCGGCTGCATCGGACTCGGTGACATCGCGCAGAAGGCGTACCTGCCCGTCCTCGGCATGCGGCCGGGCCTCGAACTGCACCTGCAGACCCGGACGCCCGCGACCCTCGACCGGGTCGCCGACTCCCTGCACCTCCCCGCCGTCCAGCGGCACGCCACCCTGGACTCCCTCCTCGCCCAGGACCTCGACGCCGCCTTCGTGCACGCCCCCACCGCGGTGCACCCCGAGATCGTCACCCGGCTCCTGGAGGCGGGCATACCGACCTACGTGGACAAGCCGCTGGCGTACGAACTCGCCGATTCCCGGCGGCTGGTGGCACTCGCCGAACAGCGCGGCGTCGCCCTTGCCGTCGGCTTCAACCGGCGCCACGCCCCCGGGTACGCGCAGTGCGCCGACCACCCCCGTGAGCTGATCCTGATGCAGAAGAACCGCGTCGGGCTCCCCGAGGACCCCCGCACGATGATCCTCGACGACTTCATCCACGTCGTCGACACCCTGCGCTTCCTGCTCCCCGGCCCGTTCGACGACCTGACCGTGCGCTCCCGCCTGCGGGACGGACTGCTGCACCACGTCGTGCTGCAACTCGCCGGCGACGGCTTCACCGCGCTCGGCGTGATGAACCGGCTCAGCGGCTCCACGGAGGAGATCCTCGAAGTCTCCGGGCAGGACACCAAGCGCCAGGTGGTCAACCTCGCCGAGGTGATCGACCACAAGGGCCAGCCGTCCGTACGGCGGCGCGGCGACTGGGTGCCGGTGGCCCGGCAGCGCGGCATCGAACAGGCGGTGCTCGCCTTCCTCGACGCGGTGCGCGCGGGTGAGGTGCTCAGCGCCCGTGACGCGCTGGCGACTCACGAACTGTGCGAGCGCGTGGTACACGCGGTGCAGGAAGACCCCGGCGCAGCCTGACCGCCCGTACGCCCTCCGTCGCGCCCAGGCCGGCCAGCACCAGCAGCGCCACCTCGACCGGCCAGTCGCCGAGGCGGACGTACGGCGTGGTCCCGTGCGCCAGCGGCACCTCGTAGACGCGGGCGGTGCTCGCGTCCGTGCCGGTCCACGGGCCCTGCCGCCGCCCGTCCGGGCCGTAGACGGCGGAGACCCCGGTCAGGGTCGCGTGCACCATCGGACGGCCGGTCTCCGCGGCGCGCAGCGCGGCCAGCGAGGCGTGCTGCCCGGGGGCCCAGCTGTCCTGGAACGTCGAGGTCGCGGACTGGCCCAGCAGCACGTCCGCGCCGTCCTCGGCGAGATGCCGGCTCATGTCGGGGAACGCGGTCTCGAAGCAGACCATCGGGCCGACGCGCAGCCCGTGCCCGGCGTCCATCACCACTTGCTGGGTGCCCCGCCCGCGGTCCTCGCCCGCCGCCTTGCCGACCGAGGTCGCCCAGCCGAGCAGCGAACGGGCCGGTATGTACTCGCCGAAGGGGACAAGCCGCATCTTGTCGTACCGGGCGCCGGTCGGGCCGTCCGGGCCGATCAGGAGCGAACTCTTGTAGATGCCGGGCCGGTCCGAGCGGCGGGCGTCCACGTTGACCAGCACGTCCGCGCCGGTCTCCCGGGACAGCACGGCGATCCGGCGCGCCAGGTCGGGCCGGTCGCCGAGGTCGAAACCGACGCTGCTCTCACCCCAGACGACCAGGTCGACACGCTGCCCCACGAGTTGTCGGGTCAACCGCTCCTCGCGGTCGAAGCGCCGGGCGCCGCTGTCGCTGCCGCCGATCACGCCCGGCTGGACGACCGCGATCCGGACCCGCTCGTCGACGGACGGCCGCGGCGCCCACACCCAGGCCGCCGAGGTCGCCGCCGCGCCGGCGACGAGCGAGGCGAGGACGGGAAGCCGTATCTCGCGGACCGCCGCCAGCGCGGCGAGGGCGACGTTGACGGCCACCACCAGGAAGCTGAGCAGCCACACCCCGCCCACCGAGGCGAGCCGCAGCGCGGGCTGGACCTGCCACTGGCTCGACCCGATCATGCCCCAGGGGCCGCCGAGCCCCTGCCAGGACCGGACCAGTTCCACCGCCAGCCACGCCGACGGCAGCACCAGCAGGGCCGCCGCACCCCGTCCCGGCCCCGGCAGCCCGCCCAGCAGCCGGCGCACCAGCCAGCCCCAGGGCAGCCACAGCGCGCCCAGCAGCGCCGCGATCAGGAACAGGAAGACGTGCAGGCTGGGGAGCAGCCAGTGGTGCACCGCCACCATGAAGCCGATGCCGCCGAACCAGCCGTCGAGAGCGGCCCGTCGGCCGGTGGGGGCGGACCGGGCGAGCAGGATCCACGGGACCAGGGCGACGTACGCGAACCACCACAGCGCGGGCGCGGGGAAGGAGAGCACGGGCAGCGCGCCCGCGAGGACGGCGGCGAGGGAGCGCCGCGGGCCGGAGGCGAGCACGTGGTCGAGCGTCGTCATGCGTAGCCTCCCTGCGCGCAGCCGCTGACTCCAGTGTGCGCGCCGGGCGGCCCTCGCCGACAGGGCGCCTCGGGCCGGGCCGGACAGCGGCGTGGTGCCTCGGGCCGGGCCGGTCAGCGGCGTGGTGCCTCGGGCCGGGCCGGTCAGCGGCGTGGTGCCTCGGGCCGGGCCGGTCAGCGGCGCCACCCGGCTCAGCCGGTCACCGGCGCGGTGCGGGGGGCGGGCAGGCGGCGCCACTTCTCCTCGACCACCACTTCGCGCAGCCGCCAGCCGTCCCGGGTGCGCAGCAGCCCGAAGGAGTACCGGCCGCCGCACACGAAGTCGGGCGCCGTCGACCCGCCGTCGCCCGCCGCGAACCGCATCGGATTGATGTAGTCGGCCCGTACCCGGGCGGTGTCACCGGCATCCCGCTGCAAGGTCCCGAACCGCACCTGGCGGTTGACGATCAGATGCTGGCGCATCGCGAACAGGCCCAGGTTCTCGGCGAGCCACTCGGCGACCCGGGCCGCCTCCGCCTCGATGCCTCCGGCGGACCGGTAGTCCGCCCGCCCGTCGTCCGTGAACAGGCCCCGGTACGCCGCCCAGTCCCCGTCGTCCACGGCCATCGCGTACTCGGTGACGAGTCCGTCCACGGCCAGCCGGTCCATCACGGTAGCGAGGTCCACGCGCTGCGTCATCGGCTCAGTGTTGGCCAACGGGCGCAAGGAGCCAAGAGGGTGTGCGACGACATTCGGGCGAACATTCGGACGTAGCGAGCCTCGTGCGGCGGGCCGGACCGGCCGGGAGGTCCACGGTGTGCGGGGACGCCCGGGGTGTCCGGGGACGCCCAGGACGGCCGGGGAAGCCCTCAGCGACCCGGGGAAGTCCGGAGCGGTCTGCGGGGCTTCGCCCCTCGCCCTCGCCAACACGCCTTCTATACTGGCGAGATGATCAGCGTTCCGTTCAGCGCGCTCGAAGTGGCCATGGTGCAGACCGGCGCCCGGGCCGTGGACACGCTGAAGGACACCGGCGAGTTCGCCCGGCGTCTGGAAGACCTCGGCTACCGGCGCCTCTGGTATGCCGAGCATCACCACTCCCCGGCCATCGGAGCGTTCCCACCGGTCGTCCTGACCGCGCATGCCGCCGCCTCGACGTCGTCCATCCGGCTCGGATCCGGTGGCGTGCTCGCACCGAACCACGCCCCGATCATGCTGGCGGAACAGTTCGGCACGCTGGCCGGACTGCACCCGGGCCGGATCGACCTGGGCATCGGCCGCGGCCCCGGCACCTTCGACGAGGCGACGGCGCGGGCCCTGCGGCGCGGCGCCGGATCCACGACGGACGACGAGTACCGCGACGACGTGGCGGCGACGCTGCGGTTCCTGGTGGACGAGATCGACCTGGGGACGTTGCCGGAGCCCTGGCTGCTGGCATCGAGCACGGCGGGTGCCGCGCTCGCCGCGGAGGCCGGCCTGCCGATCGCCTTCGCCCACCACATCCGCCCCGACAACACGCGCGCCGCGCTCCACCACTACCGCGAGCGCTTCGCGCCGTCCCGCTGGTGTCCGCGCCCGCGCGTCCTGGTCTGCGTGGAGACGGTCTGCGCCGAGACCGAGCGGGAGGCGGCCCGGCTCACGGGCCCGATGGACGTCATCAAGGCCGGGCTGCTCATGGGACGCGGCGACAGTCCCTTCCCCACCCCCGAAGCGGCGGCGGCCCACACGTTCACCGCGGAGGAGACGAAGGCACTGGCCGCCTTCCATGCCCACCAGGCGTACGGTTCGCCCGAGACGGTCGCGCAGCGCCTCGCGGACGTGGTGACGGTGACCGGGGCCGACGAACTCATGCTGGTGACGCCCGTCTACGCCCCGGCCGACCGCCTGAGGTCGTACGAGCTGGTCAAGGATCACGTCATGCTGCCCGCGGCGGCGTAGCGGCGTCCGCGCGTCCCCGACGCGGGAGGACCGGAGCGGTCCGGCGCCGGACGGGGAACGGCCGGCACAACTGGAACGGCTCCCCTGATCCCGGCCGGTCCTCAAGGCCGATAGCGGGCCCTGATGTGGATGCGTTCGCCCTGGGGGCCGAGGATGCTGAGGAATTCCACCGGCCGGGTGTCGGCGTTGCCGAACCAGTGCGGGAGGTGTGTGTCGAATTCGGCGACCTCGCCGCTGCCGAGGACGAGGTCCTGGTCGCCGAGCACCAGGCGCAGCCGCCCCTTGAGGACGTACAGCCAGTGGTACCCCTCGTGCGAGCGGGGATCCGGTGTGCGGTCGGTCGGGCCGGCCGGGAGGACCTGCTTGAACGCCTGGAGACCGCCCGGTTGCCGGGTCAGCGGGATGACGGTCATGCCGTTGTGGGTGAACGGCCGCGGACGCACCCGGGGATCGACCTCGTCAGGTGCGTCGACGAGTTCGTCGAGCGGCAGCTGATAGGCCCTGGCCAGCGGCAGCAGCAGTTCCAGGCCCGGCTTGCGCAGGCCGGACTCCAGCCGGGAGAGCGTGCTGACCGGGATGCCGGTGGTCTCCGACAGGGCGGTCAGGGTCGTTCCGCGGCGACGCCGCAACTCGCGCAGCCGGGGCCCGACCGCGGCCAGTACGGCGTCGAACTCGTCGCTCATGTGTTCACTGTGCCCGCGCTTTGCGATTTCCGCAAAGAACGTTGTCGCCTTCGCAGGAGTGGGGACAGGTTGGGGCCGGAGGCGGGCCCCCGCCCCGGCCGGCGAGGACGAACACCTCGTCGGCACGGAGAGAACACACGAGGAGAGGCCGTGGACACCCACTCCTGGGACGAGATGTACCGCAGCCGTGAGCGGGTCTTCAGCGGTGCCCCCCACGCGGTGCTCGTCGCCGAGGCCGCCGCACTGCCGCCCGGGCGCGCGCTCGACGTGGGCTGCGGCGAGGGCGCCGACGCGTCTTGGCCGGCCGGGCGCGGCTGGCAGGTCACCGCCGTCGACATCGCCCCGACCGCCCTGCAACGAGCCGCCGCCGCGGCCCCCGACACCGCCGGTCACGTGGTGTGGACCCGGGCCGACCTGACCGCCGCACCGCCCCCGGCAGGCGCGTTCGACCTGGTGTCCGTCCACTACTTCCCGCTCCGGTACCAGCCGGGGCACATCGTGCTGCGCGGCCTGCTCGACGCCGTCGCGCCCGGCGGCACCCTGATCTTCGCCACCCATGACCGCGCCGGCCTGACCCCGCGCCCTGAGCAGGGCTTCGATCCCGGCGACTACTACCGGCCCGCCGACATCGCCCGGCTCCTCGGCCCGGACTGGACCGTGCTGGTCGACGAGATCCGCCCGCGCCCCACTCCCGCACCGGCCGGCACCCACCACACCCACGACGCGGTCCTGCGCGCGCGCCGCCCGGGGCGATCCGGTCCGCCCACGGGGCTCTCGCATGTCCTCGGACGATGAGGCGAGGCGCATGTCCTCGGACCATGAGGTGCATGTCCCCGGGCTGTGAGGCCCCGCGGTCCAGGGGGCTCTCCCGCCCACGGGTGATCGCGCCTCCGCCCGCCCGTAGAGTGAGTGATCTTCGCATCGTATGCGTCACCGGCGTCACCAGGAGGCTTCCATGACACGCCCCGTCACCGTCGTCACCGGCGGCAGCCGCGGGATCGGTGCCGCGACCTGTCTGCGGCTCGCGGCGGACGGTCACGACCTGGTCGTCGGCTACGTCCGGGACGCGGCGGCGGCCGAGTCGGTCGCCCGAGGGGTGCGGGCGGCGGGGGCCCGTTGCACCACCGTACGCGCGGACACCGCCGTGGAAGCCGACGTGGAGCGGCTGTTCGACACGGCGGAGGAAAGTCTGGGTCCCGTCACCGGGCTGGTGAACAACGCGGGGGTGACCGGTCCGCTGGGGCGGCTGGCCGACGCGGACCCCGCTGATCTGCGCCGGGTCGTCGAGGTCAACCTCCTCGGCACGCTGCTGTGCTCACGCCGTGCGGCCCGCCTCATGACGGGGCGGGGGAGCGGTGTGATCGTGAACGTCTCGTCCGGAGCCGCCACGCTCGGCAGCCCCGGTGAGTTCGTCCACTACGCGGCGACCAAGGCCGCCATCGACACCCTCACCCTGGGCCTGTCGAAGGAACTGGGCCCGGACGGCATCCGGGTCAACGCGGTCGCCCCCGGGGCGATCGACACGGAGATGCACGCGACGATGGGCGACCCGGACCGCGCACACCGCATGGCCGCCTCGATCCCGCTGCGCCGCCCAGGGCGGGCGGCGGAGATCGCCGCCGCGATCTCCTGGCTGATGTCCCCGGACGCCTCGTACACCACGGGTGCGGTGCTGCGGGTGGCGGGCGGCCGGTAGCGGCCGACCGTACGGCGGCTGCCGAGGCGTGGCGAGGACCCGGCCGATCGGGTGGCGGCCGTGCCGCCCTGGGCCTTCGGGCCGGGTCGGCGCGGATCTCGGCGGGCGGGCCGGGGCCGGCGCGCGGCCCGGAATCTCAGGCCGCCTCGATGATCTCGCCGCGGATGGCCTCGGCCCACTCGACCACCAACAACTCGTACTCCGCGCGCTCCTGGGCCGACAAGGATCCGCCCGCACGCAGCCACAGCGCCCGGATCTGTTCGTTCACCTCGGCGGCGGACCGCACGGAACCAGGGAACACGGAATCGGGGGACATGCGGACAAGCCTAGGGGCAAGCACTGACACTGCGCTACCGCACAGATACGCAGACCGTATGGAGTCGGTCACGGGTGCGGCCTGCCCGGACGACCGGCGCCGGCCCGCCGGGGTGATCCGGCGGTCAGGGGGTGCCGGGCGTCAGCCCGCCGACTCGGCCGCGTGCGGGCTCAGCGCACCTGCCGTGACCAGGGCGATGATGACGATGCCGAGCACCACCCGGTAGTAGACGAACGGCATGAAGCTCTTGGACGAGATGAACTTCATGAACCAGGCGATCACCGCGTACCCCGAGGCGAAGGCGATCACCGTCGCGAGCAGGGTCGGTCCCCAGGCGATGTGGTCGCTGCTCATCGCGTCCTTCAGCTCGAACGCCCCGGAGGCGAGGACGGCCGGGACGGCGAGCAGGAACGAGTACCGGGCGGCGGACTCCCGCCGGTATCCCATGAACAGACCGCCGCTGATCGTGGCGCCGGAGCGGGAGACCCCCGGGATGAGCGCGCACGCCTGGCACAGGCCGTAGATCAGGCCGTCCCGTACGCCCAGGTCCTCCAGGCCCTTGCGCTGCTTGGGGGCGCGGTGCCGGCCGCCCTTCTCGTCGCGGGCCGCGAGCCGGTCCGCGAAGCCTATGACCAGGCCGACGACGATCAGCATGGTCGCCGTGATCCGCAGATCGCGGAACGGCCCCTCGATCTGGTCCTTGAGCGTCACACCCAGCAGCCCGATCGGGATCGAGCCGACGATCACCAGCCAGCCCATCTGCGCGTCGTGGTCGTGCCGCATCGCCTTGTCGAACAGTGACCGGAACCAGGCCGACACGATCCGGCCGATGTCCTTGCGGAAGTAGATCAGCACCGCGGCCTCCGTGCCGATCTGGGTGATCGCCGTGAAGGCCGCGCCCGGGTCCTTCCAGCCGGAGAAAGCCGCGGTCAGGCGGAGATGCGCACTGGAGGAGACGGGGAGGAATTCGGTCAGCCCCTGGACGAGTCCGAGGATGAGGGATTCAAACCAAGACATGGAGGTGAGACGTCCAAGTGCGGATCGGGGAAGTCGGGGAATGTGGTGATCTTGCGTGTGAGGGCACAGCGTAGCGTCCCGAAGTGACGGGCACTGCACAGGGGTTCGGCGGGGAACACGGGACCGGACAAGGGTGGTGACGGCCGCCGGGCCGCCGCTCGCCTCGCGGCGGATGTGAAGGTGTTCACCACCACGGGCGGCCGGTGATCACCCCCGACCGGCTGTTCGACGGGGCGTCCGACAGGCCGTCGGACGGTTCAGCGCGTGCGCAGGTGGTGACGCTTGCGCCAGGCCACCACGGCACCCGCGAGCGCCGGTACGGCGATGCACGCCATCGCGATCAGGAAGGCGGGCGACGTCGGCGCCGAGGCCCGCGCGCCCGCCACGACGTACGCGGCGGTGTTCGGGATCGAGCCGAGCGCCGTCGCGAGCAGGAACGCCGACCAGCCCATCCGGGAGACGGCGGCGCAGTAGTTCACCCCCCAGAAGGGCAGGCCCGGGAACAGCCGTGCCGCCATCATCGAGCGGAAGCCGTGCCGGCTGAGCTGACCGTCGGCCGCCCGCAGCAGGCGCCCCCGCAGCAGCGGCCGGAGCGCGTCCTGACCCAGCACCCGGCCCAGTCCGAACGCGACACCGGCACCCAGCACCGTGCCCACGAGGGCCGTGCCGAGTCCCACTTGCGAGCCGAACAGGGCACCCGCCGCCAGGTTCAGCAGCGGACGCGGCACGAACGCCACCGTGCACAGCCCGTAGGCCACCGCGAACACGGTCGCGGCGGCGGCCCCGCCGAGCTGCGGCGGCCAGCCGTGGGTGAGCAGTTTCTGCGGCTCGAACAGCAGCACGGCCGCGGCGGACGCCGCGAGCAGCGCCACGAGCAGGGAAAGCCGCGACCAGGGCGACAGCAACACGCGCAGGCAGCGAGCCGCGCATCCCGCGCGCGTGAGGGGCGCGGCGGCCGTCGTCGCGGAGCCTGCGACGGCCGGCTCGGTGGCGGTGGCCCGGGGTGAGGCCGCGGCGGTGCCCCCAGAGCGGTTGGTGGCATCGAGCATGCCGGTGACAGTAACCGACGAAGGTGTCCGATCGCCGCACGGACCGTCTCATGCCGGTCACCGTCACGTCCCGCCGCCGCTGCCCGGCCGCGCGTCCCGGGACGAACCGTCAGATCCGGCCGGGACACCGGCCGTCGGGCCCGCATCGGACGGCCGGCCGTCGGGCCCGCATCGGACGGCCGGCCCTCGGGCCCGTACCGGACGGCCGGCCGTCGGGCCCGTACCGGACGGCCGGCCGTCGGGTGCGGGACCGCGCGCCGGAAAACCATTCGACGCGGGACACCGCGTCGGCGATGCTCGACGTCATGTTCCGGCACGCCTTCCTCCTCGCAGCATCCGCGGTCGCGGATGCTGCGAAGGCTGCCGTCCCGATCGTCGTGGCCGTCGACGGCGCCCGAAGCTGACCCTCTCCGGATCGTCCGGCGGACCCCGCAGGGGGAGGGTCGGTGCCTTGCCGGGGTCCCCGTCTTCACTTCCGAGGCTTTCGAGGTACAGCCATGCCCAAGACGGCATACGTGCGCACCAAGCCGCACCTGAACATCGGCACCATGGGCCACGTCGACCACGGCAAGACCACCCTGACCGCCGCCATCACCAAGGTCCTGGCCGAGCGCGGCAGCGGCGGCGGCACCCGCTACGTGCCCTTCGACCGCATCGACCGCGCTCCGGAGGAGGCGGCGCGGGGCATCACCATCAACATCGCGCACGTCGAGTACGAGACCGACACCCGTCACTACGCGCACGTCGACATGCCGGGTCACGCCGACTACGTCAAGAACATGGTGACCGGCGCCGCGCAACTGGACGGGGCCATCCTCGTCGTCTCCGCGGTCGACGGGATCATGCCGCAGACCGCCGAGCACGTGCTGCTGGCCCGGCAGGTGGGTGTCGACCACATCGTCGTCGCCCTCAACAAGGCCGACGCCGGCGACGAGGAGCTGACCGACCTCGTAGAACTGGAGGTCCGCGAGCTGCTCACCGCGCAGGGCTACCCGGGTGACTCCGTGCCCGTCGTACGGGTCTCCGGGCTCAGGGCCCTCGAAGGCGACCCGCGCTGGACCGCCGCGATCGAGGCGCTGCTGGACGCGGTGGACACTTATGTGCCCGTCCCGGAGCGCTACCTCGACGCGCCGTTCCTGCTGCCCGTCGAGAACGTGCTCACCATCACCGGCCGGGGCACCGTGGTCACCGGCGCGGTGGAGCGCGGCACGCTGCACGTCGGCGACCGGGTCGAGGTGCCCGGCGTCGGTCTTGAGACGGTCGTCACCGGCCTGGAGACCTTCGGCAAGCCGATGCAGGAGGCGCAGGCCGGGGACAACGTGGCGCTGCTGCTGCGCGGGGTGCCCCGCGACGCGGTGCGGCGCGGGCACGTCGTGGCGCGGCCCGGCAGCGTCGTACCGAGCCGCCGCTTCGTCGCGCGCGTGTACGTCCTGTCGGCGCGCGAGGGAGGCCGGCGGACCCCGGTGTCGACCGGCTACCGGCCGCAGTTCTACATCCGCACCGCGGACGTGGTCGGGGACGTGGACCTCGGCGCGACGGCGGTCGCGCGGCCCGGCGACACCGTCACCATGACGGTCGAGCTGGGCCGTGCGGTCCCGTTGGAGCCCGGCCTCGGGTTCGCGGTCCGCGAGGGCGGCCGGACGGTGGGCGCCGGGACCGTGACCTCCGTCGGCTGACGGCCGCCGCCTCGCCGACCCACCGGGTCGGCGAGGCGGCCGGGTCCGGTGCCCCGTCCGGGGGAGGCCGGGCCCGGCCCGGGGCGCACCCGGGACCGGCACAATGGGGATGTGAGCGAACCCATACCCGTCGTCCGCACCACCGACCACGGCACCGCGAAGCTGATGCCCGACGTCGACCGGGCGCGGGCCTGGCTGCTGACGGTCGACGGGGCGCCGCAGTCGTACGTCGACCTGGACGAGCCCACGCATCTGGAGTTCGAGTACGCGCGGCGGCTCGGGCACGTGCTGGACGCGGTGGCGGAGCCGGGCCGGCCGCTGGCCGTGGTGCACCTCGGCGGGGGAGCGCTCACGCTGCCCCGGTACGTGGCGGCGACCCGGCCGGGTTCACGGCAGGACGTCGTCGAGGCCGACCGGGGCCTGCTCACCCTGGTCACCGAGCACCTGCCGGTCCCGGCCGGCGCCGGCATCGCCCTGCACCCCGCCGACGCCCGAACCTGGCTGGAAGCGGCCCCCGACGACACGGCGGACGTACTGGTCGCCGACGTCTTCGGCGGCTCCCGGGTCCCGGCGCACCTCACCTCGCTCGGCTATGCCCGCGAGGCCGAGCGCGTGCTGCGCACCGGCGGCTGCTACCTGGCGAATCTGGCCGACGCCGCGCCGTTCGCCTTCCTCCGCTCCCAACTCGCCACGTTCGCGGCCGTCTTCGAGGAACTGGCGCTGATCGCCGAGCCGGGCGTGCTGCGCGGCCGCCGGTTCGGCAACGCGGTGCTCGTCGCCTCGCACCGGCCCCCGGACACGGCCGCGGTGGCCCGGCGGACCGCCGCCGACGCCTTCCCGGCCCGGGTGGAACACGGCGCCGCGCTACGGGAGTTCATCGGCGCGGCCCGGCCGGTCGCGGACGCGGAGGCCGTACCGTCGCCCGAGCCCCCCGAGGGAGCGTTCGGCATCGGCTGACGGCCGCCGTCCGGCGAGCCACGGGACATCCGCGACGGCTTCCCGGCCGGACATCCGCCGTAGCCCCTCGGCCGGACATCCACGGCGGCCCTTCCGGCCTGTGTCCGCGGGCCGGGACGCGACGCGGACGTCCGGTCCGGTCCGCGGTCAGGGCCCCGTCGGCTCGCCGTGCATCCGCACCGTGCTGAGGATCTTCATGATGGTCGCCGTGCCGACCTCCCCGTCCACGCCCTTGGCGGCGTAGAGGTCGAAGGACACGATGTCGTCGGCCGCGTTCCGGAACGCGAACGTGATCGCCTTGCCGTCGCTGGCGCACTTGCCGGTGCGCGGGGTGCCGGTCGAACTCGCCCAGGCGTAGGCGCCCTCGACGCCCGACGTGGTGGTGTAGTCGGTGGCCTTCTCGTCCTGGGTGACGCTCTTCTTGTCCGGCTGCGTGTAGCCGCCGTAGACCCACCAGGGCACGCTCTTGACCGCCGCGTCGCCCGGATTCCTGGCGCCGTTCTCGCCCTTGGTGCCCGCCACGGCCAGGGGTGTGTCGTCGCTCCGGCCGTCCTTGTCGTCGTCGGAGGTGCACCACTGCGACTTGTACGTGGCCGGTGCCGACATCGCGATCAGCGGCTTGGCGTCGGGCGACTTGCGGTCCTCGAAGCCGACGAGGGAGCGGGGGGTGCCGACCTGCCAGTCCGCGGGCACGTCGAAGGCCGTGCCCCACTTCGGGTTGACGACCGTCTTCCAGCCCGCGACGAGCGGCTGCTCGGTCGCGTCGCCGTGCGGATCGCCGTCCGTGCCCGATGTCACGGTCGCGGCCGTCGTCGGGTCCGCCGCGGCCGGCCGGCGTTCCCGCCTGCCCCGCCGCCGTCCGCCTTGCCGTCCTTGCCGCCGCCCAGCACCAGGAATCCCGTCACGCAGGCGGCGAGGACCACCGCCGTCGCCGACACGATCGCGATGAGCTTCGTGTGGTTCCCGCCGCCTCCCTGCGGCGGCCGGGGCGGCTGGGGCGCCCCGACGGGCGCGGGCGTCCCCCAGTGCGGCTGCTGCGCATACGGGTCGGGCTGCTGGTAGCCGGGCTGCGTGTAAGGATTCGGCTGCTGGTAACCCGGTTGCTGATACGGGTTGTTCTGCGGGTTCTGCTCGCCCCCCGGCGGCTGCTGTCCTGGCCACATGGGCAGCAACCCTAGTGCCGCGCGGAGCATGATTCGTCACCGGACTTTGTCAGGTACGTACCGAATCCGTCGCTCGCCGCGGTGGTGGCGGCCTGGGGTGAGCCGGGCCGGGCCGGCGGTCGAGCGGGTGGACCCTTGACCGATCCGCGGGTGGAACCCTGATCGCTTCCCGGGCAGGGGTCGCTCAGGCGGCCCGATGTCGCTCCGTCCGTCCGGCGTCGCCGCCCGGCAGCCCCGCGACGAACTCCTTGAGCCAGGCCACGAACTCGGGCCCCAGGTCCGGCCGGTCGCAGGCCAGCCGCACCACTGTGCGCAGGTAGTCCGCCTTGTCCCCGGTGTCGTAGCGCAGGCCGTCGAAGACGACACCGTGCACCGTGCCGGCCGCGGCGAGTTCCTGGAGGGCGTCGGTCAGCTGGATCTCCCCGCCGCGGCCGGGCCCGGTGCGCTCCAGGGCGTCGAAGACGGCCGGGTCCAGGACGTACCGGCCGATGACCGCGTAGGCGCTGGGGGCGGCCGCGGGCGCGGGCTTCTCCACGAGGCCGGTCACCTTCAGGACACCGTCCTCGCCGGTCGGCTCGACGGCGGCGCAGCCGTAGAGGTGGAACTGGGCCGGGTCGACCTCCATGAGGGCGACCACGCTGCCCGCGTACCGGTCGCGCACCTCCAGCATGCGGCTGAGCAGGGTCTCGCGCGGGTCGATCAGGTCGTCGCCGAGGAGCACCGCGAAGGGCTGGTCGCCGACGTGCCGGCGGGCACAGGAGACGGCGTGGCCGAGGCCCAGCGGGTCGCCCTGGCGGATGTGGTGGATGTCCGCGAGCCGCGCAGGATCGCGCACGGCGTCCAGGCGCACGGTGTCGCCCTTGGTCGCGAGCGCCTGCTCCAGCTCGAAGGCGCTGTCGAAGTGGTCCTCGATGGCGCGCTTGTGGCGTCCGGTCACGATCAGTACGTCATCGAGCCCGGCCGCAGCGGCCTCCTCGACGACGTACTGGATGGCCGGCTTGTCGACGACCGGCAGCATCTCCTTGGGCGTCGCCTTCGTCGCGGGCAGGAACCGGGTACCGAGCCCGGCGGCCGGAACGACCGCTTTGCGTACGGGACGAGGGGAGGGGGAGGCGGATGAGGAGTGGGGGGCGATCATGCGGCCATGCTGGCGCACGAGGATGAGAGCGGGCCGAGAGCAGCATGGGAGCGGGCTGTGGACCGGGATCGGAAGCAACTCACCCGTAGGACAGCGGTAGTTGGAAACCCAATGCCTCATCCCCGCACCCCGTCCCCGCGGCCGAGCCCTCGCACGGCCGTGGGTGAGACGCTCCGTGCAGGGGCCGCCGACGACACGAGCACCGCGGGGCACTCCGGGACTCACCGGCCCGACCCTCTGCTTCGCCGCCGGTCCCGTCCCCTTTCCGACGGACGGTCCCGCTGTCCGGCCGACTGGGCCGATGCCGATGCCGATGCCGACGGGCGCGGTGCGGTGGTCCGGCGTGCCGCGCCGAAGTCCCGCCGCCCGCACTGCCGTTCCGCCGGTCGCGGTCCTCGTCCCCACGCGCGGGACGCGGTTCCGCGTCGTCGCCGAGCGGCCCTCACAGCACCTTGGCGCGGATCAGCGCCGACAGCACCAGGGCCCCCGGCAGCAGCGGCAGCCAGTCCGTGACCACCCGGAATCCGATGACGGTCGCCGTGGCGACGGCGACCGGCGAGCCGAACGCCACCAGCGTGAACACCACCGCCGCGTCCACCGTGAGACCGCCGGGCGCGGGCACGGCCCCCACGGCGGTGCCCGCGGCCAGAAACGCGACGACCACGTGCGTCCACGGCACCGGCAGTCCGAGCGCGGTCCCGACCGAGGCGAGCACGCACGCCTGGAGCAGCGGCATCGCCGCCGCCCCGCCCCACAGCGCGAGGACCCGGCAGGGCCGGGTGTGCAGCCGGCGCGCGTCGGCGAGGGCGGTGCGCAGCAGACCGGTCAGCGGGCGGCGCAGCGGCCGTACGACCGTGACCAGCAGGACCGCCACGGCGACACAGGTGCCCGCGACGGCGGCCACCGCGATCAGGGTGCGCCCGTCCGGGACGAGGTCGCCGAGCCGTCGCCCGGCGGGCGAGGCCAGCAGGAACGCCAGCAGCACCAGCGTCTTGGCCACCGGTTTCACCAGGGAGTACAGGGCGATCGACGCGGTGGCCCGGTCGAGCGGAATGCCACGGCCCCGCAGGAAGCGCAGGGTGACGGCGTGCGCGCCGAGGCCCGCGGGCAGCACGTGGTTCGCGGCCCCGGCGGCGAACTGCGAGGCCAGCAGGAGTCCCGGCGGCAGCCGGTCCGGCAGGGCGCCCTGCCGGACGCAGGAGGCCGCGATCCAGCCCAGGCAGTTGAAGGCGACCCCGGCCAGCAGCCAACCCGGGTCGGCCGCGGCCAGCCGGGAGGCACCCTCGTACACGAGGGGACGGTTGGCCAGTCCCCAGATCCCCACCAGCAGGAGGGGGCTCAGGCACAGCGCCAGCCGGACCGGGCGGGTCGCCATGAACGGCACCGGACGCGTGAGCGCGTCGGCCCCGAACGGGGACGGCCCGGCTCCGAGCGCCGGTGCCTCGGCCCCGAGCGCGGGCGGCTCGGATCCGGGTACGGACGGCTCGGCCCCGGGTGGGACGGGCTCGGGTCCGGGCACGGGTGCCGCGGAGCCGAGCGTGGGAGCTTCCGGCCGGAGTGGGGAGGCTCCGGCCGGGACGGTGGGGACTGAGGACACGGGATACGTCGTCCTTCCGCATCGGGCCGCGCGGCGGGGACCTGGGTGCGAGGCGGGGAATCCGCCCGGAGCTTTCCCGTTCCGTGTGACCGGGGGATGTCCGAAAACCGAAGGACCGTCGGCGGGACGGTGCCGCGGACCGGTACGTGCGACCGCTCATGGCGGCGAGCGGGTAGCCTGCACGGGGGGGCGTGCGGTGGACACCGCCCCGTGAAGCAGGGACCCGACAGGGAAGGAACCGGCGTTGCACGTCCAGGAATGGCTCGACACCGTGCCCGCGGTGGCCGTCTACGCCGTAGTGGCCCTCATCATCGGCGTGGAGAGCCTGGGTATCCCGCTGCCGGGTGAGATCGTCCTGGTGTCGGCGGCGCTGCTCTCCTCGCAGCACTCCGGTGTCAACCCGTTCGTCCTGGGTGCCTGTGCGACGCTCGGTGCCGTCGTCGGCGACTCGATCGGCTATCTCATCGGCCGCAAGGGCGGCCGTCCGCTGCTCGCCTGGCTCGGCAAGAAGTTCCCGAGGCACTTCAGCGAGGGACACATCGCCACCGCCGAGCGGTCCTTCGAGAAGTGGGGCATGTGGGCGGTGTTCTTCGGCCGTTTCGTCGCCCTGCTGCGGATCTTCGCCGGCCCGCTCGCGGGCGTGCTCCACATGCCGTACTGGAAGTTCCTGATCGCCAACGTCCTCGGCGGTGTCTGCTGGGCCGGCGGCACCACAGCCGTCATCTACTACGTCGGTGTGGTCGCCGAGAGCTGGCTGAGCAAGTTCTCCTGGCTGGGCCTGGTGGCGGCGGTCCTGATCGGCCTGACCTCGATGCTGGTGCTCAGGCGCCGGGCGAAGAAGGCCGGGCAGAAGGCACAGGAGTCCCGGGCCGAGGCGGAGCCGGTACCCGCCAACGAGTGAGGCGCGCCCCGAGGAGAAGCCGGACGTGGCTCCTCGGGGGACGGACGGGACTCACGGGCAAGCGGTCCGTGCCCGTCCGCTTCGCACGCCGCCGGCGTCGGCCGTACCGGCTCCGGTCCGTCCCGCCGCCGTCCTGCTCGTGCACCTCGCTTCTACTCGTGCACCTCGCGGTGCGCCGCGGCCAGCCCTGTGTACAGGGTGCCGTTCAGCGTCACCGCCTGCCGCTCCTCGTCCGTGAGTTCCCGCTTCACCTTCGCGGGCACCCCGGCGACCAGCGATCCCGGCGGGACCGTCATTCCCTGCGGCACCAGCGCCTGCGCGGCGACCAGCGAACCCGCCCCGATCACCGCCCCGTTCAGCACGGTCGCCCCCATCCCGATCAGGCAGTCGTCCGCCACGGTCGCCCCGTGCACGACGGCGTTGTGCCCGACGGAGACCCGCTCCCCGATGCTGACCGGGAAGCCGGGGTCGGCGTGCAGCGTGACGTTGTCCTGGATGTTCGCGCCCGCCGCGACGGTGATCCGCTCGGCGTCGCCGCGCACCACCGCGCCGTACCAGACACTCGCACCCGCGCGCAGCGTCACGTCACCGACGACCGACGCGGTGGGGGCCACGAACACCCCTTCGTCGATCCGGGGTTCCTTGCCGCCGATGCCCACGATCAGCGCCCTGTGCGTCATGTGTGTCCACCGTTCTGTCTGCCGCTGTCCGGCGAGGGAAGTTTCGGTCTGCCGGGGGAAGTTCACCGGCACCGTACGCCACCCGGTAGGGCGAAGATCACAGCGGTACCGGCTCATGGCCGCGGTGCGCGCTGAGTACCGTGAGCGGGTGCCGAAGCCCAAGAACACGTTCTCGTCCTGGGGGCGCCGCCTCGCCCAGCGAGTCGTCCAGGCGGGCTGGGCCTGGGCGCAGCGCGTGGGCTCCGTCACCGCCGAGCACCCCGGGCGGCTGCGCTTCGGCGCGATGGGAACAGGTACCAGACTCGCCTTCCCGCTCGGCACGGTCTTCGGCGAACCCTGGATCCACCTGGGCGCCCACTGCATCGTCGGCGAACAGGTCACCCTGACCGCGGGCCTGATGCCGGACCTCGACCTCGGCCCCGAGCCGATCCTGCGCATCGGCGACGGGGTCGTCCTCGGCCGCGGCAGCCACGTCATCGCCGACACGACGGTCACCATCGGCAGCGACTGCTACTTCGGGCCGTACGTGTACGTCACGTCCACCAACCACTCGTACGACGACCCGCACCAGCCCATCGGCCGGCAGTGGCCGCGGATGGAGGCGGTGGCGATCGGGCCCGGATGCTGGATCGGGACGGGTGCCGTGATCCTGCCGGGCGCGCGGCTCGGCCGGAACGTGGTGGTCGCGGCCGGCGCGGTCGTGCGCGGCGCGGTGCCCGACCACGCCGTGGTGGCGGGCGCGCCCGCCCGGGTGGTACGGCGCTGGACGCCCGACGAGGGCTGGCAGCCCCCGCTGCGCACACCCGCCCCGGTGCCCATCCCGGCCGGCATCACCCCGGAGCAACTGCTGGCACTGGGCGACCTCGACGAGGAGGCCGTGGCCCGGCTCGCCGAACTCGACTCCGACGGCTGACCGGACCGGGCACCCCGTCGCCGAAGTCGGCGAGCCCCCCACGGGAGGCGCGTGGCCGGGGCGAAGCATGCCGTCACGGGCCGCCTCGCAGTACAGTTCGGTGAACGCTCGGGTGCATCTCAGCGTAGTGCAGTCGAGTAAACTGCATCATTCAAAATAATGGACCTGCTGGGAAAGCCAGGACTCATCGTGTCGGACCTCGATCTGCTGACCCAGTCACTGGCGCGCAACGTCAAGCGCTGGCGCACCGAGCGCGGCTTCACCCTGGACACGCTCGCCGCCCGGGCGGGGGTCAGCCGCGGCATGCTCATCCAGATCGAGCAGGCCCGTACCAACCCCAGCCTCGGCACGGTCGTGAAGATCGGTGACGCGCTCGGGATCAGCATCACCACGCTGCTCGACTATGCGCAGGGCCCCATGGTCCGGATCGTCCCCGCCGAACGGGCCGTACGGCTCTGGCACACCGACGCCGGCAGCTACAACCGGCTCCTCGCGGGCGCCGAAGCCCCCGGCCCGCTGGAGATGTGGGACTGGCGGCTGATGCCGGGCGAGAGCAGCGCCTCCGATCCGCACCCCGTGGGCACGGTGGAACTCGTCCACGTCACGGCGGGGGAGCTGACGCTCACCGTCGACGGGGTCGAGCACCGCGTCCCGGCCGGCGCGAGCGCGTCCTTCGACGCCGGCACGGCGCACACCTACGGCAACGACGGCGACGTACCGATGGAGATGGTGATGGCCGTCTCCGTCCCGCCCGTGGGCTGATCCCGAAGCCGGGCCGCGGTCCTGTCCGCGGGTCCTCGTCCGGTCGCCGGGCCGCCGCCCGTGCGCGGGCCGCCGTCCCGTTGCCCGGCCGTCGGGCCGCGGTTTTGCCCGCCCGCGCGCCGCCGTTCGGCCGCCGGCGGCCGTTCCGTCGCCGTCCCGCCGGGCTGTTAGCGTGCGGGCATGCGCGCACCCATCGGAGACTTCGACACCGCCCTCCCCGCTCCGGACTGCCTCGACGACCTGGCCGCTCCGGTCGCCGAGGCCGTGCGCAACTGGCGCGGCGGCGTCCCCGCCGACCAGATCGTGTACGTCGACACCGAACCCGAGTGGGCGGACACCGCCGTCTTCGTCGAGCACTACGGCCGTGACCTGCTGGAGCGGTCCGCGAACTGTGTGGTCGTCGCGGGCAGGCGGGGCGGCGGGGCGACCCTGGCGGCGTGCGTGGTGCTCTCCACCACCCGGGTCGACGTGAACGGGACCGTCCGCCGCCGACTGGGCGCCCGCAAAGCCTCCTTCGCCTCGATGGACACGGCGACCGGGGAGACCGGCATGGAGTACGGCGGCATCACCCCGGTCGGGCTGCCCGCCGACTGGACGGTGCTGGTGGACTGCGCCGTCGTCGACCTGCCCTACGTCCTGGTCGGCAGCGGACGCAGGCGCGGCAAACTGCTGGTGCCGGGCAAGGCGTTCGCCCAGCTGCCGGGCGCCGTGGTCCTGGAGGGGCTGGGCGTCGCCTGAGTTCAGGCCGTCAGATGGTGCGCCAGCACCCGGTGCGGGTCCGCCTCGCCGGGCAGCGGCGCAGGATCGGCGTGCACCAGGGCCGCGGTGAGCTTCGGGACGGCGTGCAGGAGGGCGTGCTCGGCGTCGACCGCGATCGCGTGCGCCCGCCGCACCGTGGCGTCGCCGTCCACCACGATCGCCACCTCCGCCCGCAGCCGGTGCCCGATCCAGCGCAGCCGCAACTCGCCCACCCCGCGCACCCCCGGCACCTCCCGCAACGCCTGCTCGGCCCGGTCCACCAGCGCCGGGTCGACGGCGTCCAGTACCCGCCGGAACACCTCGCGCGCGGCGTCCCGCAGGACCAGCGCGATGGCCGCGGTGATTGCCAGCCCCACCAGCGGGTCGGCCAGTCGCCAGCCCAGCGCGGACCCGGCGGCGCCCACCAGCACGGCCAGTGACGTGAAGCCGTCGGTGCGGGCGTGCAGCCCGTCGGCGACGAGCGCGGCGGAGCCGATCTCCCGTCCCACCCGGATCCGGTAGCGGGCCACCCACTCGTTGCCCGCGAACCCGATCAGGGCGGCCACGGCCACGGCCGGCACATGGTGCAGCGGACGCGGGTCGAGCAGCCGGTCGACCGCCGTCCATGCCGCGAAGGCCGCGGACGCGGCGATGGTCAGCACGATGGCGATGCCCGCCAGATCCTCGGCGCGGCCGTAACCGTAGGTGAAGCGCCGGTTGGCGGCGCGGCGGCCGAGCACGAACGCGATGCCGAGCGGCACGGCGGTCAGCGCGTCCGCCGTGTTGTGCGCCGTGTCGCCGAGCAGTGCCACCGACCCGGACACGACCACCACCCCGGCCTGCACGAGCGCGGTCACGCCCAGCACCGCCAGGGACACCCACAGCGCGCGCATGCCACGCGTCGACGCCTCCAGGGCCGCGTCGAGCTTGTCGCCGGTGTCGTGGGAATGCGGGGTCAGGAGATGCCCGAGGCGGTGCCGCAGACCGGAAACCGGCCGGGAGCGCCCGTGGTCGTGGCCGTGCTCGTGGCTGGGGGCGTGGCCATGCCCGGGTGCGGGCCCGTGCGGGTAGTCGTGGCCGTGGCCGTGCGCCCGCGCCTGCCCGGCTCCCGGCCCGCCCTCATGCCCGTGCCCGCGCTCGTGATCGGGCCCGCCCTCACGCCCGTGGCCGCGCTCGTGTCCGTGGTCGGGCCCGCGGTCGTGCTCGTGCCCGTGGTCGTGCTGGTGCCGGTCGCTCACGTGGATCCCCTTCCGGTGCGCGTGAGTGGACGCACGACGTCCACGGAGCCATTATGTGCGTATGAGCGCACGCTTGCACCTATCACCTGCGCAGCATGCGCACCCGCGTACCCCGGGCGAGGAACAGTTCGCGGTCGCCGCCGACCTGCTCGCGCTGCTCGGCGACCGGACCCGGCTCACCCTGCTGCACGCCCTCACGTCGGGCGAGGCCGACGTCACCACGCTCACCGAGGTGTGCGGCGCCGCCCGTCCCGCGGTCAGCCAGCATCTGGCCCGGCTGCGGCTGGCCGGCCTCGTGGACACCCGCAAGGAGGGCCGCCGCGTGGTCTACTCGCTCCGCCACGACCATCTGAGCCGCCTGGTGACCGAGGCGCTGGACGTGGCGGACCACCGGCTCGGCGAAACCCGCTCCGGGACGGCGGACTGAGCCCCGCCGGACGGCGGGGCCCGGTCAGAACGCGGCGGCGGCGCCGAGATACTGCTCCGCGAACGCCGTCGCCGCGGCCGGCGAGGTGAACAGCCGGCGCAGCCGGGCCAGGGCGGTGCCCGCGTGGTACGGGTCGCCCGACGCGGTGCCGTGATAGATGCCGGACAGCCACTCGGAGAACTCCTGGTAGTCCCACACCCGTCGCAGGCACGCCGCCGAGTAACCGGCAAGGCCGCTCGCGTCGCCCGTCGTGAGGTGGGCGACGAGCGCGTCGCCGAGCAGGAAGGCGTCGTGCAGGGCCAGGTTCATGCCCTTCGCCGCTATCGGCGCGGTGAGATGGGCCGCGTCGCCCGCGAGGAACAGCCGCCCGGACGCCATGGACCCCACGACGTAGCTGTGCATGTCCAGCACGCGCTTCTCGATCAGCCGGCCCTCCGCGAGCGGCGCCGCCCCCGCGGCGCCGAGCCGTTCCCGCAGTTCGGACCAGACCCGCTCGTGCGGCCAGTTGGCCGGGTCGTCGCCGGGTGGGCACTGGAGGTAGTAGCGGGTGACCTCCGGGCTGCGTGCCATGTGCCCGGCGAATCCGCGCGGATGGACGCCGAACACCACGCAGTCGGCCGACGGCGGTGCCTCGGCCAGCAGCGCCAGCCAGCCGATGCCGTAGTCGTGCCGCGCGAGCCGGGCCCGTTCCGGGGGCAGCGCCCGCCGGGACACCCCGCGCGCCCCGTCGCAGCCGGCGACGAAGTCACAGTGGACGACCTGGCGTTCGCCGGTCTCCGGGCACAGGTACGACACCGAGGGGTGGTCCGTGTCCAGGTCGTGCAGCCGTACGTCCCGCACGCCGAAGCGGATGTCGCCGCCCCGGACATCGGCGTACTCGCGCACGAGGTCCGTCACCAGCAACGGCTGCGGGTACACATAGTGATGACGTCCCGTCAGTTCACGGTAGGGGAGCCGGTACCGTGCGCCGCCGAAGCGGAACTCGCACTCCTCGTGCGCCTGCGCCCGCGCCGGCAGACCGGGCGCGAGGCCGCGCCGGTCGAGCCCGCGCACCGCCCATTCCTCGATGACGCCCGCTCGGGGTCGCGTCTCGATGAACTTTCTGCTCTCGGTCTCCAGGACCAGGCAGTCGACGGCGGCGGCCCGCAGGATGTTGCCGACGGTGAGCCCGGCCGGACCGGCACCCACGACGACGACCGGCCGCCGCCCCGCGGACGCGGGGCGGGGGGAAGGGAATGTCACCCGGTCATTATGACGGTGACTTGTCAGCCCCCGTGCCGTCGGTGCGGACCGGCCTCCGGCGCGGTGTGCCGACCTGCCGCGGACGCGACGGATCCCGAGCGGGTCCCAGGCGGGCCGTGGCACACGGCGTCACCGGGGAAGATCGAGCACTTCCACGTCGGTGCCCGCCGGGACGCCGCCCGGTGGTACGGCCGCCAGCGCGTCGGCGAGTGCCACGCCGCGGAGCATGGCGGGGCCGTCGAACGGGAGGGGAACCGCGCGGCCGTTCTCGATCTTCGCGGGCACCAGGCGGACGTCGCGGGCGTGCCCGGGGAACGCGGCGGCCGTGGAGCAGCGGCGGGCTTCGGCCGGCTGGTGCCCGCCGAGCCGGCGCAGCAGCGGCACGGCGAGCGTCACCAGGCCGGCGACCGCGGCGAGCGGGTTGCCCGGCAGCCCGACCAGACGGCGGGGCGACTCGTCGGCGGCGGGCGGGAGTTCGGCCAGCAGCATGGGATGGCCGGGGCGTACGGCGACGGAGTCCACCAGCAGTCGGCCGCCGACCGCGTCGAGGGCTTCGTGCACCAGGTCGGTGGGCCCGGCGGAGGTGCCGCCGGTGGTGATGATCACGTCGGCCGGTGCGTGCCGCAGAAGATCCCGCAGCGCGTCCGGGTCGTCCCCGACCGGATGCCGGCCGGACCACCACGCGCCGCTGGAGCGCAGGGCGGGATCGAGCAGCGGGCCGAGCGCGTCGCGAACGCGCCCCGCCGACGGGATTCCGGACGTGGTGAGTTCGCTGCCCGTCACCACCAACTGCACGGTCGGCTGCCGGTGTACGCGCAGCCGGTCGTGCGCGGCCGCCGCGGCAAGCGCGGCGACCGCCGGGGTGACCGTGGTCCCGGCGTCGAGGAGCGTCGCGCCGGTGCCGCACTCCTGGGCCCGGTGGCGGATGTCGTGGCCGGTCGGCAGCGGGGCACCGCTGCGCAGCAGGCCGGCTGACTCGGTGCCGTTCTCACGGCGGAGCACGGCGGTGGCGCCGGCGGGGACGGGCGCGCCGGTGGCGATGGGCCGGGCGGTGCCGGTCCGCAGCGGCCGCGGGACGTCACCGGCCAGGATGCCGCCGGTGCCCAGTCGCCAGGGGCCGGGTCCGGAGACGGCCCAGCCGTCCATGGCCGAGGTGTCGAAGGCGGGCAGGTCGGTCAGCGCGGTCAGGGGTTCGGCCAGCGCGTGTCCCACGGCGCCGGACAGCGACCGGCTGATCGCGGGCAGCGGTGCACCGGTCCGGCCGGCGATCTCGCGGGCCGTCGCCCAGGGAAGGTGCTCGGCGGCCGGGGGAGCGACGGGGTGCGGGCCTGGCAGTGTGTGCGCGACGCTCATGGTCACGCCTCCTCAGGGGTGTCGGCGTGCTCGCTCGCCCACCGCCCGGCGAGGGCGCGCGGGCGGCGGTGGGCCTCGGACCGGGAGGTCCGTGCGCCGTCGACGGCTTGCCCGGCCGCGCGACCGGCCGGGCAAGCGGCCGACGGTGCCGCGGGGCGTGCCGCGGTGTGCGCGACGGCGGCGGTCGTCCGCGGCAGCTCCGGGACGGCGCTCCGGGAACCGGGGCCGGGTTCGGCCTCGGCGATCCATTGGTCGAGCACGGGTTTCTTCCTTGGCGGGAGGGCCCGTCGGGGCCGGGGAAGGGACGCCGGAGCGTGCGGTCAGCCGCCGATGGCGGACATGGGGCGGTCCGGCTGCCGGAAGCCGGCGGCACCGATGTCGTGCCCGCGGCCCTTGCCGGCCACCGCGCGGCGCCAGGCGGCGGCGATCTCCTCGTCCTCGGCGCCCTTGCGCAGCAGGCCGCGCAGGTCGGACTCCTCGGTGGCGAAGAGGCAGGTGCGCAACTGTCCGTCGGCGGTCAGCCGCAGCCGGTTGCACGAACCGCAGAAGGGCCTGGTGACACTGGCGATCACCCCGACGACCGCGTCCGTTCCGGCGATGCGCCACTCCTCGGCGGGCGCGGTGTCGCCCTCGGCCCGGGGCAGGGGACGGAGCGTCATACGGGAGCCCAGTACGGCAAGGATCTCGTCGGCGGTGATCATCCGCTCGCGGTCCCAGGCCCCTTGGGCGTCCAGGGGCATGGACTCGATGAATCTGAGCTGGTATCCGCCGTCGACCGCGTAGGAGACCAGGTCGAGGATCTCGTCGTCGTTCACACCGCGCACCAGCACCGTGTTGATCTTCACCGGCCGCAGCCCGGCGTCCCGCGCCGCGGTGAGCCCCCGCAGTACCCGGTGCAGGTGATCGCGCCGGGTGATCTCGCGGAACCGCTCCCGGCGCAGGGTGTCCAGACTGACGTTCACCCGTTCGAGACCCGCGGCGCGCAGCGGTCCGGCCAGGCGCGCCAGGCCGATTCCGTTCGTGGTGAGGGAGATCTCGGGTGCGGGGGAGAGGGCGGAAATACGGTGGACGAGTCCGGGGAGTCCCCGACGAATCAGCGGTTCACCTCCGGTGACCCGAATGGAACGTACACCCAGTCGAGAAACCGCAATTCGGACCAGCCGGTGGATCTCGTCATCGGTGAGCACCGCGGAACGGGAGAGCCATTCCAGACCTTCCGCCGGCATGCAGTACGAGCAGCGCAGATTGCACCGGTCGAGCACGGACAGCCGTAGATCGGTGTGGATCCGGCCATATCGATCGACCAGCGGCGCACCGGCCTGGTGGGCGGGGCGCTCGGGCCGGGCGGCCGTGTCGGAAGTCGCTGAACCAGTCTCCACGACCAGAAATCCTGAAGTGCTTTCCCGGGAAAAGTCAAGGCGGCTGATAGAAGCGGTCTATCACGAGAAAGGAAAAAGCTTTTTGACGCGGGTCCACGGCGGGCGTAGTTTTCCGGCGGCGCATATTCGCGGCTGTTTCTGTGCAGTTCGGAAAGGAAAGCAGGCGGGCCATGAGTGTTCTGGAAGACCCTACGGACGACGCTCTGGAGGTCACGCCGCCCAAGACCTGGGCGACAGGTGTCCCGGCCGTCACGCACGCACTCCGGTACTCGCTGAGCCAGACATCGCCCCGCCGGACCATGCTGACGCTGCTCAACATCAACCAGGGCAAGGGGATCGACTGCCCGGGATGCGCCTGGCCGGAACCGGAGCCGGGCAAGCGGCACATCAACGAGTACTGCGAGAACGGCGCCAGGCACATCAACGACGAGGCCACCTCGCGCCGCGTCACCCGTGAGTTCTTCGCGCAGCACACCGTCGACGAGCTGAACGGCAAGTCCGACTACTGGCTGAACCAGCAGGGCCGGCTCACCGAACCCATGGTCAAGCGGCCGGGTTCCGAGCACTATGAGCCGATCGGCTGGGACGAGGCCCTGGACCTGATGGCCGGGGAACTGCGCGGCCTGGACTCCCCGGACGAGGCCCTGTTCTACACCTCGGGCCGGCTCAACAACGAGGCGGCGTTCCTCCTCCAGCTCTTCGCCCGCGCGTACGGCACCAACAACCTGCCGGACTGCAGCAACATGTGCCACGAGTCCAGCGGATCGGCGCTGAACGAGACCCTGGGCATCGGCAAGGGCAGCGTCAGTCTGGACGACATCCACAACGCCGACCTGGTCTTCGTCGTCGGCCAGAACCCGGGCACCAACCACCCGCGCATGCTGACGGCGCTGGAGGAGACCAAGCGCAACGGCGGCCAGGTCGTCGCCGTCAACACGCTGCCCGAGGCGGGCCTCATCCGGTTCAAGCACCCGCAGCGGCCGCGCGGCATCGTCGGCCGCGGGACGAAGATCGCCGACCAGTTCGTGCACATCCGGGCCGGCGGCGACCTGGCGCTGTTCCAGGCGCTGAACCTGCTGCTGCTCCAGGCCGAGGAAGCCCGCCCGGGCACCGTCCTGGACCACGACTTCATCCGTCGGCACAGCACCGGTTTCGAGGCGTTCGCCGAGCACGTCGGCAAGACGTCCTGGGACGACGTCCTGGCCGCGACCGGTCTCAGCCGCGAGGAGATCGAGGAGATCCACGAGCGGGTCCTGAACGCCAGGAGCGTCATCGTCTGCTGGGCGATGGGCGTGACCCAGCAGAAGCACGGCGTGCCGACGATCCGCGAGATCGTCAACTTCCTGATGCTGCGCGGCAACATAGGCAAGCCCGGCGCGGGCGTGTGCCCGGTGCGCGGACACAGCAACGTCCAGGGCGACCGCACCATGGGCATCTGGGAGAAGGTGCCGCAGCGGTTCCTCGACGCGCTGGAGCGGGAGTTCGGCTTCACCCCGCCCACCCGGCACGGCCACGACTCGGTCAACTCCATCCGGGCCATGCGGGACGGCAGGGCGAAGTTCTTCCTCGGCGTGGCCGGCAACTTCGTCCGGGCGACCCCCGACTCCGACGTGACCGAGGCGGCGATGCGCCGCTGCCGGCTGACCGTGCACATCTCCACCAAGCTCAACCGCTCCCACGCGGTGTGCGGGGAGACCGCGCTGATCCTGCCCACGCTGGGCCGCAGCGACCGGGACGTCCAGGCGGGCGGCGAGCAGTTCGTCACCGTCGAGGACTCCATGAGCATGGTCCACGCCTCCCGCGGACGCCTCACCCCGGCCTCCGACGAACTGCTCAGCGAGGTCGCGATCATCTCCCGGCTGGCCCGCCGCACCCTCGGTGACGCCCCGGACATCCCGTGGGAGGAGTTCGAGCGGGACTACGGCAGCGTCCGGGACCGGATCTCCCGGGTGGTCCCCGGTTTCGAGGACTTCAACGAGCGGGTCGCCCATCCGGCCGGGTTCCATCTGCCCAACCCGGTCAACAGCCACACCTTCCACACGGCGAGCGGGAAGGCCGTGTTCACCAGCAACGACTTCGTCGACCTGCGGGCGCCCAAGGGGTACCTCATCCTCCAGTCGCTGCGCTCGCACGACCAGTGGAACACCATCCCGTACGCGATGAACGACCGCTACCGCGGGATCCACAACGGCCGCCGGGTGGTGCTGGTCAATCCCGAGGACATCAAGGACCTGGGCCTGGCCGAGATGCAACTGGTCGATCTGGTGAGCATCTGGCATGACGGTGTCGAACGGCGCGCGGAGGAGTTCCGGCTGGTGCCGTACCCCACCTCCAGGGGCTCAGCCGCCGCCTACTACCCGGAGACCAACGTCCTGGTTCCGCTGGACAGCGTGGCCGACATCAGCAACTGCCCCACGTCCAAGGGCATCGTCGTCCGGCTGGAGCCGGCGGGCTCCGAGGAGGGGTGAGGCAGCGATGGGACGTGTGACCGCCCGTAAGCGGGTGCTGCGGATCAGGGACGGGGTGCCCGGGTACCGTCCGGACACCCTCGCCGCCGAGGAGCCGATGGAGATCCGGGTCGCCGGACGGCCGCTCACGGTGACCATGCGCACACCCGGCAACGACTTCGACCTCGCCGTGGGGTTCCTCGTCAGCGAGGGCGTCGTCCACGCCGCGAGCGATGTCCTCGGGATCCGCTACTGCGCGGGTGCCACGGACGACGGCAGCAACACCTACAACATCGTCGACATCGCGCTGGCCCCGGGCGTGCCCGTCCCGGACGCGTCGCTGGAGCGCAACTTCTACACCACGTCCTCCTGCGGTCTGTGCGGCAAGGCCAGCCTGGACGCCGTACGGACCGTCGCCCGCTGGAGCGTGGCGGACGACGAGACGCGCCTCGACCCCGAGGTGATCTTCACCTTGCCGGACCGGCTCCGCGCCGCGCAGCGGGTGTTCGACAGCACCGGCGGGCTGCACGCGGCCGGACTGTTCAGCGCCACCGGCGAACTGCTGTGCCTGCGCGAGGACGTGGGGCGGCACAACGCCGTCGACAAGGTGGTCGGACACGCGGTGCAGCAGGGACTGCTGCCGCTGCGCGGAAGCGTGCTCATGGTCAGCGGCCGGGCCTCCTTCGAGCTGGTGCAGAAGGCGGTCATGGCGGGCGTCCCGGTGCTGGCCGCGGTGTCGGCCCCGTCCTCGCTCGCCGTGGACCTGGCGGACGAGGCCGGCCTGACCCTGCTGGGCTTCCTGCGCGGCAGGTCGATGAACGTCTACGCCGGTACCGAACGGGTCCGGGTGGCCGAACCGGTCGGCTGAGGCGGCACCGGGCCCACGGGTTCGCTGCCGCCGGCGGCGGCCACCGGACCCGAGTCAGACCGTCCCTGCCCCGCACACCGTGTGGATCGCCCCGCGTGGACGCGGGCAGGAGACGACGAGCAGGACCGGGCCGCGCCCCCGGCCCGGTCCTCCGAATGTCTCGAAGCGGCCGGGCGCTTTAAGGGACTGTCATGAACATGTCCTCCCTCCGGGTGACGCGCGGCATCCCGATTCGATCCGCCCTGGTGGGACTCCCTTGCGCAATAAATGCAACAGGGGTACCGTGCGAGCACGACTGAGATACAAGTCGTGCCTATGAGAGGGAGTGATCCGAGATGGGCCCCGCGACCCTGCAGGTTTCATCCACCAAGAGCGACGAGTTCGACCCGACGGTCCCGGCTGTCGTGAATGTCGCCGAGTACGGTTTCGAGGGCCGGTTCGAGGACTGGGCGGCCGACGCCCGCTACTTCGAGTACTCCAAGGCCGCCAACCCGATCGGGTCCGGGCACACGCAGAAGGTTCCGGTGCGCACCTTCAGCCCGTCCCTGCACGCCGAGGGCCCCTCGCGGATCATCCCGCTGGACCTGTCCCGGGAACTCGGCATCGAGGACGGCCCCGCGACCAGTCCGGGCCTGATCGCGAACTTCGTGCGCATCAACGCGGGCGAGTCTGTGCCGACCCGGCCGAACGCCACGAGCGAGCTGTACTACGTGCTCAAGGGCCACGGCTACTCCGCGGTCAACGGCCGCCTGGTCAACTGGGAGAAGGGCGACTTCGTCGTCCTGCCCGCCCAGAGCGCCGCCGTGCACTACGCGCAGGCCGAGACCGTCTTCTACTACGTCACCGACGAGCCGCTGCTGCGCTACCTCGGCGCGACCGCCACCGAACCGCGCTTCCGCGCCACGAAGTTTGCCCGCACCGACGTCGTCGCGGAACTGGACCGGATCGCCTCCCGGCCGGGCGCGAACGACAAGTCCCGGGTCAGTGTCCTGCTGAACAACGCCGACCAGGAGCAGACCCTCACCATCACCCACACGCTGTGGGCGATGTTCGGCGTCCTGCCCGCCGGCCAGGAGCAGCGGCCCCACCGCCACCAGTCGGTGGCCCTGGACCTGATCCTGGACGCCCCCGAGGGCTGCTACACCCTGCTGGGCGACCGGCTCGACGAGCGCGGCGAGATCATCAACCCGCAGCGGGTCGACTGGGAGCCCGGCGGCGCCTTCGTCACACCGCCCGGCAAGTGGCACGCCCACTTCAACGAGTCCGGCCAGGACGCCCACCTCATCCCCGTCCAGGACGCAGGTCTCCAGACTTACCTGCGCTCCCTCGACATCCGCTTCACCAACCGCCGCTGAGACCGGCCATGACCGGCCGGCCGCGGTCCGGGTGGGGGCTGCGGATGGGGGCCTCGGGACCGCACCGGCCGGCCGCTGCGGGACGGCGATCCGCCGGCCGGTGCCGCCCGCACCCGGTCCCGGCGGGCGGGATCCCGCTGGGATCTAGAATGGACCGGACTTGGATCCCGGGCGGATGTGGCAGTGCTGGAGGACGCGGTGGCCGGAAGCGTGAAGGTGCCGGCGAAGGACCGGGCGTACGAATTCGTCAAGCGCCAGATCCTGAGCGGGGCGTACGAGGGCGGCGACCTGATCAGCGAGGGGGATGTCTCCAAGGAGCTGGACATGTCGCGCACTCCGGTGCGTGAGGCGTTCCTGCGGCTGGAGATCGAAGGGCTGCTGCGGCTGTATCCGCAGCGGGGCGCGCTGGTGGTGCCCGTCTCTCCCGGCGAGGTCCGGTCCGTGCTGGAGGCACGCGAAGTCCTGGAGCAGTTCGCGGTGCGGAAGCTGATGGACGGCCCGGCCGCGGTGCGCGAGGCGCTCACCGAGGAACTCACCGGGAGCATCGAGCGCCAGCGTGGGCTGCTGGGGACCGGCGACCTGGACGGCTTCTTCGAGGACGACCGGCTGTTCCACACCAGTCTGCTGACGGCGGCCGAGAACCCGCTGCTCGCCCGTTTCTACACCTCGCTGCGGGACCGGCAGGTCCGCATGACCGCCGATTCCGTGCTGGCCACGCCCGGGCGGAGCGACTCGATCCTCGCCGAACACGCCGAGATCGCCGACGCCTTCCGGGCCGGCGACGCGGAACGGGCGCTCGGGGCCGTACGCACCCACCTGGCCAGCACGCGCTCGGCGCTCGGCCTGGCGTAGCGCCGCACGGCGGGCACCCGGGCAGCCGCCCGGGGTGTTCGGGCCGTGCGGGCGGTTTCGTCGGCCTGCCTGTGCGGCGGGCGGTCCCGGTCGACCGCGTATTCGGTGGGCGTCCGGGGTCGGCCACACCCCCACGTGAGATACAACTTGCATCTAGGATCGCTTGTCCCCGGGACGACCGGCGGCAGGACCGTACGAGGAGACACCTGACATGACGGACCGGCAGGAGGCCGGACGCCCCCCGGCCGGCCGCGTGCCCAGGTGCTCCGGCCGTATCCCGTGGGACCGCACTCTCCGCGGCGCGATCGCGCTGGGCTGGTCCGTCGGCCTGGCACTCCTCACCCAGGCCGACGCGTCCACCGCCCTGGTGGTGGGCGGGCTGAGCGCGATCAACGGGGACCACAGCGGGCCGCGGGAGGCGCGGCTGGCCCGCCTCGGCGCCGTCGCCGTCGGCGGCACGGCCGGTGTCACCCTGGGAACCCTGGTGCACCACAGCGGTTGGCCGCAGGTCGTGGCCATGACGACGGCCGCTCTGCTCGCCGCGGTCGCGGCGGCCGAAGGCCCCGTGGGACAACTCGGCGGAGTCAAACTGATGCTGCTCACCGCCATCGGCGTCGGCATGAACGGCGCGGCCCCCGCCTGGCAGTCCGGTCTGCTGTTCCTGCTCGGGCTCGCCCCGATGGCCCTGCTGCTCCTTCCCGCCTTTCTTGCCCGGCCCGCCCGGATCGCCCCCGCCCGTCGCCTCGCCCGGATCCGGCGCCGACCCGTCCCCTGGCTCGACGTCGCCCGCCTCACCGCCTGCGTCGGGACCGCGGCGCTGGTGGCGAACCTCGTGCACCCCGCCTACGCCTACTGGTTGCCGCTGACCGCCATCATGATCTGCCGCTTGGACAGGGCCGAACAGACCAGCCGTCTCAAGCACCGCGCGGCCGGGACGGCGCTGGGTGTCCTCATGGTCCTGGCGGTCGCCGCCGCGGCACCGCACGGCTGGGAGCTGCTGCTGCTCGCCCTGGTGGTCGGCACGGTGCTCCCGGGCGCCACCGATGCCGCGTACACCTTCCACACCGGTCTGGTCACGGTCATCGTGCTCGTCCTCGCCGACCCCACCGTCGCCACATCCTCCGTCGCGCTGCGGGCGCGCGTCGCGGACACCGCCGTCGCGGGCCTCATCGTGGCGCTGTTCACCATCGACTGGTGGTCACTCGGGCGCGGACGGCACGCCGCCGGACGAGGGGGCGGGCAGGCGGACGCTAACGCAGCGAGCTGATCTCGATCGCCGGGCAGCGGTCCATCACCATGTCGAGGCCGGCCGCCCGGGTGCGCTCGTACGCGGCCTCGTCGATCACCCCGAGCTGGAACCAGACGGCCCGCGCGCCCTTGGCGACGGCCTCGTCGGCGACCTGACCGGCGAGATCGCTGTTCACGAACACGTCGACGACATCGACCTCGAACGGGATGTCCGAGAGAGCGGCGTACCCCTGTTCGCCGCGGACCGTCTCCGCCTTGGGATGCACCGGGACCACACGCTTGCCGAACCGTCGCAGCACCTCGGCCACCCGGTGGGCCGCGCGTCCCTGGTTGTTCGACAGGCCGACGACGGCCCAGGTGTCGCCCAGCTCGGTCAGGATCCTGCGGATCGTCTCTTCGTCGCCGTACACGGACGCGGCCTCCTCGGACATGGCACCGGACTGTCCTCGGGGCAACAGCGCCCGCCGGACGGTGATTCCCCGCGCGGCACGCGTACCCGGCGCACGACGTGCCGCCGGTCGCATGCGTCCGCACGGTGTCCGGATTCGGTGCCAATTCCTGCGTCCGTGGCCCCGTCCGCCTACGCTCGCCCCGTGCTGCGCATCATCGACGCCCGAACCGGCCGGCCCGTCCACGCCGCTCCGGCCCGCCGGGGCCTGACCCGGGTCGAGGCCCACGCGTCCGGCTCCGACACCTCCGACCTGCGCGTGCTGCTCGTCGCCGATCTGCTGAGCCGCGCCCTGGAACTCGGCGGTACGCCCGTGTGGTCGTTGCTCACCGGCGGACACCGCGAGGCCGAACTGCGGGCCGCGGCCACGGCCCTCGGCATACGCCCCTTCGAGGAGGGCCACGGCCTCGCCGCCGGCCTCGGCGAGGCACAGGTCGTGCACGTCGTCGCGGCCGACGGGGCGCTGCCCACGAGCGGGGTCGTCGTCGGCGTCGCCCCCGCTCTCGGCACCGACAGCGCCCGGAAGGTCCCCCCGGCGCATGGCGCCGACGAGGCCGGCGCCGCGCCGCCCGACCGGGACGCCGAACCCGCCGTGCTCCGCCTCGCCCTGCTCGCCACCCGGAGGGACGCACCCGTGCGTGTCGATCCCGGCGCCCTCGACCGGGCCGGCCGGACGCTCGCCCACTGGCGGCGGGCCGTCGCCCGGTGGGCCCGGCAGCCGTCCCGGCCGATCCCCGACGAGGTACGCGGGCGGCTGCGCGCCGCCTGGGAGGACAATCTTGATGTGACCGAGGTACTGAACGTCCTGAACACCGTGGCGGAGGTCGCCGACGTGCCGGACGGCGCCCGTTTCGAGACGTACGCCTACGCCGACCGGCTGCTCGGCCTCGACCTCGTCCGCGACATCGGGAGCCCCGCGTGAGAGCCCGCGCGGGCGTCGGCCCGCATCGCCGCCTGATCGTGCTCAGACACGCCAAGTCGGCCTGGCCGGAGGACATCGCCGACCATGAGCGCCCCCTCGCGTCACGCGGCCGACGTGACGCGCCCGCCGCGGGCCGCGCCCTCGCCGAGGCCGACTGCCTGCCCGACCTCGCCCTGTGCTCCACCGCGCTGCGCGCCCGGCACACCTGGGAACTGGCCTCCGCCCAGTGGGGCACCCCGCCGCCGGCCCGGTTCGACCCGCGGCTGTACGCGGCCGGCACACCGGACCTGTTGCGCGTCGTGCACGAGGTGCCGCCCGAGGTCGAGACGCTGCTGCTGGTCGGGCACAACCCCGGACTGGCGGATCTGGTCCTCGACCTGGCCGGGGACGGCCTGGACGACACCCTGGCCGTGGTCCGGGTGAAGTTCCCGACCTCGGCCATCGCGGTGCTGGCCTGGCACGGCACCGGCTGGCAGGCGCTCGCCCCCGGCACCGCCCTGCTGACCTCGGTGACCGTGCCGCGCGGAAAGCCGCAGGGCAAGTCCGGCGGATAGGCGCGGGGCAGGGCCGGCGGAGAACCGTGGGGCAGGACCGGCCCGACCGCAGGGGGGAGCCGGGGGCGGCCCCGGGGCTCACGCCACGTGCACCCACGGCCGCCGGCGCGGATCCGGTTCCGCGCGGCGCAGCACCTCACGGGTGACCGGCGCGTCCTCGCCCTCGCCGAACACCAGGAAGCGGATGAGGAAACCGAACGGGCTGCCCTCCGTCCAGCTGAAGTAGACGTGCGGGACCTCGCCGGTGCGGTCGCGCAGCGCCAGCAGCACGGCCGCGATGGTGTTGGGCACCGTCGGCCCCGTCGCCCGCAGCCTGTGCACCCCGAACCGCTCGTCGCCGTGCACGGTCACATCGGTGCTGAACTCCGAGGAGTCCGCCACCGTCACCTCCAGGAACAGCACCGGCGCGCCCTTCGGGATGAGCGTGCGCCGGCGCTGCGCGTGTTCCTTGGAGTGGTACTCCCGGCTGCTGCGCTCATCCGGATAGTTCGCGATCAGCCGCAGCGGACCGGCGCGGGCGGCCTCGTCGACGAGCCGCCGTGCCGTCTCGTCCAGGTCCACCTCGCCCGCGCGCAGTTCGAAGGACCGGTGCACCCGTGAGAAGAACGACGTGACCAGGATCGCCACGATGAAAATGGCCGCGATCTTGATGCCGTCGGGCCGCTCCAGGACGTTCGCCACGAGCGTGTACGCGAACACGACGGTGATCGCCCCGAAGCCGACGGTGGCGCCGCGACGGCCACGCGCGCGTACGGCGACGGTGGAGGCGAACGCCGCCGACAGCATCAGCACCAGCACCCCGGTCGCGTACGCCCCGCTCTGCCGGTCGACGTTCGCGCGGAACCACACGGTGATGAGGACGGCGGCCACCATGAAGACGAGGACCAGCGGACGCACCGCCCGGGTCCACTCCGGCGCCATGCCGTAGCGCGGCAGATAACGCGGGACGAGGTTCAGCAGACCGGCGAGCGCCGACGCCCCCGCGAACCACAGGATCGTGATGGTCGACAGGTCGTACACCGTGCCGAAGCCCTGGCCCAGGTGGACGTGGGCCAGATAGGCGAGCGCGCGGCCGTTGGCCGGGCCGCCGCTCCGGAAGTCCGCCTGCGGGATGAGGAGCGTCGTCGCCAGGCTGGACAGCAGCAGGAAGCAGCTCATGATCAGCGCGGCGGTGGTGAGCAGCTTGCGGGTGCGGCGGATGCGGCCGGCCGGGTTCTCGTAGGTGTCCGTCGGATCGCCCTTGATCTGCGGCATCACCGCGACGCCGGTCTCGAAGCCGGACATGCCGAGCGCCAGTTTCGGGAACACGACGAGCGCCACGCCGAGCATCGCCAGGGGGGAGGCGTGCTGCGCCGTCAGCGCGGTGGTCCAGTCGCCGATGTGCGCCGGGTGGGTGAGGACCTCCTGGGCGCAGACCGCGAGCACGACGACGTTGAGCCCCAGGTAGATGCCGACCAGCGGCACCGCGACACCGATGGCCTCCCGGAAGCCCTTCAGGAAGACCGCGCCGAGCAGACCGATCAGCACCAGGGTGATCCAGAGGTTCCCGCCCTTCAGCCAGCGCGGCGCGTACGGGTTCTCCACCACGTGGGCGGTGGCGTCCGCGGACGACAGGGTGATCGTGATCATGAAGTCGGTGGCCGCGAAGCCCAGCAGCACCAGGACCAGGATCTTCCCGGTCCACCAGGGCAGCAGCCGTTCCAGCATGGCGATCGAACCCGAGCCGTACGGGCTCTCGTGCGCGACCCTGCGATAGACCGGCAGCGCGCCGAGCAGGGTCAGCGCGATCAGCACGACGGTGGCCAACGGGGAGAGCAGACCGGCCGCGAGGGCGGCGATGCCCGGCTGGTAGCCCAGCGTCGAGAAGTAGTCCACCCCGGTGAGGCACATCACCCGCCACCACGAGTGGCCCTCCTGACCGGGCCGGGGCGTGCGGTGCGGGCCGGGGTGCCGCGCGGGCTGCTCGTTCAGCCCCTTCAGCAGCCACCCCCGGCAGCGGTCGTGGAGGGCCGTGCTGCGCACCGGGGTGCCGGTCATCGGTCTCCTCCTGCCTGCTCGGGCTCACGACGGCCGCCTGGGCGGGACGTCCGGCCGGCGGGCGGCGGCGTCCACCACATCGTGACCCGCCCCTTGGCCCCGGGCGACCGCAGATGCCCGCACGGCCCCCGTGCAGCGAGGGCGACCGCAACAGGCAGCATCGTCCGCCCCGCCCCGCCCCGCCCCGCCCCGCCTCGCCTCGCCCCGCCCCGCCCCGCCTCGCCCCGCTCCGCGGACCGGGGCGGCCGCGGCCGTTCGGACCGCCCCTCGGGCCGGGACCGCCGCGGGCGTCCGCATAGGCTGGCCGGATGCAGGACGAGTACCGCACCGTCCCCCTCGCGGGCGTGCACGAGACCGAGGTCAACCGCTCCCGCTTCCTGTGCGCGCTCGCCCCGGCCGCCACCGAGCAGGAGGCCCAGGAGTTCGTCGCCGCGGTCCGCACGGAGCACGCCGACGCCACCCACAACTGCTGGGCGTACGTCATCGGCGCCGACGCGTCCGTCCAGAAGGCGAGCGACGACGGCGAACCCGGCGGCACCGCGGGCGTCCCGATGCTCCAGATGCTGCTGCGCCGCGACATGCGGTACGTCGTCGCCGTCGTCACCCGCTACTACGGTGGCGTCAAGCTGGGCGCGGGCGGCCTCATCAGGGCGTACGGCGGGGCCGTCGGCGAGGCCCTGGACGCGCTGGGTACCGTCACCCGGCGCCGGTTCCGGCTGGCCACGGTGACCGTCGACCACCAGCGCGCCGGCAAGGTGCAGAACGACCTGCGCGCGACCGGCCGCACGGTGCGCGACGTCCACTACGCGGAGGCGGTCACCATCGAGATCGGCCTGCCGGACGCGGACGTGGCCGCCTTCCGCGCCTGGCTGGCCGACATCACGGCCGGAACCGCCCGGTTCGAGACGGGCGGGGAGTCCTACGGGGACGCGTGACATCCATGATCTTCGCGGCCAATCGGGCATAACGGGCCGCTGGTGCACGGCTGGTGACGACCCAATACGGGAGTAACCGCCGGTGATGTCGGACCCGGCCGTTAGTCTCGGGGATCATGAGACTCCTGCACACCTCCGACTGGCACCTCGGCCGGGCGTTCCACCGGGTGGACATGCTCGGCGCCCAGGCCGAGTTCATCGGACACCTCGTCGCCACCGTGCGCGAGCACGGGGTGGACGCGGTGGTCGTGGCGGGAGACGTGTACGACCGGGCGGTGCCCCCGCTCGCCGCGGTCGAACTGTTCGACGACGCGCTGCACCGGCTCGCGGACCTCGGCGTGCCCACGGTGATGATCTCCGGCAACCACGACTCGGCCCGCCGGCTCGGGGTCGGCGCCGGACTCCTCGACCGCGCGGGCGTCCACCTGCGCACCGACCCGGCCGGCTGCGGCACCCCGGTCGTGCTCGCCGACACCTTCGGGGACGTCGCCTTCTACGGCCTGCCCTACCTGGAACCCGCCCTGGTGAAGGACGCGTTCGGGGTGGACCGCGCGGGCCACGAGAGCGTGCTCGGCGCCGCCATGGACCGGGTGCGCACCGACCTCGCCGCCCGGCCGTCCGGCACTCGCTCCGTCGTCCTCGCGCACGCCTTCGTCACCGGCGGCGAGGCCAGCGACAGCGAACGGGACATCACCGTCGGCGGGGTGGCCGCCGTCCCGGCCGGAGTCTTCGACGGCGTCGACTATGTGGCGCTCGGCCATCTCCACGGCTGCCAGACCCTCACCCCGCGGGTGCGCTACTCGGGCTCCCCGCTGGCCTACTCCTTCTCCGAGGCCGCCCACCGCAAGAGCATGTGGCTGGTCGACCTCGGCGCCGACGGCTCGGTGGCCGCCGAGCGGGTCGACTGCCCGGTGCCGCGACCGCTGGCCCGGATCCGGGGCACACTGGAGGACCTGCTCGCCGACCCGAGCCTCACCGCCTGCGAGGCCGCCTGGGTCGAGGCCACGCTCACCGACCCGGTGCGCCCCGCCGACCCCATGGCCCGGCTCACCGTCCGCTTCCCGCACACGCTCAGCCTCGTCTTCGCCCCGGACCGGACCCCGGACGACGTCGACACGACGTACGCCGGCCGCCTCGTCGGCCGTGGCGACCAGCAGATCGCCCAGGACTTCGTGGCCCATGTGCGCGGCGCGGCACCCGACGAGCGGGAGCGGGCCGTGCTGCGGGACGCGTTCGACGCGGTGCGCGCCGAGGAGGCCCTGCGGGCGGACGGGGCGCGCGCGGACGCGATCCGCGAGGACGTGACGGTGCGCGAGGACGAGACGGCGTGCGAGGACACGATGGTGCGCGAGGTGGCGCGATGAGACTGCACCGGCTGGACGTCACCGCCTTCGGCCCGTTCGGCGGCTCCCAGAGTGTCGACTTCGACGAACTGTCCGCCGCCGGCCTCTTCCTGCTGCACGGACCGACCGGCGCCGGCAAGACCTCCGTCCTGGACGCCGTGTGCTACGCGCTGTACGGCTCCGTGCCGGGCGCCCGGCAGAGCGGTCAGGGCCTCTCCTTGCGCAGCGACCACGCCGACCCCGGCACCCGCACCGAGGTCCGGCTCGAACTGACCGTCGCCGGACGGCGGTTGCAGGTCACCCGGCAACCGCCCTGGGAGCGGCCCAAGAAGCGCGGGTCGGGCACCACGCTCGACAAGGCCCAGACCTGGCTGCGCGGCTACGACCCGGTGGCGAGTGCCTGGCGGGACCTCAGCCGTTCGCACCAGGAGATCGGCGAGGAGATCACCCAACTGCTCGGCATGAGCCGGGAACAGTTCTGCCAGGTCGTCCTGTTGCCGCAGGGCGACTTCGCCCGCTTTTTGCGCGCCGACGCCGAGGCCCGGGGGCGGCTGCTGGGCCGCCTCTTCGACACCCGGCGCTTCGCCGACGTCGAGAAACGCCTCGCCGACCGGCGCCGGGCCACCGAGGCCCGGGTGCGCGAGGGCGACGCGGTGCTCCTCGCCGACGCGCACCGCATGCAGCAGGAGGCGGGCGAGGCCATGGAACTGCCGGAACTCGCCCCCGGCGAGCCGGGCCTGGCCGCGGCCGTCCTGGGCGCCGCCGCCGTCGCGCGCAGCACCGCCCGCGAACGGCTCACCGTCGCCCACAGCCGGCTCACCGCGGCCGAGTCCGCCCATGCCACCGCCGACCGCGCCCTGGCCGACGCACGCGAACTCGCCAGACTCCAGGACAGGTTCGCCGAGGCCCGACGGCGCGCCGCGGTCCTGGAGGAGCGGGCCGCCGCCCACCGCGAGGTACAGATCCGCATGGAGCGGGGCCGCAAGGCGGAGACCGTGGCGCCTGCCCTGGAACTGCGGGAGGCCGCGGAGGCCGAGCACCGGCGGGCCGCCGCCGTCGAGGCCCGGGCGCGCGGGCGGCTGCCGGAGACCTTCGCGGACGCCGGCGCCACCGGGCTCGCCGCCGCCGCGCGCCGGGCCGCCGAGGAACTGGGCGGGCTGGAGTCGGCCCGCCGCGCCGAGCGGCGGCTCGCCGACCTCGTCGCCGAGCGCGCCGGCCTGGACCGGCAGGAACGGGCCGACGAGGACGTCCTGCGGGACACCGGGAGCTGGCTGGCCGGCTGGGACACCGCCCGCGCCGGACTCCAGGCCCGGCTGGAGTCCGCCCAGGAAGCGGCCACCCGCGCCGAACAGCTCGCCGTGCAGCGCGAACCGGCCGGGCGCCGGCTCGACGCGGCCCGGCTGCGCGACCAGTTGGCGGGGGACACGGAAGCGGCCCAGGAACAGGTGCTCGCCTCCCGGACGGCCGCCCTGGCGGCCCGCGCCCACTGGCTCGACCTCAAGGAACAGCGGCTGAACGGCATCGCCGCGGAACTCGCCGCGCACCTCACCGACGGCGAACCGTGCGCCGTCTGCGGCGCCACCGAACACCCTGCGCCCGCCCGCAGAGCCGTCGGGCACGTCGACCGCGAGGCGGAGGAGCGCGCGCTCGCGGCCCACCGGAGCGCCGACGAACAGCGCGCCGAGGACGAACGCCGACTGGGCCTCGTACGGGAGGCGCTGGCCGCCGCGACCGCCGAGGCCGGCGACACCCCGACGGAACGACTCGCCGCCGAGGCGGACGAGCTGGAGCGGGCGTACGAGCGGGCCCGGCGGGACGCGTCCGGGCTGCACGCGGCCCGCGAGGAGCTGCGGCGCGCCGAGCAGGAGCGTGAGCGCCGCCTGGCCGACCGGCAGCAGGCCGAGGTCAGGACCGCCTCCCGGCTCACCCGGCGGGACACCCTCGACCGGGAACGCGCCGTCCTGGAGGCGGAGTTGACGCAGGCCCGGGGCGCCGCCGCCAGCGTGACGGCCCGCGCCGGGCAACTGGAGCGGCAGGCGGCGCTGCTCACCGAAGCCGCCGACGCCACCCGCGCCGCCGAGGACGGCGCCCGGCGGCTCAAGGACGCCGACGCCCGGCTGGCCGACGCCGCCTACCGGGCGGGCTTCGACACCCCGCGGGCCGCCGCTGCCGCCCTGCTCGACGACGCGGCCCACCGCGAACTCCAACGCCGCCTGGACGCCCGGCAGTCGGAGGAGGCCGCCGTGCGCGCGATCCTCGCCGAACCGGACACGGCCGCCGCCGCCCAGCGACCGCCCGCCGACCTCGAAGCGGCCGAGCGGGCTGCGGCCGGGGCGGCCGGGCGGCTGCGCGAGGCCGCGTCCGCACGTGACGCGGCGGCCCGCTGCTGCACCGAACTCGACCGGCTCTCCGCCCGCGCCACCGACGGCGTACGCGGGCTCGCCCCGCTGCGCGAGGAGTACGACCGGGTGGCCCGGCTCGCCGCCCTCACCGCCGGCACCTCCGCCGACAACGAGCGCCGGATGCGCCTGGAGTCGTACGTGCTGGCGGCCCGCCTGGAGCAGGTCGCCGCGGCCGCGACGGTACGGCTGCTGAGGATGTCCTCCGGCCGCTACACCCTGGTCCACTCGGACGACCGCACCGGGCGCGGCCGCAGCGGGCTCGGCCTGCACGTCGTCGACGCCTGGACCGGCCGCGAGCGGGACACGGCGACCCTGTCCGGCGGTGAGACGTTCTTCGCCTCCCTCGCGCTGGCCCTCGGCCTCGCGGACGTCGTCACCGACGAGGCGGGCGGCGTCGGGCTGGACACCCTCTTCATCGACGAGGGTTTCGGCAGCCTCGACGACCAGACCCTGGACGAGGTCCTGGACGTGCTTGACTCCCTGCGCGAACGGGACCGCAGCGTCGGCATCGTGAGCCATGTCGCCGATCTGCGCCGCCGTGTCCACGCCCAGCTGGAGGTGGTGAAGGGCAGATCGGGTTCGGTGCTGCGGCAGCGGGAGGCCGGATGACCGGCCGAACCCTGTCGGCCGGCCCGGCCGGCCTGGCGGGTCAGCGGGCCGGCGGACGGACGAAGGCAGGTCAGTGAATCGACTTGATCGCTTTCCGTGTAGGTTCTGCCCATGGCGCGATACGCGGATCCAGGGACGGTGGAGTGGGTGGAGTCGGGCGGCGGCCCGCTGATCGTGGTACCCGAGGCGGTGCTGCCGTTCTGGGCCGGGGCCGACGGCGAGGATCTCGCCACGGACTACGACCGGGCGTGCGAGGTCGACGGGTACGTCGGTCTGCTCCCGGTCGGGGACAGCGCGGCCCTCGTGCTCGGCGACGAACCGGCCTCCACCTCGTTCCTGCCGGACCACGGCATCTTCGTACGGTGGAGCGCCGCGGGCTCCGAGGAGGAACTGCTCGCGGGTGTGCCCGCCGCGCTGGACGGGGCCGTGTGGCAGAACGAGGTCAGCTGGCAGGTGCCCGGCCCGGTCGTCCTGTTCGACTCGGCCTGGCCCGGCACCGCGACCGACCGCACCGAACACCTGCGCGTGCCGCTGGAGCCGGGCCGGTACACGGTGCGCGCGGCGCACGCCCAGCCGGGGCCGGAGACCTGGCTCGGCCTGGTGCAGCTCCGCCGGCTGCCGGACTGAACGGGTGGCCCGCCGGCCGGGCGGTGCCGCGACGCAGCCGTGCGCACCACCGGCCGGGCGGGCCTGAGCGCGGGCGTGCCCCGGGTCGGCCCAGGGCGCCGGCCCCGAACCGTGGTCGCCATCCGTCCCGAACAGGGAGCCGAACCGTGGTCGGGACCCGTCCCGAACCGGGACCCGTCCCGAACCGGGATCCGTCCCGTGCCGGGAGCCGGCCCGCGCCCTCCTGGTCAGAGCGCGGACAGCTCGTCCACCAGGTCGTCCAGACCCAGCGAGCCCTGGGACAGGGCCGCCATATGCCAGACCCTGAGGTCGAAGGCGTCGCCGTGCCGCTTGCGCGCGTTCTCCCGGCCCAGCAGCCAGGCCCGCTCGCCGAGCTTGTAGCCGATCGCCTGACCCGGAATGGTCAGATAGCGGGTCAGCTCGCTCTCCACGAAGTCGGCCGGCCGGCTGCTGTGCGCGCCGAAGAACTCCTCGGCCAGCTCCGGCGTCCACCGCTCACCCGGGTGGAACGGCGAGTCCGCCGGGATCTCCAGCTCCAGGTGCATGCCGATGTCGACGATCACCCGGGCGGCGCGCATCATCTGCGCGTCCAGGTAGCCGAGGCGGTGCTCCGGGTCGGTCAGATAGCCCAGCTCGTCCATGAGGCGCTCGGCGTACAGCGCCCAGCCCTCCGCGTTGGCGCTGACCCCGCCGAGCGTCGCCTGGTACCGGGAGAGGTTCTCGGCCACGTGCGCCCACTGCGCGAGCTGGAGGTGATGGCCCGGCACGCCCTCGTGGTACCAGGTCGACACCAGGTCGTACTCCGGGAACCGGGTCTGCCCCATGGTCGGCAGCCAGGTACGGCCGGGACGCGAGAAATCCTCCGACGGGGCCGTGTAGTACGGCGCCGCCGCACCGCCGGGCGGGGCGATACGGGCCTCCACCTTCCGCACCCGCTCGGCGAGTTCGAAGTGCGTGCCGTCCAGCTCCTCGATCGCCCGGTCCATCAGGCCCTGCAGCCAGACGCGCACCTCCTCGACGCCCTCGATGTGCGCGCCGTGCTCGTCGAGGTGGGCGAGCGCCACCCACGGCGTCTCGGCACCGGGCAGGATCCTCTCCGCCTCCTGCCGCATCTCGCCCAGGATGCGGTGGTACTCGGCCCAGCCGTACGCGTACGCCTCGTCCAGGTCCAGGTCCGTGCCGTTGAAGTAGCGCGACCAGCGTGCGTACCGCTCACGGCCCACGGTGTTCGGGGTGCCCTCGACGGCCGGCGCGTACACGTCCCGCATCCAGTCGCGCAGCCCGACGACGGCCGCGGTCGCCGCGCGGGCCGCCTCGTCCAGTTCGGCCCGCAGCGCCTCGGGTCCGGCCGAGGCGAAGTCCTCGAACCAGCCGCGCCCCTTGCCGTCCAGGTCCGACCACTCGGTCAGCTGCTCGATGAAGGTGGCGGTCGGGCGCGGCGCCGCGTACAGCTTCCGCTCCAGGCCGAGCGCCAGCGACTCGTGGTAGCCCGCGAGCGCGGCCGGAACCGCGCGCAGCCGCTCGGCGACCGCCGCCCAGTCCTCCTCCGTCTGGGTGGGCGTCACGGTGAACACGTCGCGCACGGCGTGTCCCGGCGTGTGCATGTTGCCGACCGCGCGCAGGTGCTCGTCGGCGTCGTGCACCGCGAGTTCGGCGGTGAGCCGCTCGCGCAGCAGACGCGCGCAGCGGCGTTCCACGGCGCTGTCCGCCCCGGGCCGCCGCTCGGCCTCGGCGAGTGCGCTGAGGGTGTTCCGCGCCAGCTCCGCCAGGGCCTCCTGGCCCGCGGGCGAGAAGTCAGGCAGCCGGCTCGAACTCTCCTTCACACCGAGGTAGGTACCGGTGACCGGGTCCAGGGCGACGAACGCGTCGACGTAGGCGTCGGCCACCTCACGGGGCAGCGGGCTCTTGGTTTCAGACATGCTGTCCATCCTGATACGGCGACGATGTCCGCGTCACCCTGTACGAGGTGATCTTCACCCCGATTCAGCTCAGGGCGTGCCGGATCGGCGGCGGGTGGGACGGGACGCCCCGCGCGGCGCTCAGTCCCGGTCGGCCGGCCCGCCGAACCGCTCCGGCAGGCAGTCGTACGGCGGGCGCGAGACGACCGGGGTGGCGTCCAGGCGGGCCGTGACGACCAGCGTGCCGGCCTCGACCTGGTGGTCGAGGGGCAGACCGAGGCCGCGCATCGCGGCGAGCATGCCGGTGTTGGACGTCTGCGTCACGGCGTACACGCTGTCGCAGCCCGCCTCGACGGCCAGCGCCACCAGGCGGCCGAGGAGCTTGCCGCCGATGCCGCGTCGCTGCCACTCGTCCTCGACGAGCAGCGCGACCTCCGTCTCGTCGCCGTCCCACAGCAGATGGCCGAGAGCGACGAGGCGGCCCGACGCGGTCCGCACGGCCAGCGTCCGCCCGAAGCGCGGGCTGAGCAGATGGTCGAGGTAGCGGTCCGCGTCCCGGACCGGACCGTGGTAGCGAAGGCCGAGCGTCCGTGCCGAGCAGCGCGCGTGCATCGCCTTCGCCGCCTCCAGGTCGCCCGTGTCGGCCCGGCAGACGGTGATCGCGGTGTCCTCCGCCGGAGTCAGCAGGTCCTGGCTGTCCGGGATCCGCGGGCCGAGCCGCGCGTCCAGCTCCACCAGCGCCCGGGCCCGCGCGAACTCGGTCGGCGTGAACGGCAGATAGGGCCGCTCCACGGTGATCACTCCGCCCTCGGGCGCCGGCAGCCGTATCACCGTGTCCTCCAGCGCCGCCTCGGCCGGCTCCGCCGCTTCCGGGTCGCTGTGGGGCGCCGCGGCGGGCAGCGAGCGCACGGTGCAGCGGCCCAGCAACTGCCGGAGTGCCAGCGGGAGTTCCGCCGCGTCCTGGGCGGTGCGTGCGGCGAGGCCGAGGACCCGGGTCGGCGCGTCCACGAGATCGTGCGCGTCGGCCCGCTCGATCCAGGTGTGCGCACCTCCGGCCAGTGAGACCGCCCGGGTGATCTCGGCTGCCGCGAGGCCGGCCGGGGAACGCAGCAGGAACTCGTCCACCGTGCCCTCGGCCAGTGGATGCGTCTGCAGGCTCAGGATGTCGATCCTGCGGCCCGCGAGGGCGGCGCAGAGCGCGGCCAGTGAGCCCGGCTCGTCCCGAACCGTCGTCCGCATCCGCCACAGCGCGCTCGCCCCGCCCCCGGCGGCGGGTGTCGCTCCGGTCTCCTCGGCCGGCCCGGTCTGCCGCGCCTCGGCGGGCGGCCGGGCGCCGGTATGGCTCGCCGGAGGGGCGTGTCCATGGCGCCGCGCCCACCAGGTGTGGAACGCCGCCGTGGCGATCAGGGCGGCGGCGGCGATCACCAGCAGCGCCGGGCCGTCGGGCCCGTGCCCGACCAGGTTGGCCACCACGTCCGCCACGGCGACGGCCGTGAAGAGGGCGGCGAGTTCGACGACGTCCCGTCGCCAGTGGTGCACGGCGCGTCCGCGCTTCGCACCCGTCACATCCGACATGTCTCCAGTCATGCACCCACAGTGAAGGAGTGGTGTTGCGTGATCACGAACGGTCTGTGACTGATAGGTAAAGCATGTTTCTGTCCCTTTTGCTGCTTTTTGATCATCCTTTTGGTTGCCGTGGAGCTCTCCCGTGACGGCGTCCCTGCACGCCCCTGCATGCCCCGGCGGGTCGCCGGCCCGGTCGTCCACCCGCCCGGCCCCGCACCACCGCCGTCCGCCCGTCCCGCACCGCCGCGCCGCGGGCCGACGGTGGTATGCGATCGCCCGCCGCCGCAAACGGCCTGAAAAGGTGTCAGGCAGCGGCCTGAGGAGACGTCAGGGAGCGAGGGCGGAGCCCCGTGAGCCGTCGCCGTCACTCGGCGAAAACGATTCTCCGGACGGTGAGTTGGGGGAGGGGGGCGGCCCGTGCCGCGCACCGGGGGATGACGCCGGTGCGCGGCACGCCTCCGAGGGTACGGGAGTCGGCCGCCCGGTGGGTTCCGCCGCGCCTACTGGCCGACGAGGCCCGGCTGCAGCCGCTGGGTGAACAGCACCGTGCCGTCCTGTTCGTGCAGACGCACCGTCAGTTCCCCGCTGTCGCCGTCGATGTCGACCTGGCCGAAGAACTGGTAGCCGCCGGCGGGGGAGACGTTCGACTCGGTCGGCGCCTTCACGAACACCCGCTCCGGACCGAAGGTCGCGTCGAGCGCGCTGGCCGGGAAGGCGCCCGCGTTGAGCGGACCGGAGACGAACTCCCAGAACGGCTCGAAGTCGGTGAAGGCGGCCCGCGACGGCTGGTAGTGCTGGGCCGAGGTGTGGTGCACGTCGGCGGTCAGCCACACCGTCCCGGTGATCCGCCGGTGCTTGATGTACCGCAGCAGCTCGGCGATCTGCAGCTCACGTCCCAGCGGAGCGCCCGGGTCGCCCTGCGCCACCGCCTCGATGTTCGGCCGGCTCTCGGTCGCGTCCGGCACGACCAGGCCGAGCGGCATGTCGGAGGCGATCACCTTCCACACCGCGCGCGACCGGGACAGCTCCCGCTTGAGCCACTCCAGCTGCTCGCGGCCGAGGATGCCCCGCGGATCGACGCTCTGGTCGTCAGGGGAGTTGGCGTTGCGGTAGGTCCGCATGTCCAGGACGAACACGTCGAGCAGCGGACCGTACCGCACCACCCGGTGGACGCGGCCCTCCTCGGCGCCCGGCCGCAGGGTCGGGACCGGGAAGTACTCGCTGAAGGCCCGCCGGGCGCGCGCCGCCAGCACGTCGACGCTCTTCTCGGTGTACCGGGCGTCCGAGTCGGTGATCACCTGACCCGGGTACCAGTTGTTGCGCACCTCGTGGTCGTCCCACTGGATGATCGACGGGACCTGCGCGTTGAACCCTTTCAGGTGCTCGTCCAGCAGGTTGTAGCGGAAGTTGCCGCGGAACTCCGCCAGCGTCTCGGCGACCTTGGACTTCTCCTCGGTGGTGATGTTCCGCCAGGTCCGCCCGTCCGGCAGGGCCTGGGTGGCGGTGATCGGGCCGTCGGCGTAGATGTTGTCGCCGCTGCACAGGAAGAAGTCCGGGTCGAGCCTCGCCATGGCGTCGTAGATCCGGTAGCCGCCGAGGTCGGGGTTGATGCCCCAGCCCTGGCCCGCCAGGTCCCCCGACCACAGGAAGCGCACGCCGTCGCGCCTGCGCCCCGACCCGACACGGTACGGAACGTGCCGGTCACCGGCTCGCCGGTGCGCCGCGGGTCGTCCGGGTCGGCGAGCAGCACGCGGTAGTGGATCTGCTCGCCGGAGGGCAGTCCGCGCAGCGCGGTGGTGCCGGTGAAGTCGGTGTCCTGGCCGAGCAGCGGGCCGTACCATCTGCGCGGGTTGCGGAACGACTCGGTGGCCGAGGTCTCCACGACCATCCGGGCCGGCCGGTCCGAGCGCACCCACACCAGGCCGGAGTCGGAGGTCACGTCACCGACCTGCACCCCCCAGCCCGCCTTCGGACGTCCCGACAGGGCGAACGCCGGCGCCGCACCGGCGCCGACGGGAAGGGCCAGGGCCGCCGACGCGGCGAGCGATCCGCGCAGGACGCCGCGGCGGCCGGGAGAGTGACGGTGCGACATGAATGCGCCTCCGGGGTCGGGAACCGGTCAGTCTGCCGTGCCACAACTACTGGTGCGCCGCAGCCGGCACGGAAACCGCAGGTGAACAACTGGCCCGGCGGGCAAGGGAATCGGAGGGCGCTTCCCCGACCCCGACCCCGGCCCCGGCCGCGTCGACCGCTCGGCGTGCCGGTCAGCGGCTGCCGTCGAGGATCACCCGTGCGACGAGCGCCGGGTCGTCGTTCATCGGGCAGTGTCCGCAACCGGGCAGTCGCACCAGCCGGGCCCGGGGGATGATCTGCTTGGCGCGGATCCCCTGCCGGCGTACGAGCATCCGGTCCCGGGTGCCCCAGGCGACCGTGACCGGGAGGCCCGCGAGTTCGTCGGTGAACCGGACGGCGGTACCGGCCCGCAGGGTCGCGTCGAAGCCGGTGGCCCGGGCCAGCGCCAGGGTCTCGGCGACCACGGCCTGCGGTGGACGGCCGGCGGGCCGGGCGTAGATGGTACTGGTCAGCGCCGTCCGGCCGGTCGGCGTCCGGGCCAGCCGCTCGACCAGCGGAGGTGGCAGCTGCCGGGAGATCCGCCGCATCGCGATCAGGACACCGAAGGCGTAGCGCCGTTCGGCCGGTGTCCAGAACCCGGCGGGGGAGAGCGCGGTGACGGACCGTACGAGCTTCTCGCGGCCCAGTTCGAGGGCGAGCAGACCGCCGAGCGAGTTCCCGGCCACGTGCGGGCGGTCCAGCTCCAGGGCCTCGAACAGGGCGCCGAGCACGGTATTGGTCGTCGGCAGGTCGTAGGCGAGGCCGTCCGGCAGAGCCGGGGACGCGCCGAACCCGGGCAGATCCACGGCGATCACGTCGCGTTCGGCGGCGAGGACGTCCACCACCGGGTCCCATGCCTGCCGGTGGTGGCCGATGCCGTGCAGCAGGACCAGCGGTTCGCCCCGCCCCACGCGCGCGTAGGAGACGGTGACGTTCCGGGGGCCGTACGGAGTGGGGACCTCGAAGGAGGCGGTCGCGGACACGGGGTGCTCCTCCTCTGGGACGGCTGCGGACGCCGTAGACAGCTTGTCAGCAATTGCTACCGCCGGGTAGCCCCCGACTCCCGCGTGTCCCGCGTGTTCCGCCGCCGGACCGGCGCGCCGCCCCGGCCGTGTCCACCGCCGGGTCAGCCGCGGTCCGTCCGCCGCGGGCATCTCGTCGCTCGTCGCCGTTGTCCATCGCCGTTGTTCGTTCCCGTCGCGTGACGCTCGTCGTCGCTCGTCCGGCCGCCGCCTTCCCGCCCCGGTTCGCCGCCTGGACATCGCAGGACGGGTCGGATGGGATGGAGCGGTGACCGTGGAGACCCCGACCGATGTCTTCGAAGCGCACCGTCCCGTCCTCATGGGCGTCGCCTATCGCATGCTCGGACGCGTGGCCGACGCGGAGGACGTGGTCCAGGACGCCTGGCTGCGCTGGTCCGGAGCCGACCACGCCCAGGTGCGCGAGCCGCGCGCCTATCTGGTGCGCGTCACCACCCGGCTGGCCATCGACCGGCTGCGGCAGATCCGGGCCCGCGGTGAGGCGTACGTCGGCCCCTGGCTCCCGGAGCCGTACGTCACCGACTTCGCGGACACCGTCCCGGACGGCGCCGAGCGCGCGGTGCTCGCCGACTCCGTCTCCTTCGCGGTACTCGTCGTCCTGGAGTCACTGTCACCGCTGGAGCGCGCCGTGTTCGTCCTCCGGGAGGCGTTCGGCTGTCCGTACGCCGAGATCGCGGCCGTGCTCGACCGCGGTGAGGCGGCGGTGCGCCAGCTCGCCGGGCGGGCCCGTCGGCACGTCGAGGAGCGGCGGCCGCGCTACACGGTCGATCCGGCCGAGCGGCGCGACCTGACGGAGCGGTTCCTCGCCGCCGCGGCCGGCGGCGACCTGGCGGCGTTGCTGTCCCTGCTCGCCCCGGACGTGCGCCTGGTGGGCGACAGCGGGGGCAAGGCGAAGGCGCCGGTGCGGATCCTGGAGACGGCGGACAAGGTGGGCCGCTTCCTCGTCGCGGTCGTCGGCGACAAGGAGACGCGGCTGTCCGTACGCTTCCTGGAGGTCAACGGCGGCTTCTCGGTGCTGGCCCTCAGCGACGGCCGCCCCGACTCCGTCCTGCAACTGGACGTCGCCGACGGCCTCGTCCGCACGGTGTACGTCGTCCGCAACCCCGACAAGCTGCGGTTCCTGACGGCCCGCTGATCCGTTCCGCCCTCCGTCCTCCGCCTTCTGCCCTCGCCCTCCGTCCGGAGTCCGTCGTGTGCCGCCCGCGCGGTACGACGGGGGCTTTGCCCGCACGTAACGAAGACGGCTCCGCGCGAACGGTTCGTGAACGCTCCACTGCGGACGGTCATTCTTTGGCCCGAGCGTTCGAGGATTGGTCTTGACCAAGGGTGGAGCGCCGCCTTATCGTCACCGATAAGTGCAACAACCTTTAATAAACAAGGCGCTAAAACGCCGCCGGACCACGGCGATCGCGGAGGACAGGGTGGGGACTACGCAGCTGGAATCGGTGCCGGAACCGAAGTACTGGCATCTCAGGACCGTACTCAGCGAGGCATTGGACTCGGAGTTCTCGGTCGGTGAGATCCTGCCCAACGAGCGGGACCTCGCCGCCCGCTTCGGCGTGGCCCGCGCCACGCTCCGCCAGGCCCTCGAACAGCTCGAACTGGAAGGCCGGCTACAGCGCCGCCGCGGTGTCGGCACGACCGTCGCGCCGCCGCGCCTCGGCGTGGCCGTCGGCACCGAGCAGCACGCCTGGCCGGGCGCCGCCGCCGACGCCTGGCAGCCCGCCGAATGCACGCGGGCGGTGCCGCCCGCGAGTGTCGTCGCGGCCCTGGAGACCGCCTCCGGCGAGCCCGCGCACGTCGTGCGCCGCACCCTGGTGTCCCGCGGTCAGCCGGTGGCCTCCGAACTGCTCTACGTCCCCGACTCCTCGGTGCCCGACCTGCCGGCGATAGACGCCCCCTCCGGCCCCGCACGCGCGCGTGCGGTCCTGCGAGAGCTGCAGCGCCTGGACCTGGAGGGCCAGGACCGCGCCGTGGAACTCGGCTCGGCGCACGCGGACGACGCCAAGGAACTGGACCGGCTGCCCGGGGCGCCCGTCCTGGTCGTCACCACCCGCTTCTTCGCCGAGGGACGCACGGCCGCGCTCTCCGTCGCCCTGTACCGCGCGGACACCTGCCGGCTCACCTTCGCCGACTCCGGCGGGGTGGAGATCCACCACGGGCCCGAACGGCAGGCTTCGTAGCACCGTCCTCCGCCCCGCGCGCCCCGAGGCGGCGTACGGCGTTCCGCACCAGGTCGCAGCCCGGTGCCCCGGCCGGCCGTACGCCGACGGCGTGAGCGCCGTCGGTCAGCGCCGAGCCGTCGCCGTACCCTCCACCGCGAACAACTGCTCCTCCACATGGTCGAGGGCGAGCCGCAGGGCCCCCATGGGCACGGCCGCCTCGCCGAGGAGGGAAAGGGCGACCCGGGGCGGGCGCAGACAGAAACGCGCGAGTTCCTGGCGCAGCGGTTCGAGGACACCGTCCAGGCCGGCCGCCCAGCCACCGATCACGACCAGCTCCGGATCGAGCGCCAGGGCGAGCGCCGCCACGTCGTGCACGAGCCGCTGACTGAACCGTTCGACAGCGGCCTGCGCCTGCTCGTCGCCCTTGCGGGCCAGCGCGAACACCTCGGCGACCGCCTGTTCGTCCAGCGGGGGCAGCGGCTGGTCCGTGGTGGACAGCAGGGTCTCCGGGGTCGCCTCCCGGCCCAGCAGATGCAGCGCGCCGATCTCCCCGGCCGCCCCGCTGTGGCCCCGGTGCAGCCGCCCGCCGATCAGCGCTCCGGCGCCCGGGCTCAGTCCGGCCAGCACGAACACCACGTCGTCCGATTCGGTCGCCACGCCCTTCCAGTGCTCGGCCACCGCGGCGGCGTTCGCGTCGTTCTCCACCAGCACCGGGCACTTGAAGGAACGGCTGAGCCGCTCACCGAGCCGCAGGCCCGTCCACTGGGGCAGCGCCGTACCGAGCCGTACGGTGCCGTCGGTCTCGACGATCCCCGGTGTGCCGACCCCGACCGCCCACAGCGAGCTGCGCGCGACGCCGGCCCGCCTGAGCAACTCGGCGACAGCGCTCCGCAGCCGCTCCAGTCGCTCGTCGGCCGCGGCCGCCTCGGCCACCTCTCTGGCCTGCGCGCCCAGCACCCGCCCGTCCAGATCGGAGACCACCGCCGCGACCCGGTGCGCCCCGATCTCCAGGCCCAGCAGATGCCCGGCCTCGGCCCGGAACCGGAAGCGGCGCGCGGGGCGCCCCTGGCGCCGGGTGATGCCCTCCTCGGCCGCGGTCTCCACCACCAGACCGGTTTCGATGAGCCCTTCGACGACCCCCTCGACGGTCGGCCGGGACAACCCGGTCACCCGGGTGATCTCCGTGAGTGTCGCGAAGTCGGCCGCACGCATCGCGTGCAGCACCACCGCGGAATTGATCCTTCGCAGCAGCGAGGGATCGCCGCCGGTCAGCCGCCCCAACGTCCGTCCTCCCAGCTCGTGCGCGTGTTGGCCGGATCGTACTCGGCGCTGTGAACCCCCGGCGAGTGCCTGGCGCCGACTCCCTCCCGCCGCACGGGAGATGAGTCGGGAGAAGCCCGGGGAGATGCCACGGGATGAGGCACGGGCGAGGGCGCGGGTGTGAGCATGGTTGATCAGCCCGGAGCGACGAAGCCGGACTCGAAAGCCGCGATCACCGCCTGGGTGCGATCCCGTGCCCCCAGCTTCGTCAGGACGGCGCTGACGTGCGACTTGACCGTCTCCGTGCCGACGACGAGCCGGTCGGCGATCTCCGCGTTGGACAGCCCCCGGGCCATCAACCGCAGCACCTCGGCCTCCCGTTCGGTCAGCCGCGCCCGCTCCAGGACCGCTCGTGCGGCCCGGTTGCCGTGCCCGTCGTCGCCGTAACGGGCCGCGAGCTGCCGCACCGAGGCGGGGAACAACAGCGATTCGCCCTCCGCGACCAGCCGTACGGCATGGACGATCTCGGCGGGCCGGGCCCGCTTCAGCAGGAACCCGTCGGCACCCGCCCGCAGCGCGTCGTACACGTACTCGTCGTTCTCGAACGTGGTGACCACCAGGATCTTCGGCGGCTCGGCCACCGTGCGCAGCACCGCGCGCGTCGCCTCGATGCCGTCCATGAGCGGCATCCGGACGTCCATGGCGACCACGTCGGGGCGTAGTTGACGCACCAGGGGGATCACCGCGGCGCCGTCGGCCGCCTCGCCGACCACCTCGATGTCCGGTTGCGCGGCGAGCACCGCCCGCAGACCGGCACGGACCAGGGGTTCGTCGTCTACGAGGAGAACGGTGACCGGCATCCGCCAAGCGTATGCGCTCCGCTGGGGGCGGGGTGGGGTTGTTTGGTTGTGTGCGGGGGGTGGGTGGTTGATTGCGCAGTTCCCCGCGCTCCTGTGTGGGTGGTGTGGGGTTGTTTGGTTGGGGGTGGCTGGTGCGGAGTTCCCGCGTCCCGGTTCGGTGGTGGTCGGGTCAGTGCAGGGGTAGGTCCACGCGTACCTGCCAGTCGCCCGCGTCCGGGCCGGTCCGTGCGCTGCCTCCGAGGAGGGTCGCGCGCTCGCGTATGCCGCGCAGGCCGCTGCCCCGGGCGGGACCGGCCACCCCGCCCGGCAGCGGATTGCGTACTTCCAGGGCGAGGGCACCGGCCGCCACCGTGACACGGACCAGGACCGGCACGGCCCCCGCGTGCCGCAGCACATTGGTCAGTGCCTCCTGGAGGATGCGGTAGCCCTCCCGTGACACCGGCCCCGGAACCGTCTCCAGCGGGCCGGTCGTCTCGGCGTCGACCTTGGCCCCGGAGGCGCGCGCCGACTCCAGGAGGCGGTCGGCGTCGGCCAGTGTGGGGCGGCTGGCCGCCGGCCGCTGCGACTCGCGCAGCACGCCCAGCACCCGCTCCAAGTCCTCCAGGGCGGTCCGGCCCGTCTCCTCGATGGCACCCAGGGCGCGGTCGGTGAACTCCGGATCGCCCGCGGCCCGCGCCGCGCCCGCCTGCACCACCGCGACCGTCAGCGCGTGTCCGATGGAGTCGTGCAGCTCGCGCGCGATACGGGTGCGCTCCAGAAGCTGTTCGGTCCGCTCCTCCAGGGCGGCCAGGCGCTCCACCGCCGACGGGCCCAGCATCCGGCGTGCGGCGGCGGTGACCAGCTCGCCGAGGCCCACCACCAGCCCGTACAGGGCGAGCAGGGGGAGCGGGGCGAGCAGTGCGTAGGCCCAGTGCGGTTGCAGGTGGTCCAGCACCGGGGCGGCCGGGGCGGTCCGGCCGAGAGCCAGCCGGACCAGATCGTAGGTCAGCGCCGGCAGCCAGACGGTGCCGAACACGGCGGGCACGGCGAGCACCATCCGTGCCTCCAGCCAGAGCACGGTGCGCATCCTGTCCCGCCAGGTCGCCGCCGGCGTCACCGAGATGCCGGGCTCCTCCTCGCCGGGCGTCAGCAGCAGCCGCGCCTGCACCCCCTCCCCGGTCCGCACCGCCCCGATCAGCCCCACCGGGAGCAGCGCCACCGCGGGCACCCACGGCGTCGACATGTCGATGAACAGCCAGACACTGACGATCAGCATGGGCACCCACAGGTGCAGCACGCGCGTGTACGTCCTCCCCCGCAGCAGCGGGCGCAGAAAACGGGCCATCCGCTCATAGTGGCAGGCGCCGCCGACAACGGACCTCCCCCGGGCGGGGGAGACGGTGCCCACCGGCGGGGGAGGACCGCAACCCCCGTGCCCGGCCAGGGTGGTGCCATGACCTGCATCGACGTACGAGAACTCAGCAAGACGTACGGCACCCGGCGGGCCGTGGACCACGTCACCTTCACCGTCCGGCCCGGCCGGGTGACCGGCTTCCTCGGCCCCAACGGCGCCGGGAAGTCCACCACCATGCGGCTCGTCCTGGGCCTGGACCGGCCGACCTCCGGGACCGCGACGGTCGGCGGCCGGCCCTACACCGGACTCCGCGAGCCGCTGCGCCAGGTGGGCGCACTGCTCGACGCGCAGGCCGCGCACGGCTCCCGCAGCGGACGTGACCATCTGCGCGCCCTGGCGGCGAGCAACCGCATTCCCGTGCGCCGGGCCGACGCGCTGCTGGAGGAGACGGGCCTCGCGGCCGTGGCGCGGCGCCGGGTGAAGACGTACTCCCTGGGCATGCGCCAACGGCTCGGCATCGCCGCCGCACTCCTCGGTGACCCCGAGGTCGTCCTCCTCGACGAGCCGTCGAACGGCCTCGACCCCGAAGGCATCGTGTGGATCCGTGAACTGCTGCGCCGGCTGGCGGCCCAGGGACGCACCGTCCTGGTCTCCAGCCACCTCATGAACGAGACCGCGGCCTTCGCCGACCACCTCGTCGTCCTCGGCCGCGGCCGTCTGCTCGCCGACACCCCGCTGCGGGAATTCGTCCACGCGCGCGTGCGACCCGGCGTACGGGTCCGTACGGCCGACGGCACGCCCCCCGCCGACCTGCTGGCCCGGCACGGCTACGACGCCGCCCCGGACCCCTCCGGCAGCTGGACCGTAGGCGACGCGCGCGTGGAGGACATCGGGCGCCTTATGGCGGACGCGGGTGTCCCTGTCCTCGAACTCGCCCCGATGGAGCCCACCTTGGAGGCGGCATATCTGGATCTGACGTCGGCCGAGACCGAGTTCGCCGCCCAGCCGCAGGAGGTCTGACCATGTCCTTCCAGCCCGCCCTCCACGCCGAGTGGATCAAGATCCGTACGCTGCGCTCGCTGGTCGGCAGCCTCGCCGCGGTGCTGCTCGTCACCGCCGCCCTCGCCCTGCTCGCCTCGACGGACGAGACCGGCACCGACTCCCTGTCCTCGATGTTCTTCGGCGTCTCCTTCGGCCAGATCGCGGCGACGGCGTTCGGCGCGACGGCCGTCTCGTCCGAGTTCCAGGGCGGCGCACTGCGCCTGACCCTGGCCGCGGTTCCCGACCGGCTGCGCTGGTTCGCCGCCAAGGCCACCGCGATCGCGGCCCCCGTCCTCGCCGTCGGGCTGGTCACCGGAGGGGTGACCTTCCTGGTCGGCCGTGCCGCCCTCGGGTCAGGACCGGACCGGCCGACCTGGTCCGAGGGGCTGCGCGCGGCGCTGGGCTGCGGCGTCTACCTGACGCTGATGGCGCTGTTCGCGGCCGGTCTCGCGGCGGTGCTGCGCAGCGGCGTGGCCACACTCGGCGTGCTGATCCCGCTGCTCCTGATCGTCTCCTTCGTGGTCGGCGATCTGTCCGGCGGCGTCGCCGACTTCCTGCCCGACCGGGCCGGCCAAGTGGTGCTGCACAGCGACTGGGACGGCACCCTCGGCCCGTGGACCGGCCTGGCGGTGACCGCACTGTGGTCGGCGGCGGCACTGCTCGCGGGAGCGTGGAGCGTGCACCGGCGGGACGCCTGACCCGCCACCGCCTGCCGGTGCGGACCCGGTTTCCTGGGCGGCCACGTCCGGACGGACCGGATCAGAGGATCGCCCCCGGGGTGTACCCGGCGGCCTGCGGGTGCTGCTCGACGATCTTCTCGATCCGGCCGGCCACCACGCCGACCTGGTCGGCCGCCGCACCCGTGAAGGACAGCTTGTCGGCCATCAGTGCCCGCAACTGCTCGCGGTCCAGCGGCAGTCGCTCATCGGCGGCCAGTTTGTCGAGCAGGTCGTTGCGTTCGGCGCCCTGCTCGCGCATGGCGAGCGCGGTGGCCACGGCGTTCTCCTTGATGGCCTCGTGCGCGACCTCGCGGCCCACCCCGGCCCGCACCGCACCCATCAGTACCTTCGTCGTGGCGAGGAACGGCAGGTAGCGGTCCAGCTCGCGGGCGACGACGGCGGGGAAGGCACCGAACTCGTCGAGCACCGTCAGGAAGGTCTCCAGCAGGCCGTCCAGTGCGAAGAAGGCGTCCGGCAGCGCGACCCGGCGTACCACCGAGCAGGACACGTCACCCTCGTTCCACTGGTCGCCGGCCAGCTCGCCGGTCATCGAGGCGTAGCCGCGCAGGATCACCATGAGGCCGTTGACCCGCTCGCAGGACCGGGTGTTCATCTTGTGCGGCATCGCGGACGAGCCGACCTGTCCCGGCTTGAAGCCCTCGGTGACCAGCTCGTGCCCCGCCATCAGCCGGATCGTCTTCGCCAGCGACGACGGCGCCGCCGCGAGCTGCACCAGCGCGGTCACCACCTCGTAGTCCAGCGAGCGCGGATAGACCTGACCGACGGAGGTGAAGGCGTGCGAGAAACCGAGGTGCCCGGCGATCCGGTCCTCCAGCTCGGCGAGCTTCGACGCGTCGCCGCCCAGCAGGTCCAGCATGTCCTGCGCGGTGCCGACCGGGCCCTTGATGCCGCGCAGCGGGTAGCGGCCGAGCAGCTCCTCGACCCGGCCGTGGGCGACCAGCAGTTCGTCGGCGGCGGTCGCGAAGCGCTTGCCCAGCGTGGTGGCCTGCGCGGCGACGTTGTGGGAGCGGCCCGCCATGACCAGTTCGGCGTACTCGCCGGCCAGCCTGCCCAGACGCGCCAGCACGGCCACCGCGCGGTCGCGCACCAGCTCCAGGGAGAGCCGGATCTGCAACTGTTCGACGTTCTCGGTCAGATCACGGGAGGTCATGCCCTTGTGCACGTGCTCATGCCCCGCGAGGTCGTTGAACTCCTCGATCCGGGCCTTCACATCGTGCCGCGTGATCTTCTCGCGCTCGGCGATGGAGACCAGGTCGACGGTGTCGAGAACCCGCTCGTAGTCGGCGATCGCCGCGTCCGGCACCTCGATCCCGAGGTCTTTCTGGGCCCTCAGCACGGCGAGCCAGAGCTGCCGCTCCAGCCTCACCTTCTGCTCGGGGGACCACAGCGTGGCCAGTTCGGCGGAGGCGTAGCGTCCGGCGAGGACGTTCGGGATGCGGGGCTTGGCGGGCGCGGAAGTCACGTGTACAGATTCTACTGGCGATTCCCGCAGGCCAGCGCCATGGGGGAGGTGGTGGAGGCTACGAGGGCCTGCGGGGCCGCCTGTGAACAGTGGCCGGTGTACCCCGTCGCCGTTTCATCAGGCACGCTCCGGCGGGCGGGCAGGCGGTAGTCAGGCAGGTCGTCCGTGTCCGCCAGCTCCGCCAGTACCTGCGCATGGCACAGCTCGGGCACGCACCAGCAGGCGAGGGTCCTGCCGCGCAGCTCGGGGACGAGTTCCAGCAGTTCGGGGTGTTCCAGGAGGTACGCCCGGTACATCGCCATGACCTCGGCCCGGGTGCCGTCCCGTCGCTTGGTCGCGGTGTGGTGGGCGAAGGGGTTGTACAAGGGATGCCGGGGCAGGTCCCAGCCGCCCAGGGTCCAGCGGCGGCCCACGTAGACGACGTCCGGCGGGGCGTCCTCCAGCCGGGGGCCGAAGTCGTGGATTTGGCCCCTGAGGTTGATGACCCCGGTGGTCATGGCGGCGGTGCCACGCCGCCGGGCTCCGCCCGGTTCTCGTACGGAAGCAGCTCGGGGCGTTTGGGCGGGCGGCCGTCGCCGGAGGAGCGGCCGGTCAGCCGGCGGCCTATCCACGGCAGCAGATGCTGCCGGGCGAACCGCACGTCCGCGGCGCGCCGGGTGTACCAGCCCGGCGGCAGGTCCGCGGGCGGCGGGACGTGCCATTCGGTGTCCTGCGCGGCGTAGCCGAGCCTCTGCCAGACGGCCTCCGCGACCCGGCGGTGCCCGTCGGCCGTCAGGTGCAGCCGGTCCGCGCCCCACAGCCGGGGGTCGGCCAGCGACGGCGCCCCATACAGATCCACGACCAGGGCGCCGTGCCGTCCGGCGAGGTCGTCGACGCAGGCGAACAACTGCTCCATGCGGGGCCGGAACCGCTCCAGGACCGGCCCGCGGCGGCCCGGGCTGCGCATGAGCACCAGCTGTTTGCAGGCCGGAGCGAGCCGTTCCACCGCCTCCGTCAGCAGCCCCTGCACCCGCCCCATGTCGCACTGGGGCCGCAGCGTGTCGTTGAGTCCGCCGACCAGCGTGATCACGTCGGCGTTCATCGCGGCCGCCACGTCCACCTGCTCCTCGACGATCTGCCCGATCAGCTTGCCGCGTACCGCGAGGTTGGCGTAGCGGAAGCCCGGGGTGCGGGCGGCCAGCCGCGCCGCGAGGACGTCCGCCCAGCCCCGGTAGGAGCCGTCCGGCAGCAGGTCCGACATGCCTTCGGTGAAGGAGTCGCCGACCGCGACCAGGCTGGAGTGCGTGGGATGTGAGGGGATCGTCTGCATGGCGAGTGCGATGCTATCCCGGCGTCCCGGGACCGTACCCACCGGTCGGTCCGGACCCGTTTCCACCGGCCGGTCAGGGTCGGTGACCGTTGGTCGGTCCGGGGCCGTACCCGCTGGCCGGCCCGGTCGCGTCCGCTGGTCGGTCCAGGATGCACGTCTGGTCGGTCCAGGATGCACGTCCGTATCCGCCGGCCGGTCCAGGCAAGTGCCCACCGGGCCGGTCCGGGGCCGGGATCGTGTCCGCCCATCGGTCCGGGGCCGTGCCGCGGACCGCCGTGGCACGGCCCCGGCGGGGCTCACGCGTGCTGGCCGAACAGTTCCCGCAGCACGTCCTCCATGGTGACCAGGCCGGCCAGCCGCCCGTCGGCGCCGAGCACCGCCGCCAGATGCGTACGGCTGCCGCGCAGCGCGGTGAGCACGTCGTCCAGCGGTGTGTTCTCCCGTACGCGCGCGATGGGCCGCATGTCCTGCTGCCGCAGCGGCAGGTCCCGTGGCGAGGCGTCCAGCACGTCCTTGACGTGCAGGTAACCGACGATGTGGCGTCCCTCGTCCACCACCGGGAAGCGGGAGAAGCCCGACTGGGCCGACAGCCGCTCCAACTGGTCGGGTGTGACGCCCACGCGTGCGTAGACCACGTCGTCCAGCGGGACCACCACGTCCCGCACCGGCCGTCGGCCCAGCTCCAGGGCGTCGTACAGCCGCTCCCGCGCCCGGTCGTCGATCAGGCCCGCCTCCCCGGCGTCCCGCACGATCTGGGCCAGCTCCGCGTCCGAGAACGTCGCGGTGACCTCGTCCTTCGTCTCCACCCTGAGCAGCTTGAGCAGGGCGTTCGCGAAGGCGTTGACCGTGAAGATCACCGGGCGCAGGGCCCGGGACAGGGCGACCAGGGGAGGGCCGAGCAGCAGTGCGCTGCGCACCGGTTCGGCGAGCGCGACGTTCTTGGGCACCATCTCGCCGAGCAGCATGTGCAGATAGGTCGCCAGCGCCAGCGCGATCACGAACGACACGGCGTGGCCCGCGCCGGTGGACATGCCCACCGCGTGGAACACCGGCTCCAGCAGATGGGCGATGGCCGGCTCCGCGACCACGCCGAGGACCAGCGTGCACAGCGTGATGCCCAGCTGGGCGGCGGCCATCAGCGCGGAGACGTGCTGCAACCCCCACAGGACGATCTTCGCGCGCCGGTCGCCCGCCTCGGCGTGCGGTTCGATCTGTGAGCGCCGTACCGAGATCAGCGCGAACTCGGCGCCGACGAAGAAGGCGTTGACGACGAGCGTCGCCAGCCCGATCAGCAGCTGTACGGCGGTCATGTCCCGTCCTCCGCGCTCGCCTCGGTCACGTCGTCCGGCGGAGCGTGCAGCAGCAGCCGGGCCGCCCGGTGTCCGGACGCGTCGACCACGTCGAGCCGCCACCCGACGACCTCGACGGTGTCCCCGGCAACGGGGATGCGGCCCAGTTCGGCGGCGACCAGGCCGGCCAGCGTCTCGTAGGGTCCTCCGGGCGTCCGCAGGCCCACCCGGGCGAGCTGGTCGGTGCGGGCGGCGCCGTCGGCCGAGTACACGGCCCTGCCGTCCGCGTCGGCCCCGGCGGGGGCGAGGTCGGGCGTCTCGTGCGGGTCGTGCTCGTCCCGCACCTCGCCGACGACCTCCTCGACGATGTCCTCCAGGGTCGCCACGCCGGCCGTACCGCCGTACTCGTCGATGACGACTGCCATCGTGCGCTTGCCGGAGAGCCGGTCCAGGAGCCGGTCGACGGTCAGCGACTCGGGGACGAGCAGCGGCTCGCGCATGATCTGCGTGACATTGCACCGGGCCCGCTCCTCGCCGGGCAGCGTCAGCACGTCCTTGATGTGTGCGATCCCGACCACCGTGTCCAGGTTGCCGCGGTAGACCGGGAACCGGGACAGCCCGGTCGCCCGGGTCGCGTTGGCCACGTCCTGGCAGGTCGCCTGGGTGTCGAGGGCGACGACCTGGACCCGCGGGGTCATCACGTTCTCCGCGGTGAGGTCGGCGAGGTTCAGGGTCCGTACGAACAGTTCGGCGGTGTCCGGCTCCAGCGCGCCCTCCTTGGCGGAGTGCCGGGCCAGCGCCGCCAGCTCCTGCGGCCCGCGCGCGGAGGCCAGCTCCTCGGCCGGCTCCACGCCGAAGCGGCGCACCACGTGGTTGGCGGTGTTGTTCAGATGCGCGATGAAGGGCCGGAAGACGGCGCTGAACCAGCGCTGCGGGCTGCCCACCCGCTTGGCCACGGCCAGCGGCGAGGAGATCGCCCAGTTCTTGGGCACCAGTTCGCCGACGACCATCAGGAAGACTGTGGACAGCGCGGTGCCGATGACCAGGGCGACCGTGCCGGCCGCGGAGGACGGGACGCCGAGCGATCTGAGCGGGCCCGCGATCAGCCGGGCGATGGACGGCTCGGAGAGCATGCCGACCACCAGGTTGGTGACCGTGATGCCGAGTTGCGCACCGGAGAGCTGGAACGTCAGGTTCCGTACGGCCTTGAGGGCGCCGGGCGCGCCGCGCTCACCGCGTGCGGCCGCGCGTTCGAGCTCGCCGCGTTCGACCGTGGTCAGCGAGAACTCCGCGGCGACGAAGGCACCGCAGGCGAGCGAGAGCAGCACCGCCACCAGCAGGAGGAGCACTTCGGTCATCGGGTCACCTCCGTCCCATGATCGGCCGGGGCGGAGAGGAACGCGCGATGTCGCGGACTGGGAGGCTCGTCCATGAGTGGACGCTCACACCTTTCGTCGGAGGATGCGGATCGGGGACACGAGCAGGAGGGGACCTGTCGGCCACCCGCCGTCCTCCCAGGGTAAAGGATCAGCAAAGGGAACGGTCGGGCGTCGGCTCCCGGGCCGGGGTGGCGGCCGGTCAACCCCGTGAGCGCGGCGAGTGACGACAGATGAAGTATTGGAGAACGTTGCACGTCGGCCTGGCGAGGGTTGTGGTAACTCTCCGTCACGGCATGCGCGATTTAGTCGTCCCTGCCCCTAAGGCGTGGAAGGCGTGGCCGTAGCGTGAACCGTCCGTGGGCCACGAGGTCCTGGTTGCCTCATAAGGGATTGGCTTAGCTCTGATGCACGAAGTGCGCGGCAGAACGTCGACACCCGCCGGTGGCGTCGCACTCGCCGAGAGCCCGCCCAGACCCGCGGCCCCGCAGAAGCCGGTGGCCGCGGGCCGCAACCGCCCTCGGCTGTTCGTCGTCGACGGCATCCGCCTGGTGGCCGCCCTGATGGTGGCCCTGCACCACTACGTCGGCACCAACCGGGTCAACAAGCCGGGCAACGCCATCTGGGACCGGCCGGTGTCCGACATCATGCCCACGGTGTTCCGGTTCGCCTCGTTCGGCTGGATCGGCGTCGAGATCTTCTTCGTGATCAGCGGCTTCGTCATCTGCATGTCGTGCTGGGGGCGTACCCCGCGCCAGTTCTTCGTCTCCCGGGTGATCCGCCTCTATCCGGCCTACTGGTTCGCCATCGTCTTCACCACGGCTGTGCTGGTGGCGCTGCCCGGGGTGTGGAAGCGGCTGGCTCTGCACGACATCCTGGTGAACTTCACGATGTTGCAGGCCGGCGTGGGCGTGCCGCACGTCGACTCGGTCTACTGGACCCTCTGGTCGGAGCTGCGCTTCTACCTCCTCTTCCTGATCGTCGTCGCCATGGGCCTGACGTACCGCAGGGTCGTGATCTTCTGCTGTGTGTGGGGCGTGGCGGCGATGATCGCGCCGCTCGCCGACTTCCGGCTGCTGGAGGTGGTGGCCGATCCGACCGGTGCCTGGTACTTCATCGCGGGTCTCGCCCTCTACCTCATGCACCGCTTCGGCCAGGACCTGCTGCTGTGGGGCATCCTCGCCATGGCCTGGCTGATGGGCCAGGAGGAACTGGGCGACCGGGTGGCCTACGAGGGTGTCTCCAGCTGGCGCGGAGCCGTGCTGATCTTCACCGTGTTCATGCTCGTGATGGTGGCGGTCGCGCTCGGCGCGACCGACCGCATCCGCTGGAAGTGGCTGATCACCGCCGGCGCCATGACCTACCCGCTCTACCTGACGCACTACCTGGCCGGTACGACCCTGATCCACCGCCTGCGTGACGTCATGGACCCCCGGCTGCTGGTCGTCGCGGTGATCGCCGGGTTCCTGGTGCTGAGCTGGCTGGTGCACCGGTTCGTGGAGCGGCCGGTGGCCAGGGCCCTGAAGACCGGTCTCGACCGGTCGTTCGCCAGAGCCGCGGGGTAGCGGCGAGCGGGCGGTCGCGTCACGGAGGACGTGACGGGGTGCCCGCTCAGCTCGCGGGCGGACGGAACTCCGGCTGGTCGATGAGGCGCTGCCAACTGCCGTCGGCCTGCCGCCTGACGACCTGAGCGCGGGCGCCCGCGCCGTCCCCGGGCGGCGTGGCGGTCAGCGCGATGTCACCGCAGACCAGGGTCGGGAGCGGCTGCTCCGGTGCGAAGTGCGGTGCGCCGGCCAGCACCTTCTCCCACAACTGCCGGATGGCCTCGCGGCCCACCGTCACACTGCCCGGCGGATAGGCCATCACCGCCTCCTCCTCGTACAGGGCGGCGAGTCCCGCGGCGTCACCGGCGTTGGCCCGCTCCACGAAGAGACGGGTGAGATCTTCCGGCTGCATGGCCTTCTCGTTCTCGGACACGGTCGTTCCTTTCCTGTTCTGTGGTTCAGGCACCGGCCGCCCTGTTCTGTGGTTCAGGCGCCGGCCGTCCTGTTCTGTGGTTCAGGCACCGGCCGCGGTCCCGGTACCGGGACCGGCGTGGCGATTTTCCGGCGGCGACCGAATAGAAGTCCAATCAATAGTTGGGATCGGCTTTAGAATAAAAAGTTATGGACATCAGGCAGCTGAGGTACTTCGTCGCCGTGGCGCAGGAAGCCAATTTCACGCGGGCCGCCGAGCTGATGCACATCAGCCAGCCCGGAATCAGCGCGCAGATCCGCCAGCTCGAAAACGATCTCGGGGCCACGCTGCTCGACCGTTCGGGGCGTACGGTCGCGCTGACCGCGGTCGGCGAAGTGGTACTGACCCACGCGCGGTCCGTCCTGTCCTCGATGGAGGCGCTGCGGCGCGCCGTCGACGAGATGAACGGGCTCGTGCGCGGCAGGCTCGTCGTCGGCATGGTCACCGCCTGCACCGTCGAGCCGCTGTTCGATGCCCTGTCGAGGTTCCACCTCGCCCATCCCGGCGTCGAGATCAGCCTCGTCGAGGACGACTCCGCGACGCTGGTCGAGCGCGTCCGTGCGGGCAGCGTCGACCTGGCACTGATCGGGGCGGCCCGCCGGGCTCCGGAGGACCTGGACGGCCGGCAGGTGATCAGCGAGCCGATCGTCGCCGCGGTCCCCGACGGTCATCCGCTGGCCGAAAAGGACGGGGTCACCCTCGCCGAACTCACCGCCCATCCGCTCATCTGCCTGCCCGAGGGAACCGGCGTCCGGGCGACGCTCGACCAGGCGGCCGCGGCGCACGGCCTGACTCCGGCCGTCGCCCTCCAGGCGAGCGCCCCCGCAGCGGTGGCGAACCTGGCCGAACGAGGGCTCGGCGTCGCGGTGCTCTCCGCCACCATGGCCGCCCCGTACCCGAGCCTGCGGACCGTGGCCATCACCGACGCGGACGTGCCCGCGGTGCTCGCACTGATCTCGGCGCAGGTCAAAAGCCCGGCGCTGCGCGAGCTGCTGCGGCACTGCCGGCAGTCCTTCGGCGGATCATCCACACCGGCCGGGGCCGCGGCCGGCTCGGCGCACGGGGCGTAGCCGAGACGAACGGGGCGTAGCGGGAGCGGCCGGGCCCCGGATCCGGCGCCCGCTCACACCGCCTTGATCCACCGCCGCCAGTGGTCCTCGCGGTGGTAACCGGCCGCGGCCCAGGCGTGCTGCGCCCGCTCGTTGGCCTCCAGGACCATGGCGTCGACACGCCGCCCGCCCAGGTCGGCGAAGCGTTGTTCGGCCGCTTGGAGCAGGGCGGTGGCGATGCCCTGCCGACGGTGGTCGGGATGGACGGCCAGCCGGTAGGCCGAGCAGCGCCATCCGTCGAAGCCGGCTATCACGGTCCCCACCAGAAGACCGTCGCGTTCCGCCAGGATCAGGGCTTCGGGATCCCGTGCGATCAGGCGGGCGACGCCGTCGTGGTCGTCGCTGATACTGGTTCCTTCCGCGGCGTCGCGCCAGAACCGCAGCACGGTGTCGATGTCCGGGAAGGCGGCGCGGCGGAGGTGGAGATCGCTCATGGAGCGAGCCAACCAGACCTCCCGCCCGCCAGGCGACCGGATTCCGCGGGCCGCGATCCGGGCGGTCTCTGCGCCTACGTGTCGCGCAGTTCCGCGATGACCGGTGCGAACGTCTCCATGTACGGCTCCAGCACGGTCAGATACGAGAACCCGTACCGTTCGCGCCGCGCCCGCACCTGGCCGGTGATCTCCGACAGGGTGCCGGCCAGCACGACGGGCAGGTCCGGCGCCTGCTCCAGAGTCAGTCGGGGCTGCCGCTCCAGCAGTGGACGCAGCGCGGCCTCGCGGTCATCGGTGACCGCGACCACCTGTAGGAGGAGGTTCAGCTCGGCGGGCTCCGTACGGCCCGCGGCCAGGTCCCGGTAGCGGGCCACGCGCTCGTCGAGTTCTTCGGGGCCGATCGGCGTCAACTGCCCCGTCGCGCTCCCCGGTACCGAACGGAGCGCCGTGAAGGCGGCGATGTCGGCGTGCTCCGCGGTCAGCCGCAGCATCCGGTCGCCGTTGGCGCCGATCAGCAGCGGCATCCTGGACTGGGCGGGGCGCGGCAGGTGGTCCGCGGAACCGAGCAGCCGCTCCAACTCCGCCACGGTGCGCCGCAGTCGGTCCACCCGCTCGCCGGGCGATGCGAAGGGCAGGTCCGCGGTGTCGTGCTCGGCCCGGACGTAACCGGTGCCCAGTCCGAGTTCGAGCCTGCCGCCGGTCAGGGCGTCCGTCGTCGCCACCTCGCGGGCCAGCAGCGCCGGTTTCCAGAACCCGGCGTTGAGCACGAACGTGCCCACCCGGGGCCGCTCGGTCGCGTCGGCCGCCGCGACCAGCGCCGGAAACGGTGCCGGCATGCCGAGGTGGTCGGGGACGAGAATCACGTCGTACCCCAGTTCCTCGGCCCGGCGGCACTTGGCCCGCCACTCCTCGGCGGGCACCGGAGCGAGCAGATTGACCCCGAAGCGAAACGGCCGTGGCATGAACCCTCCTCGACGGCGTACGACGCGAAGCAGCGCGACGATTCCATCAGCCGTGCGCGAGGGACGCCAGCCTCTTCGCGGGGGGCGTCCGCGTCCCGCGGTACGCACGGGACGAGCGCGGCCCGAGCCCCCGGCCCCGACCGGGCCCCCGCTTGCCACCGCTAGCATCTTGACGCTAGCGTCGACGTATGGCCAAGACCCAACTGAACGTGCGGGTGGACGAGGGCACCGCCCGAGCCGCCCGCGAGCGTGCCCAGGCCCGGGGCATGAGCGTCAACCGCTACATAGAGGAACTGGTCCAGCAGGACACAGGGGAATCGGGCCGCACCTTCGTGGAGGCCGCCGCCGACTTCATGAAGCAGTACGAGGGTGTGTTCGCGGAGGAGTTCGACGAAGGCCGCGGCACCGGCCGGACCGAAGGCCGGCGCTGAACCGTTGAACGACCTGAACATCGACCTCGCCTGGCTGCTCATGCTCGCCGAACAGCAGACACCGGGGGACCCCCAGGTCACCGACTGGGGTGCCCTGGTCGCCGCGGTCGAGCGGCACCGGGCCGAGATATTCGGCATCCCCGTCTACGAGGGCCCGCACGCGCGCGCTGCCGCGCTGCTCCAGCAGTTGATCCACATCCCCGCGCTGGAGCGTTCCAACGCCCTGTTCGCCTCCGCCGTCGCCTACGCCTACCTCGTCGCCAGCGGCCTCAGGGTCGCCACCGCACCGGAACAGGTCCGCGATCTGGCGCGGCTGGTCAAGAGCGGGGAGGCGTCGGTGGCCGACATCGCGCGGGAGCTGCGGCAGTGGACGACGGCCCGGTGAGCGACACCGGGGGATCGCCGGGCCCGCGGTGGCGGGTCGTCCGGTCTGTGCCGAGTCTGTGACAGCCGGGGTACGGCTGGGGCACGTGATCGTCAACCGGCTGTGACGGCACGGCAGTTACCGCCCAGCATCGCGGCGCACGCTCGGTGACCGGTTGTTCCAAGGGGGGTTCGTGGTCGTGATCAGGCACGCGGTGCGCCTCGGCCGCGCCGGGTGCCGCGACGACGCCCGGCCCGTCGCCGACGGCCGTCGTGGACCCGGTCCGGCTGCCGACGACGAAGGCCCAGGCGGTCGCGCTGATCGGGGACGTCATCCCGGACCCCGACGCCTTCGGCAGCGGCGCGGTCCGCCGGACCCCGTACGAGAGCGACCCGCGGCGTTGGGCGGTCCTCGGCGACGACTGCGTCTGGCAGCAGCAGGCGCTCCCGACGGACGTCCTCGCCACCTCGACCCGCTCCTACGCGATACCGGCGAGCGGCACGAAGGGGCAGCTCCTGCTGAGCGCCGTCGTCACGGTGCACCGCACCCCGGAGCAGGCCGACTGGGAGAACGCCGAAGTCCTTGAGGAGATGATGCGCTGCCCCTCGCAGCGCCTGCGTTCCGACGAGGCGGTCACCTCCCTGACGGACGTCCCCGCTTCCTACGGCGACTCCGACAACGATTTCGCCGACGACACCCTCACCGAGACGGGCGAGTACACGAACGCCGAGGCCGGCGGCCCCTTCCGTATCTCTGGGAGCAGACCCGCATCGGACAGATCACCCTGGCCGTCTCCGCCAAGGGCGCCAAGGACTGGTCCAAGGCCGACCTGTTCCTGGACCCGTCGGCCAAGTCGCTGTACTTCCTGTTCCAGGCGGACGGGAACAACACTTTCCGTTTCCTCGGGCGTTCCGACCAGGTCAAGTGAGGCCACCGGCCACACCGGGCCCAGGGGGTGCCTCCCGGGTCCGGAACGCCTCCCCGTCCCAGGTGCCGCCCAGGGCCGGGGCCAGCCAGGCCGGCGCCGCCGCGCGGAAGCCGGCCGGCGGCAGCGCGCCCGCCCCCGCGGGCAGGGCGCCGAGCAGCGGCGCACCGGCGACCTCCGGCAGATCGGCGAGGTTGCACCGCGAGGCGAGATCGGCGGCCCGGGGCCAGCTTCCGATCACCACACCGAGCAACTCGACCCCGCGGAAACGCAGCTCACGTGCCGTCAGTTCGGTGGCGTTGAGGGTGCCGAGACCGGCCGGGGCGACCACCAGCACCGGCGCGTCCAGCAGCCCGGCCGCGTCCGCCAGGGTGCCGCCCGCCGCGTCGAACCGCACGAGCAGCCCGCCCGCCCCCTCCACCAGCACCAGATCGTGCTCGGCGGCCAGTTTTTCGGCGGCCTCGGCGACCTCGTGCGGACGCACCGGGGGCAGACCCGCCCGCCGGGCCGCCGTACCCGGCGCCAACGGCTCCGGGTAGCGGGCCAGCTCGGCGGCCGTCACCGCACCCGCGAGCCGGGCCACCTCGGCCGCGTCCCCGCGCTCGCCCGGCCCCACCCCCGTCTGCGCGGCCTTCAGCACGGCCACCGAACGGCCGGCCGCGACCGCGGTGGCGGCCACCGCCGCGGTCGTGACCGTCTTGCCGACCTCGGTGCCCGTGCCCGTGATCACCAGTACCGGCATCTCATCCCTCCCGCGCCGCCGCGCACACCGCACGCCCGATGCGGGCCACGTCCGCGTCGGCGGTGACGTACGGCGGCATCGTGTAGACCAGGTCACGGAACGGCCGCAGCCAGACACCCGTGCGCACGGCCGCCGCCGTGGCCGCCGCCAGGTCCACCTCGTGGTCCAGTTGCACCACCCCGATGGCGCCCAGGACCCGTACCTCGCGTACCCCGGGCAGCCCCGCAGCCGGAGCGAGTCCGGCCCGCAGGCCCGTTTCGATCCGCTCCACCTCCGCGCGCCAGTCCTGTCCGAGCAGCAGCTCGATCGACGCACAGGCCACGGCCGCGGCCAGCGGATTGCCCATGAACGTGGGCCCGTGGGCGAGTACCGGGACCTCACCACGGGAGATCCCATCGGCCACCCGGGACGTGCACAGCGTCGCCGACATCGTCAGATACCCGCCGGTCAGCGCCTTGCCCACGCACATCACGTCCGGTGTCACCGCCGCGTGCTCCGCGGCGAACAGCGCGCCCGTCCGGCCGAATCCGGTCGCGATCTCGTCGAACACCAGCAGCACGTCGTGCGCGTCGCACGCCTCGCGCAGCACCCGCAGATACCGGGGCGAGTGGAACCGCATCCCGCCCGCGCCCTGCACGACCGGTTCGACGATCACGGCGGCCAGCTCGTCCGCGTGCCGTCCGATCAGCTCGCGCAGCTGCTCGGCGTACGCCTCCTCGTACTCGGCCGGCGGTGGATCCGCGAAGACCTGGATCGGCAGCACACCGCTCCACAGCCCGTGCATCCCGCCCTCCGGGTCGCACACGGACATCGGCTGCCAGGTGTCGCCGTGGTAGCCGCCCCGCCAGGTCAGCAGCCGCTGCTTGCGCGGACGGCCGGTCGAGCGCCAGTACTGCAGGCACATCTTGACCGCGACCTCGACCGACACCGAGCCGGAGTCGGCGAGGAAGACATGCTCCAGACCATCAGGAGACATGTCGACAAGGAGTTTTGCGAGCCGGACGGCGGGTTCGTGGGTGAGCCCGCCGAACATCACATGGCTCATCCGCTCCAGCTGGCTGCGCGCGGCCTCGTTGAGCACCGGGTGGTTGTAGCCGTGGATCGCCGACCACCAGGACGACATGCCGTCGACCAGCTCGCCCGAGCCGTCGCCCAGGCGCAGCCGCACCCCGCTCGCCGACTCCACGACGAGCGGCATGCCGCGGCCGGGCATCGGGCCGTACGGATGCCAGACGTGCCGCCGGTCCAGCTCCAGCAGTTCCGGGAGGCCGAGGTCAGGCATTGGGCGCCAGGTCCGTTCCGGCGCCCCGGCGGCGGACCGCCACCAGGTCGGTACGGGGCTCGTTCCCCCGTGGCGCGGGAGCGGCGGCGGGACCGCGGGCTTCACCGCCCTCGCGCGTCCCGCAGGCCCCACAGTCCTCGTGTGCCTCGCGGGCTCCACCGCCCGCGTGCGCCCCGCAGGCTCCGCCGCTCTGCGCCCCGCAGGTTTCACCGCCCGTACGCGTACCGCGGTCCGCCTCCGTGCGCGCCGCCCGGTGCTCGGGCAGTGTGACCTCGTCGGCGGCCTCCACCACGAACCCGGCGTCCGCGATCATCTCCAGATCGGCCTTGCCCGCCTGGCCCTCGCTGGTGAGGTAGTCGCCCAGGAAGAGGGAGTTGGCCAGATGCAGCGCGAGCGGCTGGAGGGTGCGCAGGTGCACCTCGCGTCCGCCCGAGACCCGGACCTCGACGTCCGGGCAGACGAACCGGACCATCGCGAGGATGCGCAGACAGTGCTGCGGCGTGAGGTTCCACTCCTCGGCGAGCGGGGTGCCCTCGAACGGGATCAGGAAGTTCACCGGCACCGAGTCCGGATCCAGCGCGCGCAGCGCGAAGACCACGTCGACCAGGTCCGCGTCGCTCTCGCCCATGCCCGCGATCAGACCGGAGCAGGGGGACAGCCCCGCGGCGTGTGCCCTGCGCACCGTGTCCACCCGATCGGCGTAGGTGTGCGTCGTCGTGATGCCCGCGTACGTTGCCTCGGAGGTGTTGAGGTTGTGGTTGTAGGCGTCGGCGCCGGCCGCGCGCAGCCGCTCGGCCTGGCCGTCGGAGAGCAGGCCCAGGCAGGCGCAGACCTCGACGCCCTCGTTCCGCTCCTTGATCGTCCTGATCGTCTCGGAGACCCGGTCCACGTCCCGGTCCGTGGGGCCCCGGCCGCTGGCCACCAGGCAGACCCGCTTGGCACCGCCGGCCAGACCCGCGGCGGCGGCCTCGGACGCCTCGTCGGACCCCAGCCAGGTGTACTTCAGGATGCCGGCCGTCGAGCCCAGCCGCTGCGAGCAGTACGAGCAGTCCTCGGGACACAGCCCGGACTTGAGGTTGACCAGGTAGTTGAGTTTGACGCGCCGGCCGAACCAGTGCCGGCGCACCTTGCCGGCCGCGGCCACCACGTCGAGCAGGTCGTCGTCGGTGGTGGCGAGCACGGCGAGAGCCTCGTCCCGGGTCGGCGGCTCGCGCCGCAGGCCCTTGTCCACCAGCGTGTTCAGGAGGTTCATGAGGCCCGATCCTGCCCTGTGGTGCCGTCCCGGGCCAAGGAGGGTTCGTACAACGGAGGCCATTCGATGTAGGGGTATTGCCACACGGTGGGTGGCTGATCGTCCGGCTAGTGTCTGTCCACTGCCTACAAAATCACCGGAGGGGCCATGACGTTCGGCTGGATCGACGAGCAGGCGGAGCTGCGCCGCCGGGCCGGACTCGTCCGCACCCTGCGGCCCCGCCCCGCCGACTCGCCCCTCCTCGACCTCGCGGGCAACGACTACCTGGGACTGGCCCGGCACCCGGAGGTCGCCGCGGGTGCCGCCGACGCGGCGCATGCCTGGGGCGGCGGCGCCACCGGTTCCCGGCTGGTCACCGGCACGACGGAGCTGCACGCCGAACTGGAGCGTGAGCTGGCCGCCTTCTGCGGCTTCGAGGCCGCGCTGGTCTTCTCCTCCGGATACGCCGCCAATCTCGCCGCGGTCACCGCGCTGGCGCCGCACGGCTCCCTGATCGTCTCCGACGCGGGCAACCACGCCTCCCTCATCGACGGCTGCCGGCTGGCGCGCGGTGTCACCCGGGTGGTCGCACACGCCGACCCGGACGGGGTGCGCAAGGCGCTGGACACGCACATGGGGTCCGCGCTGGTCGTCTCCGACACGGTCTTCTCGGTCGACGGGGACGCCGCGCCGCTCGCCGCCCTCGCCGAGGCCTGCCGGGAGCACGGCGCCGGGCTGCTGGCGGACGACGCCCACGGGTTCGGCGTGCTGGGGGAGGGCGGCCGGGGAGCCCCGGACGCCGCCGGTCTGGCGGGCGCCGACGACGTCGTCGCCACGGTCACGCTGTCCAAGTCACTGGGCAGCCAGGGCGGCGCCGTGCTCGGTCCCGCGCGGGTCGTCGACCATCTGGTCAACTCGGCCCGTACGTTCATCTTCGACACGGGCCTCGCGCCCGCGGCGGCGGGCGCGGCGCTCGCGGCCCTGCGCCTGCTGCGGCGCGAACCCGAACGTGCCGCACGCGCGCGTGCGGTCGCGGCCGAGTTGTACGCGCGGCTGACCGCGGCGGGTCTTGAGGCGGTCCGTCCGGACGCCGCGGTCGTCTCGGTGCGTGCGCCGTCCCCGGAGGGCGCCGTCCGCTGGGCGGCGGACTGCCGTGCGGCGGGCCTGGCCGTGGGCTGCTTCCGTCCTCCTTCCGTGCCCGACGGTGTTTCACGGCTCAGGCTGACCGCCCGTGCGGACCTCTCCGGGGCCGATGTCGCATGCGCTGTCCGGGTGATCGGCGAGGCGCGACCATGAGTCGGCGTGACACGGCCGTGCGCCGCCGGGGCGAAAACGATCGGAATCGGTCAGGAACCGATCGGACAGTGGGGTAGGGGGATCAACGCAGTGCGGCGACGAAACCCGCCCAGCTCCCGGGGGAGAAGAGCAGCGCGGGTCCGGTCGGATCCTTGGAGTCGCGCACGGCGAGCAGCCCGGTCCACGGACCGGAGCACGGCCGCGCCGTCTCCACACAGTTGTTGGCGCCCGTGCTGTAGCTGCTGCGCAGCCAGCACACAGCGGACAGTTCGGAAGTGGAAGGTACGTTCCGAGGCAGTGCAGTCATGGTGCCTCCTTACGAGCCGTCACCTATCCCGGCGATGTAATCCAACGAGTCCTCGGGGGAAAGCGCGTGGAACTGAAGGGTGTTGAAGGCATCTGTGTATGCCTGGAGGTCTTCTTTCCGCTCCAGGTAGAGGCTACTCGTCAAATGGTCGAGAACAACAACATCCAGATCAGATGTGTTCGGAAATGAGAAGATAACGAAAGGGCCGGTGATGCCGATGTGCGCTCCGGCGGCGAGCGGCAGCACCTGGAGCCTCACCTGGGGCAGGCGTGCCGCTTCCATGAGCCGTTCCAGTTGCCGGGCCATGACGTCCGGACCGCCGACCTCGCGGCGCAGCACCGCCTCGTCCAGGACCGCGCTCAGCTCCAGCGGCGGCTGCGAGCGCAGCACGTCCTGCCGGGCCAGCCGCACCTCCACCAGCGTGTCCAGCCGGTCCTCGGCGAGGCCCTCCACCGCCGCCCGGGTCACCGCGCGGGCGTACTCGGGCGTCTGCAGCAGCCCCGGGACCACCGATGTCTCCAGCGTGCGCATCCGGCTGGCCTGCGACTCCAGGCTGATGAAGTCGCGGTAGGTGGGTGGCAGCACCCCGCGGTAGGCGTGCCACCAGTGGTGCCGGCCGCCGACGTCCTCGGACCCCGCCAGCACCAGGAGCAACTCCCGTAACTGGGTGTCCGTCACACCGTAGGCGTCGAGCAGTAAGCGCACATCGGTCGGTTTCACGCCACTGGCGCCCGTCTCGACGCGACTCACTTTCGACTGGTGCCAGCCCACCAGCCGGGCCGCCTCACCGCTCGTGAGACCCGTGCCGGTGCGCAGGGCACGCAGTTCGGCGCCCAGTTTCCGGCGGCGCACCGCGGGACCGTGCTGCATGGGCTACTCCTTACTCCTTCCGAGCCGCCCAAATACGCTCTGCCGTCGCAGAGTTCACCGCTTCGAGCGACAGATATATGCATATCTTGGTGGATCGACCCGCGTGACCGGCGCGGTAATGGCAGTCTGGCGACGAAGCACCAGTCCGGGACCGTACTCGAACCATCCTCCATGTCGGACCGCGGCCCCGTGGGAAAGGGACGAGATCGCCATGGCAGACCATCTGGAAGTATCCGTCACTCTGCCGAGCGACCCCGCCTCGGTCTCCGCTGCCCGCTCCCATGTGATGGGCACCCTCGCGGAGTGGGGCATGGCGCCGGACACGGACATCGGCGACACGGTCCGGCTCATCGTCTCCGAACTCGCCACCAACGCCGTACAGCACACTTTCGGCCAGTCACCCACCTTCACGGTGGACCTGGTCCTCGACCGTGACGAACACCTGCGCATCGGTGTCACCGACAGCCATCCGCGCTTCCCGAAGAGACTCCCCGCGGCCGTCCAGCAGGACAACGGCCGCGGCATGGTCATCGTCCGCTGGCTCACCGCCGAATGCGGCGGCAAGCTGCACGTCCGCCCCACCCGCGAGGGCGGCAAGACCATCTCCGTCGAACTGCCCTTCACCGTGCCGGCGCAGCCGGTGACGGCGGTGGGACAGCAGGAACCGTAGCGGTCACGCCTGGTGCGCACGGCCGAACGCCCCGCGCAGCAGCGCCCGGAAGGCGTCCGCGGCCGGCGCCACCTCGTCCGCGCGGTGGGCGACCAGGATCGTACGGCGCATCCCGCCCCCCTCCAGCGCCCGCACCCCGACCGGGGTGACCGCCGTGCGCGCCACCGTCTCGGGTACGACGGCCACCCCGAGCCCGGCGCTGACCAGCGCGCACACCACTGCGTACCCGGGGGTCGGCACCAGCACGGACGGCGTGGCCCCCGCCGCGGCCAGCAGGGACTCCACGCCCCGCCGGGCCGGATGGTCCGGGGCCATGCTGATCAGCGGCTGCCCGGCGAGTGCGGACAGCGGCAGCCGTGCGGCGCCGTCGCTCAGGGCGTGCCCCGGGGCGGTCACCAGGACCAGTTCCTCCACCAGCACCGGCTCCAGGCGCACCGAGGACGGTACCGGGAAGGGCTCGGCCGGGTGGTAGGAGTGCGTCAGCGCGAGGTCCACCGTACCGGCCGCGACGGCCGTCACCCCGTGCGGCGGGTCGTGGTCCGCGACCGACAGCTCCACGTCCGGATGGGCCCGGCGGAACACGGCGAGGACCGGGGGCAGCAGATGGATACCGGCGGTCGGGAACGTGCCGAGCCGGAGCGTGCCGCCCGACAGGCCGGCCAGCCGGGCCAGCTCGTGCCGGGCGCGGTCCAGTTCGTCGAGGACCCGGCGTGCCCGCACCACCAGCAGCTCGCCCGCGCCGGTCAGCCGTGCGCCGCGGTGGTGCCGGACCAGCAGGGCGGTGCCCGCCTCCCGCTCCGGCTTCGCCAACTGGCCGGCACGGCGTCGCCTGCGCGCTCGGCATCGCGGGCGGGCTGCTCGTGCACACGACGCTCGTGGTCGCCGGGGTCGCGGCGGCCCTGGTGGCCGTGCCCCCGCTGTTCCGCGCGCTGCAACTGCTCGGCGGCGCCTACGTCCTGTACCTCGGCGGACGGACCCTGTGGTCCCTGCGCCGCCCCGCCGCGGAAGCCGGGCCGCTACTGCCCTCGGCCGCGCATCCGCTGCGGCAGGGGTTCGTCACCAACGCCCTCAATCCCAAGGTCTCACTGACCTTCCTCAGCCTGCTGCCCCAGTTCGTGCCGCGGGACGGCCCGGCGCTGCCCAGGACCCTGCTGCTGGCGCTGATCGTGATCGGGCTGACCCTGGTGTGGTTCCCGGCGGTCGCGCTGCTGGTGGACCGGCTGGGCCGGTGGCTGCGCGAGCCACGCGCCGCGCGGGCCCTCGGCGCGGGCACGGGACTGGCCCTGGCGGCCCTCGGCGCGGCCCTGCTCCTCGAACCGCTGCTGTCCTGATGCCAGGTCAGCCGTGAACGGGCGCCGAGGGGATGACGGCACGACGCCAGGAGCCGGCATCCCCTCGGACCGGTCAGTTCACCCGTCCGTACCAGACTCGCCTGGTCCAGATCTTTTCCAGCCGCACCACGTCCCCGGTCTTCGGGGCGTGCCAGATCTTCCCCTTACCTGCGTAGATGCCGACGTGGTAGACGCTGGAACCCGCATGGAAGAACACCAGGTCTCCGGCCTTGCGGCTCCTGACCGAGATGTGGCGCGTCTTGTTGTACTGCTGGGCCGCCGTACGCGGCAGGGCCTTGCCCGCCTTCTTGAACGAGTACAGCGTGAGCCCGGAGCAGTCGAATCTGCGCGGGCCGGTGGCGCCCCACTTGTACGGGGAGCCCTTCTTGGACGCCGCGACCTTGAGGGCCCTGGCGCCCATGGTGGCGGCCGCTGCCTCGGGTGCCAGACCAGGGGCCACGATCGAGCCGCCCACGGCGGCGAGGGTGAGCGCCGAGGCCGTACCGGCCCGCGCCATCAGCGATGGGACACGATTGAGCGCAGTCATGCGCAACCCTTCGTCAGCCGCCTGTGAAGGATGACCTGTCGGATTCGGGCTGGCGAAGTTGCCCGGCCGCGTCGCCACGGCTTCACCCCAAGGGCCGCTCGGACCGGACTCGCGTCCGTTCCGGCGACCCGTCGTGCCTGGGTCCTCCACTCCTGCCGATCCACTCCTGTCGACCGGGCATCCGGGCGGCGGCAGGACTCGGCGTCCGCCCGGACCGCCCCGCCGCTGTGGCGGGGGCTTGTCGTCGGACAGGGATCTTCACTCACAACTGTCAGAAAATCCCAACGCAACCGGCGATGTGTGTCTTTAGTCACCACCCACCTGTTTGGGCGGAGGGCGGTCCATTCCGCCCATGGCCGAAACGCCGACGAGCCCTCGGACCAGCACGGGAGCACTTCGGCGGCTCCGTCGGCCCCACGCCCCGCACACCCTTCGCGGTCCCGAAAAGGGACGTCCGCCTACGCCGAACAGAGGTACGCCGGTTGGGCCGTTTCAGCCCGGCCCCCGGCGTTGCGCCGACGCGGCGGACCGGGGGTCCGGGGAACCCCGCATCACCCCGCGCCGTCCGGTGGCAGCGCGACCCGGGCGGTGCGCCGCTCGCCGTCCAGTACGCGCAGCGCCCGCGCCAGCGTGACCGCGTGCAGCTCCCTCTCGCCCCGCAGGTGCATCAGGGCCAGCGCGTCCCGCAGTTCGACCGCCGTGCGCGCCAGCGCCTGGGCGGCCCGCAGTGCGGGGTAGGTGTCCGCGCCGCGCGCCGGGTTGATCCGGCCCAGCAGGTCGACCGCTTCGAGGTAGCGGTCGATCAGTTCGCCCTCGGCGCGGGTCAGGGCGGGCAGCGGCGGCAGTTCCGGCGGCAGCATCCGCGGCTCACCCGGCGTCCGGCGTGCGCGCGGCCCCGCGGCTGCGGACGATGTGGTCCACCAGTCCGTACTCCAGTGCGCCTTGGGCGTCCAGGATCAGGTCCCGCTCCAGATCCTCGTGGATCTGCTGAGGGGTGCGTCCCGTATGGCGGGCCAGGATCTCCTCCTGGAGGGCGCGGACGCGCGTCAGCTCGTCGGCCTCGATGACGAGGTCGCTGGGCTGGCCCTGTACCGGCCGGGGCAGTGACGGTTGCTGGAGCAGCAGCCGTACGCCCGGCAGCGCGAGCCGCTTGCCGGGGGTGCCGGCCGCGAGCAGCACGGCCGCCGCGGAGCCGGCCTGCCCGAGGCAGAGGGTGTCCACGTCGCAGGCGAGGTACCGCATGGTGTCGTAGATCGCCGTCATCGCGCTGAACGAGCCGCCCGGGGAATTGATGTACAGCGAGATGGGCCGGTCCGGCGCGGCGTGTTCGAGGTGCATGAACTGCGCCATCACGTCGTTCGCCGCCGTGTCGTCGATCGGCGTGCCCAGGATGACGATGCGGCCTTCGAGCAGTTTCGAGTACGGATCGAGCGTGCGCAGACCGCTGCTCGTGCGCTCGGTGAACTCGGGCAGAACGTGACGGGCGGACGGTCGGATCATGACGTACCCCTCCTCGCGGCGCGGCCGCTTCCGGCGAAAGCTCTCTGTAAAAAATGTACAGGACGTACAGATCGTCCGGGTGGGGCTGCGGTGTGCGGGGGCGCACGCGGTCCGGGGAGAAGGCCCGGGGTGCCCCGTAAGCTGGGGTCATGGCCTACGAGATTCCGGTGACGCAAGCCAGGGCTGAACTCGCCGACCTGATCAACCGGGTCGTCTACGGCGGTGAGCGCGTCGTCGTCACGCGCCACGGCAAGCCCCTCGTCGCCCTTGTCTCCGCCGCCGACCTGGAGCGGCTCGAAGAACTTCCGGAGCCCGCCGACGACCAGGTGGTCAGCTCCGTCTCCAGCGTCCGCGAGGCCGGGGGCGCACCGCGTGAACGGCGGCGCTTCGGCATCGCGGCCGAGCACCGCGGGCCCCACGGCTCATGACCCGGACGCCGGTCGTCGGCGCGCGCCACGGCCGGCCGGCGATGCCCGGACCCCGCCGTCAGGTGACGCCCGCACCACCTCCCCGCCGCCGCGATGTCCCCGCCACGGCCGGTCGGCGACGCCCGCACGAGCGCTGGTCGGCCGCCGCCGGCCGGCGGCCGCGCTCGGTCGCAGTGCCGCACCCGGTCGGGCGGTGAACTGCGGAGGGCGTCCCGGGAGGTCCGGTGGTCCGGTGGGTGTGATCGCGCCGGTATGACGGAGCCCAGGAAACGGTCATGAAGTGATCAAGGTCTGGTTAACGTCGCTGAAACTCCGGCGAACTAACCTGCCGATCCACGCCATCAGGGGTTTTCGGTGTCCCAATTGGGCGAGATCGCCCCATCTGGCCATGTGTTACATCTATCTCTGCCGTGGTGGCTGCGGCACTCGGACCCCGCACGGTCCGGAGTAGGACTGTGAGGTGGGACATGCAACTGACCCCGCACGAGCAAGAGCGGCTGCTGATCCATGTCGCGGCCGACGTCGCCGAGAAGCGGCGGGCCCGGGGTCTGAAGCTCAATCACCCCGAGGCGGTGGCGATCATCACGTCGCACATCCTCGAAGGCGCGCGGGACGGACGTGCCGTCGCCGACCTCATGGCCTCCGGCCGCACGATCCTCGCCAGGGAAGACGTCATGACGGGCGTCCCTGAGATGATCCACGACGTCCAGGTCGAGGCCACCTTCCCGGACGGCACCAAGCTCGTCACCGTCCACGAGCCGATCGTCTGACGAGGGCCGCCGTGATTCCCGGAGAAATCCTGTTCGCCGAGGACCCCATTGTCTGCAACGAGGGCCGCGAGGTCACCCGGCTCACCGTGCTCAACGCCGCCGACCGGCCCGTCCAGGTCGGCTCCCACTACCACTTCGCCGAGGCCAACCCCGGCCTGGAGTTCGACCGCGCCGCCGCACACGGAAAGCGGCTGAACGTCGCCGCGGGAACCGCCGTGCGCTTCGAGCCCGGCATCCCCGCCGAGGTCGGACTCGTCCCGATCGCCGGCGCCCGGATCGTGCCGGGCCTGCGCGGGGAGACCGGAGGTGCCCTCGATGCCTGAGATCTCCCGCGCCGCCTACGCCGGCCTGTTCGGCCCGACCACCGGCGACCGGATCCGGCTCGCCGACACCGACCTGCTGATCGAGATCGAGGAGGACCGCTCGGGCGGGCCCGGTCTCGCCGGGGACGAGGCGGTCTTCGGCGGCGGCAAGGTCATCCGCGAATCCATGGGCCAGTCGCGGGCCACGCGTGCGGACGGCACCCCCGACACCGTGATCACCGGTGCGGTTGTCGTCGACCACTGGGGGATCGTCAAGGCCGACATCGGCATCCGCGACGGCCGGATCACCGGGATCGGCAAGGCCGGCAACCCGGACACGATGGACGGGGTGCACCCCGAGCTGGTCATCGGCCCGGAGACCGAGGTGATCGCGGGCAACGGGCGGATCCTGACCGCCGGCGCGATCGACGCGCACGTGCACTTCATCAGCCCGCAGCAGGCCGACGAGGCGCTGGCCGCCGGCATCACCACGCTGGTCGGCGGCGGCACCGGACCGGCCGAGGGCTCCAAGGCGACCACGGTGACGCCCGGCCCCTGGCACCTCGCCCGGATGTTCGAGGCGATGGAGCACTACCCGGTCAACGTCGGCTTCCTCGGCAAGGGCAACACCGTCTCGCACGAAGCGATGCTGTCGCAGATCCGCGGCGGCGCGCTGGGCCTGAAGCTGCACGAGGACTGGGGGGCGACCCCGGCCGTCATCGATGCCTCGCTGACCGTCGCCGACCGCACCGGCGTCCAGGTCGCCATCCACACGGACACCCTCAACGAGGCCGGCTTCGTCGGCGACACGCTCGCCGCGATCGGCGGGCGCGGCATCCACGCGTACCACACCGAGGGGGCCGGCGGCGGGCACGCGCCGGACATCATGACCGTGGTCTCCGAGCCGCACGTGCTGCCCAGCTCGACCAATCCGACCCGGCCGTTCACCGTCAACACCGCCGAGGAACACCTCGACATGCTGATGGTGTGCCACCACCTCAACCCCGCGGTCCCCGAGGACCTGGCGTTCGCCGAGTCCCGGATCAGGCCGTCGACGATCGGTGCCGAGGACATCCTGCACGACCTGGGCGCCATCTCGATCATCTCCTCCGACTCCCAGGCGATGGGCCGGATCGGGGAGGTCGTCCTGCGGACCTGGCAGACGGCCCACGTGATGAAGCGGCGCCGGGGCACGCTGCCCGGCGACGGCCGCGCCGACAACCGGCGGGTACGGCGCTATGTCGCCAAGTACACGATCAACCCGGCACTCGCGCAGGGCCTCGCCCGGGACGTGGGATCCGTGGCGAGCGGCAAGCTCGCCGACCTGGTGCTCTGGGAGCCCGCGTTCTTCGGCGTGAAACCGCTGCTGGTCATCAAGGGCGGCCAGATCGCGTACGCGCAGATGGGCGATTCGAACGCCTCCATTCCCACCCCGCAGCCGATCCTCCCGCGCCCCATGTACGGGGCGATCGGCCGGGCGCCCGCCGCGAACTCGGTCAACTTCGTCGCCCCGGCAGCCGTCGAGGACGGGCTGCCCGAACGGCTGCGGCTGGGCAAGCGCTTCGTCGCGATCGAGTCGACGCGCGGCGTGACCAAGGCCGACATGAAGGAGAACGCCGCGCGGCCCGAGGTCCGGATCGACCCCGACAGCTTCGCCGTGCACATCGACGGTGAACTGGTCGAGGCCGCTCCGGCCGCCGAACTGCCCATGGCCCAGCGCTACTTCCTGTTCTGATGTCCCGGGCAGCACTCCTCGTCCTGGCCGACGGCCGCTTTCCCGCCGGAGGGCATGCGCACTCCGGCGGGGCGGAGGCCGCCGTCACGGCCGGGCGGATCACCGGTGCCGCCGACCTCGCGGACTTCTGCCGGGGGCGGCTGCACACGGCGGGTCTGGTGGCGGCCTCGCTCGCCGCGGCGGCGGTGCTCGGCATCGGCCCCGCCGCGCTGGACGCGGCGGCGGACGCCCGCACCCCCTCGCCCGCGCTGCGCGACGCCGCGCGCAGACTCGGCCGGCAGTTGCTGCGGGCCGCCAGGGCGACCTGGCCGTGTCCCGAACTTAACGCCCTGGGACGGGAGTTCCCCAAAGGCGCGCACCAGCCCGTGGTGCTGGGCCTGGTGGCGCGTGCAGCCGGCCTGGAGGCCGCGGACGCGGCCCACTGCGCGGCGTACGAGAGCGTGAGCGGGCCGGCGACGGCCACCGTACGGCTGCTGAGCCTGGATCCGTTCGACGCGACCGGGGTGCTGGCCCGGCTGGCACCGGAGCTGGACATGGTTGTGGGATGTGCGGTGGCGGCGGCGCGGCGGGCCCTCGACGAGGGTGTGGACGCGTTGCCCGCGGCCTCGGCGCCGCTGCTGGAGATCGGGGCCCAGGCGCACGCCGCACGGGCCGTCCGGCTCTTCGCTTCCTGACCGGCCCACGGCACCCCGAGCAAAAAGCCAACAGAACCAACAGAACCAACAGAACCGCCCAGAGCCATGGAGTCGGCGAAACCCGCCTCGTGAAGAGTGCCTTGAAGGAGACCCGCCATGCATCTCGACCACGCTCACCACGGCCCCGCGGCCGTCAGTGCCGACGCCCGGCGGGCGGACGGGTCGCGGCGGGCGCTGCGGATCGGCCTCGGCGGACCCGTCGGATCGGGCAAGACCGCCACCGTCGCCGCCCTGTGCCGGACCCTGCGGGACGAACTGTCGCTCGCCGTCGTCACGAACGACATCTACACCCGCGAGGACGCCGAGTTCCTGCTGCGTGAGGCCGTGCTGCCGCCCGAGCGGATCACGGCCGTGGAGACGGGAGCCTGTCCGCACACCGCGATCAGGGACGACATCTCGGCCAACCTCGAAGCGGTCGAGGACCTGGAGGACGAGGTCGGGCCGCTGGACCTGGTCCTCGTCGAGTCGGGCGGGGACAACCTCACCGCGACCTTCTCCAGGGGGCTCGTCGACGCGCAGGTCTTCGTCATCGACGTGGCCGGCGGGGACGACATCCCGCGCAAGGGCGGCCCCGGCGTCACCACCGCCGACCTGCTCGTGGTCAACAAGACCGACCTCGCGCCGTACGTCGGCTCCGACCTCGCGCGGATGGCCGCCGACGCGAAGGCGCAGCGGGCCGGGCTGCCCGTCGTCTTCCAGTCGCTGCGCGGCGAGACGGGCGTCGCGGAGGTCGCCGCCTGGGTGCGCGAACGGCTCGCCGCGTGGGCGGCGTGACCGCGACCGGGGTACGGGCGGCCGCGCGGATCGTCGCGCGCCCGGACGGCCGGGGCGGTACCGCGCTGCCCGTGCTGTCGGGCGAGGGCCCACTGGCGCCGCGGCGCACCCGGGCGAGCGGCGCTCGGGCCCGGGTCGTGCTCGTCGGGGCGATGGGCGGGCCGCTCGGCGGCGACCGGTTCACGGTCGAGACGCTCGTTGCGGCCGGGGCCCGGCTGCACGTCGGGTCGGCCGCCGCGACCATCGCGCTGCCGGGCCAGGCGAAGGGAGAGGCACGCTACGACGTACGGCTCAGCGTCGCCGCCGGGGGCGAACTGCGCTGGCTGCCCGAGCCGTTGATCTCCGCCGCCGGCAGCGAGCTGTCGGTCACCACTCGGGCCGACCTGGACGCCGGAGCCCGGCTCGTGCTGCGCGAGGAGCAGGTGCTCGGCCGGGTGGGCGAGGAACCCGGGCGGCTCGGCAGCCGGCTGACGGTGCGGATCGCCGGGTGCGCCGTGCTCGACCAGGAGCTTGCCTGCGGGCCCGGCGCGGCGGGCGGCTGGGACGGGCCCGCCGTACTCGGCGGCCACCGAGCCGTGGGGCAACTCGTCCTCGTACGACCCGAGTTCACCGACCGGAGACCGGTCGCCCGGATGCTGGGGGAGGGCGCGGCGGTCACTCCGCTCGCCGGTCCCGCCGTCCTGGTGAGCGCCGTGGCCGCCGACGGACTGCGGCTGCGGCGGACGCTGGACGAGGCGCTGGCGCTGCTCGACCAGGACCCGCAAACCGGGACATGATCATCCGGTTATCGGATTGGCAAAGAAGGTCAACGACCCCTGTTCTCAGCCTCCGCACAGGCACGAGGATCCCCCTGACGTTCACACCAATGCAGGGGGAGGGGCCCACTTGAGGGACAACAGACGGAAGAACCGGGTGCTCGCACTCGGTTCGGCCACCGCACTCGTCACCGTGACCCTGATAGCCGGCGCCGTCTCGGCGCCCACCGCCAGTGCCACCGCCGGGCACAGCCAGAGCCGCGAGGCCCGGGGCGTCGCGACTGCCGCCGAGCGGGCGGCGAAGGCCGGCATCGACTGGCAGGACTGCCCGGCCGACTGGGCGCTCGCCAAGCCCATCCAGTGCGGCTGGGTCACCGTGCCGCTCGACTACGCGAAGCCCGACGGCAAGCAGATCAAGCTCGCCGTCGACCGCATCGGCAACACGGGCACCGCGCAGGAGCGCCAGGGCGCGCTCGTCTACAACCCGGGCGGTCCCGGCGGCTCCGGGCTGCGCTTCCCGACCCGGGTCACCACCAAGAACCCGGTGTGGGCGAACACGGCCAAGGCGTACGACTTCGTGGGCTTCGACCCGCGCGGTGTCGGCCACTCCACGCCCATCTCCTGCATCGACCCGCAGGAGTTCGTCAAGGCACCCAAGGCCGACCCGGTGCCCGGCTCCGAGGCCGACAAGCTCGCCCAGCGCAAGCTGGCCCGCGAGTACGCGGACGGCTGCTACGAACGCAGCGGCACCATGCTGCCGTACATGACCACGCCGAACACCGCCCGCGACCTGGACGTCATCCGGGCCGCGCTCGGCGAGAAGAAGATCAACTATCTCGGTGTCTCCTACGGCACCTACCTGGGCGCCGTCTACGGCACGCTGTTCCCCGGGCACGTCCGGCGCATGGTCGTCGACAGCGTGGTCGACCCGGCGCGGGACAACATCTGGTACGAGGCCAACCTCAGCCAGGACGTCGCCTTCGAGGGCCGCTGGAAGGACTGGCAGGACTGGGTCGCCGCGAACGACGCCACCTTCCACCTCGGCACCACCCGCGACGCCGTCCAGGCCCAGTGGCTCCGCCTGCGCGCCACCGCCAAGGAGCACCCCATCGGCGGGGTCGCCGGCCCGGCCGAACTGACCTCCTTCTTCCAGAGCGCCCCGTACTACGACTCCTCGTGGGTGCCGGTCGCCACGGTGTTCGGCAAGTACGTCGCGGGCGACACCCAGGCCCTGGTGGACGCCGCCGCCCCGGACCTGTCCGACACCGCCGGGAACATCGCCTCGGAGAACGGCAACGCGGTCTACACCGCCGTCGAGTGCACCGACGCCAAGTGGCCCACCAGTTGGCGGCGGTGGGACCGGGACAACACCCGGCTGCACCAGGACTACCCGTTCCTGACCTGGGCCAACGCCTGGATGAACCTGCCGTGCGCCACCTGGCCGGTCAAGCAGCGGACCCCCGTCGACGTGAAGACCGGCAAGGGCCTGCCCCCGGTGCTCATCGTGCAGTCCACCCGGGACGCCGCCACCCCCTACGCGGGCGCCGTCGAACTGCACCAGCGGTTCCGGGGCTCCCGACTGATCACCGAGCGGGACGCCGGTTCGCACGGCGTGACCGGGCTGGTCAACCCGTGCATCAACAGCCGGGTCGACACCTACCTGCTCACCGGCGAGGTGGACGCCGCGGACGTGACCTGCGCCCCGCACGCCACGCCGAAGCCGTAACGGCGTACGGCACGACCTGAGGGGCGGCCGGGAGATGTGTCCCCCGGCCGCCCCTTCCGTACCGCTCGCTCACCGTGCGCGCGGCCAGGCGTCCTCGGCCGCGTGGTCGAACAGGTCGGGACGGGCCCCCGCGAGCAGCGGGAAGCCGCCGGTCCGGCCGGCCCGCGCCGGCGCGTCCACCGTCGGACGGCCGATCTGCCCCGTCGCCCCGATCACCACAGCACGTCTCATGGGGCGACGGTACGGACCCGGACCCGCCGGACACCGCCCGTTCTGCGGAGGGCAGAGCCCGGCACGGGCCGCCTCGGGAACCTCCCGTCAGCTCAGCGGCGCCCGCGGGAACCTCCGCTCCTTCACCCCCTGCGCCGCCGCCTCCTCCGCCTTGACGGCGGCGGCGTACCGGTCCACGTACTCCTGCTCGGACAGTGTCAGGATCGCGTACATGATCTCGTCGGTGACGGCGCGCAGGACGGTCTTCTCGTCCTCCAGGCCGGCGTACCGGGAGAAGTCGAGGGGCTTGCCGAAGCGGATGACGACGGGATGGACGTTCGGGATGACCTTGCCCGGCGGCTGGGCCTCGAAGGTGCCGATCATCGCGCACGGGACGACCGGGACGCCCGCCTTCAACGCCATCACCGCCACGCCGACCTTGCCCTTGTACAGGCGGCCGTCGTGCGAGCGGGTGCCCTCCGGGTAGATGCCGAGCAGTTCCCCCTTGCGCAGCACGCCGAGGCCCTCGCGGATCGCGGCCTGACCGGCGTCCTTGCCGGAGCGGTCGACCGGGATCTGACCGGCGTTGCGGAAGAAGAACGCGGTAAGCCGGCCCTTGACGCCGGGGCCGGTGAAGTACTCCGCCTTGGCGAGGAAGGTGATGCGCCGCTTGAGGATCGCGGGCATCAGGAAGTGGTCGGAGAACGAGAGGTGATTGCCGGCGATGATGGCGGCCCCGGACGCCGGCACATGCTCCAGCCCTTCCGTGCGGGGCCGGAAGACCAGCCTGAGCAGCGGTCCCAGCAGCACGTACTTGAGCAGGTAGTAGAACACGGCTCGCCCCTTCAACTTTGCCAGGTCCGCTTCAAGACTGAGCCTTTCCCAGGTCGACGGCACGGTCAAGGAAGTCGGCCCATGCGGACCTCGGGTCGGGCCGGTGGACGGGGGCGCGGGGTACGAAGGGGGTACAGGGGCGCCGCGTACGGAGGAGGCGCCACGTACCGAGGGGGCAGGTGGGCGCCGCGTGCAGGAGGACGCGGCCGGAAGGCGTACCGCCAGTGGCCCGTGGTCACGCACCCCCTACGATGGGCCCGATGACCCGAACCGACCGGCACCCGTCCCCGCCTCCACGGCGGTGGCGGGCGCTGCTCGTGCTCGGGCTGCTGGCCGGGCTGTTCGGCATGCACGCGCTGGCGCCCGGCGGCGCCATGGGCGGCGGACCGGACCACGGCTCCGTCCCGCACCGGACGGCGGTGGTCGCCGCCGGCCCCGACTGTCCGGACGACGGGCACTGCGGCGGACAGCACGTGCGGCACGCCGACCCGGCCTGCGCATCCGGCGCCGTGAGCTGGGGGCCCGTCCTGCCCGGGCTCGTCGCGCGACCGGTGGCCGCCGCCGTGCGTGCCGACCGGCCCGGCTCGTGCCCGGCCACGGCGCCCGACGGCGCCCGTGCGCCACCGTCCCTGGCGGAACTCCAACTCCTGCGGATCTAGAGGCCGCGACCACCGCACCCGGACCCCTCCGGCCGGTGCGGTGTTCGGCATGCCCATGACCATCACGGATCATTTCGTACCGCAGGAGTTCACGCATGACCATCCACACCACCACGACCACGCCCGACGCCGCCGCGCCGGGCACGACCGTCCGCGCCGCGACCGCGTCGGGCAGGGCCACCCGTACCCCGGTGCGGCGCGCCGCCCTCGTCCTGGCCGCGGCCGGCGCCGCGCTCGTCCTCGCCGCCTGCGGCAGCGGCGACGGCGGTGACGGCGGCGGCCACGCGGGGCACGGCGCCACGCCGTCCACGAGCGCGACCGACACCGCAGGCACCCACAACGCCCAGGACGTCACCTTCGCGCAGGGCATGATCCCGCACCACCAGCAGGCCGTCGCGATGGCCCGGCTTGCCGCCGACCGCGCCTCCTCCGTGCAGGTCAAGGACCTCGCCACCCGCATCGAGAAGGCACAGGACCCGGAGATCACCACGCTGACCGGCTGGCTCAAGGCGTGGGGCGAGGACGTGCCCATGGCGGGCATGGACCACGGCGACCCGGGCATGAGCGGGAACTCGGGCATGACCGGGATGATGGACGACAAGGACATGACCGCGCTGGAGAAGGCCACCGGGAAGGACTTCGACACGAAGTTCCTGACCATGATGGTCGAACACCACAAGGGCGCCGTCGAGATGGCCACGACCGAGCAGGCCAAGGGCGCCTACGGCCCGGCCAAGAGCCTGGCAGGCTCCATCGTGACCGCGCAGAACACCGAGATCGGGGAGATGCAGCACCTGCTCGGCCAGGGCTGACCGCGGGCCGCCCCCTCCCGGCCGCGGGCCGCCGGGAGGGGGCGGGCACGCCTCAGACCAGTACCCTCCCCACCGCCGCCAGCGCGGAGCGCAGCTCCTCCGCGGTGATCGTCAGCGGGGGCGCCAGCCGGATCGTGGACCCATGGGTGTCCTTGACCAGGACTCCCTCCCGCAGCAGCCGTTCACCGATCTCCCGGCCGGTGCCGATGGCCGGGTCGATGTCCACGCCCGCCCACAGCCCGCGCGAACGGAAACCGATCACGCCCCGGCCGACCAGGGCGGTCAGCCCGTCCCGCAGGACCACGCCCAGCTCCGTCGCCCGGCGCTGGAACTCGCCCGTCTCCAGCAGTCCGACCACCGCCGTGCCGACCGCCGCCGCCAGCGGGTTCCCGCCGAACGTGGAACCGTGCTCGCCCGGCCGCAGCACGCCCAGCACGGCACGGCGGGCCACCACCGCGGAGACCGGCACGATGCCACCGCCCAGCGCCTTGCCGAGGAGGACCACATCGGGTTCGACGGACTCGTGCTCGACGGCGAGGGTGCGGCCGGTGCGGCCGAGACCCGACTGGATCTCGTCCGCGATGAACAGGCAGCCCGCACGCCGGGTCAGCTCCCGCACCCCGGTGAGGTAGCCGTCGTCCGGGACGACGACCCCGGCCTCCCCCTGGACCGGCTCGATCAGCACCGCCGCCGTCGTCCCGTCGATCGCCGCCTCCAGCGCCGCGAGGTCGTTGTACGGGACGATCCGGAAGCCGGGGGTGAAGGGCCCGAAGCCGGCCCGTGCCGACTCGTCCGTGGAGAAGCCGACGATCGTGGTGGTCCGGCCGTGGAAGTTCTCCGCCGCGACCACGATGGTGGCCCGGTCGGCGGGGACGCCCTTGACCTCGTACGCCCATTTCCGCGCGACCTTGATGCCGCTCTCCACCGCCTCGGCGCCGGTGTTCATCGGCAGCACCATGTCGAGCCCCGTCAACCCGGCCAGCCGCTCGGCGAATTCGGCGAGCAGATCGTGGTGGAAGGCGCGCGAGGTGAGGGTCAGCCGGTCCAGCTGGCGGTGCGCGGCCTCGATCAGCCCGGGATGGCGGTGGCCGAAGTTGAGGGCCGAGTAGCCGGCCAGCATGTCGAGATACCGGCGGCCCTCGACGTCCTCCACCCAGGTGCCCTCGGCACGGGCGACGACCACGGGCAGCGGATGGTAGTTCTGCGCGAGGACCGGCTCCTCCGCCTGGATCAGGTCGGCGGAGGTACGCGTACGTGCGGGTGCTGTCATGAGCGGATCTCCTGGGTGCAGCACTTGATGCCGCCGCCGGCCTTGTGCAACTCCGACAGGTCGACGGGGACGGGGACATAGCCGTGGTCGGCGAGGCGCGCGGCGAGGGCCTCGGCCCGCGGCGCGATGAAGACGTGGCGCCCGTCGGAGACGGAGTTCAGGCCGAAGGCCATCGCGTCCTCGCGCGTGGCGAGCACCGCGTCGGGGTACAGCCGCGCGAGCACCTCGCGGCTGCCGGGGGAGAACGCCCCCGGGAAATAGGCGATGTTGCGGTCGTCCAGGACGAACAGCGCCGTGTCCAGGTGGTACAGGTACGGATCCACCAGGGTCAGGCTGATCACCGGCACACCGAAGAACTCCTGCGCCTCCTGGTGAGCGTCGCGGGTCGTGCGGAAGCCGGTGCCGGCGAGCACGTGCGGGCCGGCCGGGACCAGGTCGCCCTCGCCCTCGCACACCGACCGCGGGTGGTGCACGTCGAAGCCCGCCGTCTTGAACCACAGGTCGTAGTGGGTCGACTCGGGACGGCGCTGCGGGGCGAGGAAGAGGGAGCCGAAGACCCGGTTGCCGACGACGACCGCGGCGTTCGCGGCGAACACCATGTCGGGCAGACCGGAGACAGGGGCCACGGCCTCGACCGTGTGCCCGTGGGCGAGATAGGCACTGATCAACGACTGCCACTGCTCCTGGGCCAGGTCGACGTCGACCCGGGTGTCGGGATGCATCCAGGGGTTGATCGCGTACTGCACGGCGAAGTGTCTGGGTTCGCAGACGAGGAAGCGCCGGGGGCGCGGCACACGGCTGTCGGGCACAGAGGTGTTCCTCCGCTTTCCTGCGGTGTCGACTGACGGTGGCACCAAGGTAGGAAGTGACGGAGATGCCCGACAAGAAAAGAGAGCTGCGTGTGTGCGCAGGAATGATGCGTTATACGCGGCCACAACGCAGCAGTGCTGCGTGTGCCGAGGTTTACTCCGGTGCCGCCTGGGTCGCGGCGGCCTCCGGACTCTCCGGCAGCAGATGGGACAGCACCATCACACTGATCGTCTTCCGGATGAACGGCTCCACCCGGATCCGCTCCAGCACCTCCTCGAAGTGCTCGACGTCCCGCGCCCGCACGTGCAGCAGCGCGTCCGCGCCGCCCGTCACCGTCATCGCGGCCGTGATCTCCGGGTGGTCGCGCACCACCTCGGCCAGCCGCCGCGGCGGGGCGGCACCCTCGCAGTACACCTCGACGTACGCCTCCGTGCGCCAGCCGAGCGCCGCCGGTTTCACCGTGGCCGTGAACCCGGTGATCACGCCCGTCTCACGCAGTCGGTCCACGCGCCGCTTGACCGCGGTGGCCGACAGTCCGATCGCCGAGCCGATCTCGGCGAAACTGCTCCTGGCGTTCGCCACGAGCGCGGTGACGATCTTCCGGTCGAGTGTGTCGAACGGGGCGGTCCTGCTGTTCATGTCGGCACTGTATCCAGCGGGAACCGCCACGCCCGGGACATGTCCACCCGTTCGGATTCCACCTACACTCCACGTTCATGCTGCGCGCCCTCGCCGTCGACGACGAACGCCCCTCGCTGGAGGAACTCCTCTACCTGCTGCACGCCGATCCGCGCGTCGGCAGCGTCGAGGGCGCCGGCGACGCGACCGGGGCACTGCGCCGCATCACCCGCGCACTGGAATCGGGCCCGGACGGACCCGACGCCATCGACGTCGTCTTCCTCGACATCCAGATGCCCGGCCTCGACGGGCTGGAGACGGCTCGGCTGCTGACCGGGTTCGCGCATCCGCCGCTGGTCGTGTTCGTCACCGCGCACGAGGACTTCGCGGTGCGCGCCTTCGACCTCAAGGCCGTCGACTACGTACTCAAACCGGTCCGCAAGGAGCGGCTGGCGGAAGCCGTGCGCCGGGTCGCCGAACTGCGCGGCGGCGCCGCCGCTCCCCGGGTCCCGGTGCACGAACCCGACCCGGGCAGTGCCATCGCCCCCCGGGTTCCGGCGCACGAACCCGACCCGGGCAGCACCGCCGCCCCCCGGATCCCGGTGCACGAACCCGACCCGGACCAACTGCCCGTCGAACTCGGCGGCGTGACCCGGTTCGTCGCCGTCGACGACATCACCCACGTCGAGGCCCAGGGCGACTACGCCCGGCTGCACACCGACCGCGGCAGCCACCTCGTCCGCATCCCGCTGTCCACCCTGGAGGACCGCTGGCGCTCGCGCGGCTTCGTCCGCATTCACCGCCGCCATCTCGTCGCGCTGCGCCACATCGGCGAACTCCGGCTGGGCGCAGGCACCGTGAGCGTCCTGGTCGGTGACGAGGAACTCCAGGTCAGCCGACGCCACACGCGCGAACTGCGGGACCTGCTGATGCGCCGGACCACCGGATAGGGAAGGCCGCGATGGAACCCGCAGAACGGCGCGTCGTCGTCACCGGACCGCCCCGTCGCACCCGGCGGACCCCCGGTCACCACCGGCCGCGCACCGAGATCGACGAGCAGACCACCCTGGGCCACACCTACGTACGCACCCTGATGCGCACCCAACTGCGCGCCGCCCTGGCCGTGTTCGCGGTCCTCGTGCTGCTGGTCGGCCCGCTGCCCCTGGTGTTCGCGGCGGCCCCGCAGGCCCGCCGCCTCGAATGGCTGGTGCTCGGCTTCGGCCTGTACGCTCCGTTCGTCCTGCTCGCCCGTTGGTACGTGCGCACCGCCGAGCGCAACGAGCGCGACCTGGTGCGTCTGGTCGAGGACCGCTGAGACGAGGATCGCAGGACCGCCGTGAACTCCAGCTACGCCGTCGCCGCCGTCGCCCTCGTCGTCGTGGCCACCGTCCTCGTCGGCGCCTTCGGCCTGCGCGTCTCGCGCACCACCTCCGACTTCTACGTCGCCTCGCGCACCGTCGGACCGCACCTCAACGCCGCCGCCATCAGCGGCGAATACCTGTCCGCCGCCTCCTTCCTCGGCATCGCGGGCCTGGTCCTGCTCCAGGGCCCGGACATGCTTTGGTACCCGGTGGGCTACACGGCGGGCTATCTGGTGCTGCTCCTGTTCGTCGCCGCCCCGCTGCGCCGCTCCGGCGCCTACACCCTGCCCGACTTCGCCGAGGCCCGGCTCGCCTCGCACGCCGTACGCCGGCTGGCCGGGGCCTTCGTCGTCGGCGTCGGCTGGCTGTACCTGCTGCCCCAACTGCAGGGCGCCGGGCTCACCCTGGCGGTGCTCACCGGCGCGCCCGAACCGCTCGGCGGGATCATCGTGGCGGTGGTCGTGGTGGCGACGGTCGCGACGGGCGGCATGCGCAGCGTCACCTTCGTCCAGGCGTTCCAGTACTGGCTCAAGCTCACCGCCCTCCTCGTCCCCGCCCTGTTCCTGGTCCTCGCCTGGCAGGGCGACGGCGCCCCCCGGCACGCCTTCGACGAACCGGCCGCCTTCCGCGAGCAGCGTTCCGTGCGCGTCCAGGACACCGTCGACCTGCGGCTCGACACACCGCTGACCGTCACCGTGACCGGCACGGTCGACGGCCGCCGGCTCGACGGGGCGCGGATCGGCCTGCCGGCCGGCACCCACCACCTCGAACGGGGCACCCGGCTGGACTTCGTGCCCGGCGACGCGGTGCCGGTCGCCGTCCGGGGCGCGGGCGACGGCATGTCCGCCTCGCTCGCCACGGGCCGCGAGGACCGTCCGCTGTACGCCACGTACGGGCTCATCCTCGCCACCTTCCTCGGCACCATGGGCCTGCCGCACGTCGTCGTCCGCTTCTACACCAGCCCGCACGGCGTCGCCGCCCGCCGCACCACCGTCGCCGTCCTCGCCCTGATCGGCGCCTTCTATCTGCTGCCACCCGTGTACGGCGCACTGGGCCGGCTGTACGCCCCCGATCTCAGCATCACCGGCGACGCCGACGCCGCCGTCCTGCTGCTGCCCGGCCGGATGATCGGCGGGCCGGGCGGCGACCTGCTCGGCGCGCTGGTGGCGGGCGGCGCCTTCGCCGCGTTCCTGTCCACCACCTCGGGACTGACCATGGCCGTGGCGGGCGTGCTCACCCAGGACGTGCTGCCGTCCCGCGGGGTACGGCACTTCAGGCTCGGCACGGTCCTCGCCACGGCGGTGCCGCTGGCGGCGAGCGCGCTCGTGGGCGGGCTGCCGGTGGCCGACGCGGTGGGCCTGGCCTTCGCGGTCTCGGCCTCGTCCTTCTGCCCGCTGCTCGTCCTCGGCATCTGGTGGCGGCGGCTGACCCCGCCGGGGGCCGCCGCGGGCATGCTGACGGGTGGCGGCTGCGCGTTCGCCGCGGTGGCCGCGACCATGGCGGGCCTGCCCGGCACCGGAACCGTGCACGCCCTGCTCACCTGGCCCGCGCTGTGGTCGGTCCCGCTCGGGTTCCTCACCATGGTGCTGGTGTCCCTGGCCACCCCGGCCCGGGTGCCGCCCGGTACGCCGGCGGTCCTGGCGAGGTTCCACCTGCCGGAGGAACTGGGCGCTCCGCTGGAGGGGCCGTGAGGTGCCGCTGGACCCCCTCGGGTGGTCGGCCCGGCCCGTACCGGGCGGACCCGCACGCGCCGGCAGCGCCCCGTCCCGTGTCCCGTGCGGGCGCCGCTCCGCCGTGCCGGACGCGCCCGGCCGTCACCTCGTCGCGCCCGGGGGTGCGGCGATGACCGGTTTCCTGGCGGGCCTGTGCGTCGCCGTCCTGCCGCTGCTCGCGGCCGGCTTCTGGCTGGGGCGGCGCACCGCACGGCCGGACCGTCAGGGCGGGCTCGGCACCCCCGTGGAGCACGCCACCTTCCAGACCCTGCACACCGCGTCGCTCGCGGCGCCCCCGCTGCGCGCCGGGCTCACCGAGGAGACCGCCCGCAAGTCGGCCCGCAGGCTGCGCACCCTGCTCGGCACCGACGCCCTGTGCCTGACCGACCAGCAGCGGGTCCTGGTCTGGGACGGCGTGGGGGGCCACCACCGCGGGGAGATCATGGAGCGGCTGGCCGGACCGCTGGAGACCGGCCGCGGCGAGGCGTTCCGGCTGTCCTGCGAGAGGCCGGACTGCCCGGTCCGCTGGGCCGTGGTGACGCCCCTCACCGTCGACGACCGGGTGCACGGCGCGCTGGTCGCCTGCGCCCCGCGGGAGTCGGCCGTGCTGGTCAGGGCCGCGGGCGAGGTGGCCCGCTGGGTCAGCGTCCAACTGGAGCTGGCCGACCTCGACCGGTCCCGCACCCGGCTCATCGAGGCCGAGATCAAGGCCCTGCGCGCCCAGATCTCCCCGCATTTCATCTTCAACTCGCTGGCGGTGATCGCCTCGTTCGTGCGCACCGACCCCGAGCGCGCCAGGGAACTGCTGCTGGAGTTCGCCGACTTCACCCGGTACTCCTTCCGCAGGCACGGCGACTTCACCACCCTCGCCGACGAACTGCACGCGATCGACCAGTATCTGGCGCTGGTCCGCGCCCGGTTCGGCGACCGGCTCTCGGTCACCCTGCAGATCGCGCCCGAGGTGCTGCCGGTCGCCCTGCCGTTCCTGTGCCTGCAACCCCTGGTCGAGAACGCCGTCAAACACGGTCTTGAGGGCAAGGCCGACGCCTGCCACATCCAGATCACCGCCCAGGACGCGGGCGCCGAAGCGCTGGTCGTCATCGAGGACGACGGCGTGGGCATGGACCCCGGCGAACTGGGCCGGATCCTCGCGGGCGAGATCGGCCCCTCCGGCGGCATCGGGCTGTCCAACGTCGACGACCGGCTCCGCCAGGTCTACGGCGACGACCATGGCCTCGTCATCGAGACCGCGGTCGGGGCCGGCATGAAGATCACGGCCAGGGTGCCGAAGTACTGGCCGGGGGTGCACTCGGCGGCCCGGCTCACCACCGGGTGAACCCGCGGCCCGGCCCGGGAGCGGCCGGCTCGGCCGACCGGTCGCTCAGTTGCTCTGCGTGACGACCATCGCCAGGGTGAGCAGACCCAGCACGACCCAGCCGAACCACAGCCACCCGTTGCTGCCGAGCACCACCGAGTAGGCCGTCACCACGACCAGACCGCCGACGGTGAGCACCCCCATCGCCTTCGTGGAACCGTGCCTGGAACCGGGCATCGCGACACCCTCCTCATGGTCCGTTCCCTCCATGGTGCCCCGTTCGGACCGGGAACGAATCCGAGCGGCCGGGCCCGGCCGGAAGCGGGCCACGACGGCTGCGCGGTCTCAGCCCTTGCGGGCGTGCAGGGAGGCCAGGTAGGCGTTGTACGCCGCCAGCTCCTTGTCGCCGTCCCGGTCGGCGGCCCGGTCCTTGCGCCGCGCCTGCCGCTGCTCGGACCCGTGCCACTGGAACAGCAGGGCGATCAGCACCAGCACTGACGGGATCTCGCTGAACGCCCAGGCGATGCCGCCCGCGGCGGTCTGGTCGGAGAGCGCGTCGATCCCGAGCGAGGCGGACGGATGGCTGAACGTGCCGATCATCGGCGAGGACGCCATCATCAGCGCGATGCCGAAGAACGCGTGGAAGGGCATTCCCGCGAACAGCTCCAGCATCCGCATCAGGTACCCGGGCCGGTGCGGGCCGGGGTCGACGCCGATGATGGGCCAGAAGAACACCACGCCCACCGCGAGGAAGTGCACCATCATCACGACGTGCCCGGTCTTCGACCCCATCAGGAAGTCGAACAGCGGGGTGAAGTACAGCGCGTACAGGCTCGCGATGAACAGCGGGATGGTGAACATGGGGTGTGTGATGATCCGCATGTAGCGGCTGTGCAGCAGGGCCAGCAGCAGCTCGCGCGGACCCTTGTGGCCGCGGGCCGCGACCGGCAGCGCGCGCAGCGCCAGCGTGACCGGCCCGCCCAGCAGGATGAGGATGGGCGAGAGCATGCTGATCACCATGTGCTGCACCATGTGCACGCTGAACATGACCATGCCGTAGTCGTTCAGCTTGGTGCACATCGTCAGCGCGACGGTGAGCACACCGACGACGAACGAGACGGCCCGCCCGACCGGCCAGGCGTCGCCACGCCGTCGCAGCCGCACCACCCCCCACCCGTAGAGGGCCAGTCCCAGCAGACAGGCGACGAGGAAGAACGGGTCGGTGGACCACTGGAGTCCCCGCCCCAGCGTGAACGGCGGCAGATCCATCGTCATGCCGTGCCCACTGTGCTCCATCCGCCGGCTCCTGATTCATGGGGGTTGTGCCTGTCTGTCCGCACACAGACTAGAGCGGCCCCCGGCAGCCTCTGAGACCGGGGGGCAGGGCAACGCGCTCCCCTGGGAACGTGCCGAACCGTGAGGCGAGCCACACCGCACCCGTACCCGCCTGCGGGACGACGCCCCCGCGGCGCGTTCCCGCCAGAGAACTCCCGCCAGAGAACTCCGGTCAGAGAACTCCGGTCAGAGAAGTCCAGTCGGAGAACTCCTCCCAGAGCCCCCTCAGGGAAGTCCCGTCAGAGAACGCACTCCGCTTCCTCGTACCGCTCCACGGGCACCGTCTTCAGCGTCTCCACGGCCTTTGCCAGCGGCACGGTCAGGATGTCGGTGCCGCGCAGCGCCGTCATCACCCCGAACTCCCCGCGGTGCACGGCCTCCACCGCGTGCCACCCGAACCGCGTCGCCAGCACCCGGTCGTACGCCGTGGGCGTCCCGCCCCGCTGCACATGCCCGAGGATGACCGGACGGGCCTCCTTGCCGAGCCGCTCCTCCAGTTCGAGGGAGAGCTGCCGGGCGATCCCGGCGAACCGCTCGTGCCCGTAGACGTCCTTGCCGCCCTCGTCGAAGTCCATGGTGCCGGCCTTCGGCTTGGCGCCCTCCGCGGCGACCACGATCGCGAACCGCTTGCCCGCCGCGAAGCGCTCGCCGACCTTGCGGGCCAACTCGTCGATGTCGAAGGGGCGTTCCGGTACGACGATGGCGTGGGCGCCGGCCGCCATGCCGGAGTGCAGCGCGATCCAGCCGGTGTGCCGGCCCATGACCTCGACGACGAGGACGCGCTGATGGGACTCGGCGGTGGTCTTGAGCCGGTCGAGGGCTTCGGTCGCGACGCCCACGGCCGTGTCGAAGCCGAAGGTGACGTCCGTGACGGCGATGTCGTTGTCGATGGTCTTCGGGACGCCCACGATGGGCAGGCCGCTGTCGGAGAGCAGCCGGGCCGCCTTCAGCGTGCCCTCGCCGCCGATCGGGATGATCGCGTCGAGGCCGAGTTCGGTGACGTGGCCGCGGGCCCGCTCCACGCCGTCCCGCAGGTGGGAGGGCTGTACCCGGGAGGAACCGAGAATGGTGCCGCCGCGGGCGAGGATGCCGCCGACGGCGTCGAGGTCGAGCTTGAGGTAGTCGCACTCCAGGAGGCCCTTCCAGCCGTCCCGGAAACCGATGACCTCGTCGCCGTGGTCGGCGACGGCACGGTGCACGACGGACCGGATGACGGCGTTCAGGCCGGGGCAGTCGCCGCCGGACGTGAGGACACCAATGCGCATAGCCCGAATTACCTTCTTGACGTGGGCCTGGGGCCGGACCACGTTGTCCGGCTCGATCCCGGTCACCCTACCGGCGGGAGGGGGTCGCTCCGAAGTGCCCGTCCGTCTGCTGGACGTGCCCGCACATGTGAGCGGGGCTGCCGTCAGGAGGGCCCGCGCGGAGCGTCGGCGGAGCAGCGGAACGGGTCCGGTGCGGAAACCGGAGGGCGCGGTTCACTGGTGCGCCAGGCGGCCCCGGATGTCGTCGAAAGGCCGGTGCATCGCCGCCTCCGCGGCCGTCGGGTCGGCCGCGCGCACGGCCGTGAGGACCCGGCCGTGCATCCGGGCCAGTTCCTCGCCGTCCGTGGCCGCGCCGATACTCTGCGCCCGCACCCGGTGGAAGGCGGACCAGAACGCGTCGAGGAGTTCGCTGAGCAGCGGGTTGTCGAGCGAGCGGTAGAGGGTGCGGTGGAAGGCGCGATCGGTGTCGGCGGCTATCGCACCCGACTCCCGGACCTCCGCGTGCATGCGGTCGACCAGTTCGTCCAGCGTACGCAGGTCTTCGTCGGGCACCCGGCCCGCGACCTGGTGCATGAGGCCAACCACAACGCACCCGCACCCACCCAAAGGCCCCATAACGCCCCCGGCCCGAGCCCCACCCGCCAAACCCAGCGGAGCGCCTACGCTGGTTGCTGCGCAGCACTGATCCGCTCATTGCGCAGCGCCTCGTACCACCGGTCGTCGACCGGCGGCAGCGCGTTCACGTCCAGCGCCAGCTTCAGCAGCAGATCCGCGATCAGCGGGTTACGGGCGAGAACGGGCCCGTGCATGTACGTACCGAAGACGGTGTCGTTGTACGCGCCCTCCGTTCCGTCCCCGGTACCGTTGCCGCGGCCCAGCCGGACCTGGGCCAAGGGGCGGGCCGCGGGGCCGAGGTGAGTGACGCCCTGGTGGTTCTCGAAGCCGGTCAGCGGCGGCAGTCCCAGACGCGGGTCGATGTCCCCGAGGACATCACCGACGCACCGCTCGCCCTCGCCGCGCACCGAGACCACGTCGAGCAGTCCGAGGCCGGGCTCGCGCTGGCCGAGGTCGTTGATGAACTCGTGGCCGAGGATCTGGTAGCCCGCGCACACCGAGAAGACGATCGCGCCGTTCTCCACCGCCTTGTACAGGCCCCCGTCGCGGCGCAGGCGTTCCGCCGCGAGCCGCTGCGGCCGGTCCTCGCCGCCACCGATCAGGTAGATGTCCCCGGAGGTCGGGATCGGCTGGTCGCTGCGCACGTCGAGCCGGGCCACGTCGAGGCGGCGCTGCCGGGCCCGCCGCTCCACGACGAGCGCGTTCCCCTGGTCGCCGTAGGTGCTCAGCAGGTCCGGGTAGATCCACACCAGACGCAGGCTGTTGTCGCTCATGAAGTGATCGTCCTTCGTGTCGGGTGTGCCGTCAGTTGCCGACCCGGCGGCGCAGGTCCTGGAACGCGGTGTAGTTCGCGATGACCTCGATACGGCCGGGCGGTGCCTGCTGGACGGCCTGGTCCACGCTCTCGCAGACCTGGAACTGCTGGCCCGCCACCTCCAGGCGCACCGCGAGGTCCAGCTTCCGGTCGCCGATGACGAAGATCGGGTGGCCGGTCAGCCGCGTGTAGTCGACGTCCCACAGCCAGGAGGTGTCGGTGCCGTCCGCGCCGCGCGCGTTCACGGAGAGGATCACCGGGGTGGGCGGCGGGTCGATCAGGGAGAAGGTCTCCAGCCAGCCCGCCGGGTTCTTCGCCAGCAGCAGCCGCAGGCCGCGGTCGAGGAACTGGACCACGTCGTAGCGCCCGGCCACTGCCTGCACCTGGTACATGCGCTCAAGGGCGACCTGCGGCGGCACACCGAAGACCGCGGCGACGGCCGCGGAGCTGGCGGCGTTGGCCTTGTTGGCGCGGCCCGGCAGCTGAAGGTGGATCGGCCAGGCAGAGCCGTGCGGGTCGAGGACATGGTCTCCGTGCAGCGTCCAGCTCGGCGCCGGACGGCGGAATCCGCACTGGCCGCAGTACCAGTCGTCGCCGGGGCGCTGCATCACACCACCGCAGGAGGGGCAGGACCAGGCGTCGTCCTTCCACATCTGGCCGGCGGCGACCCAGATCACATGGGGGGAGGAGGAGGCGGCCCACACCACCAGCGGGTCGTCGCAGTTGGCGACGACGACGGCCTTGGCGCCGGCCAGGCCCTCGCGCCAGTTCTCGGCGAGCATCCGGGTCTCGGCGGCGCGGTCGAGCTGGTCTCGGGAGAGGTTGAGCAGCGCGATGCACTTGGGGTCGGTGTCCCGGGCCACGCCGGCCAGGTATTTCTCGTCGACCTCGATCACGCCGTAGCGCGCATCCGAACGGCCCGCGAGGGCCGAGGTGATGCCGGCCGGCATGTTGGCGCCGAGCGCGTTGGAGACGACCGGGCCCGCGGCGCGCAGCGCTTCGGCGATGAGCCGGGTGGTGGTGGTCTTGCCGTTGGTGGCGGACACCAGGATGACGTCCAGGTTCTGGGCGAGCCGGGCGAGGAGGTCGGGGTCGAGTTTCAGCGCGACCCGGCCACCGATCACCGATCCGCTGCCGCGACCGGCGGCGCGCGACGCCGCAGCGACCGCCTTGCCCGCGGTCACGGCCAGCTTGGCCCGCGGCGTGAGCGGGTCCGAGTTGCCTGCCATCAGTTCTCGATCCTCCTTGCGTACGCGCCGTGCTTGAGCCGTCCGGCAACGTGGTGGACGTCAGCCTATCGAGATCCGTTCGCACACCCGAATCCCGGCCCACGCCAGCGCGGCGGGGTGTGGGCCCAGGGAACCGTACCCTTGCGCCCATGCGAAACGGTTCCATTCGGGGCGCCCGCGGCCGGGTCCGCCCTCTCACTCTGCACGGCGCCCCGGCGTTGCACACCCCCTGCGCGGAGGTGACCGACTTCGGCGCCGGACTGGCGGAACTGGTCGAGGACCTGTTCGCGACGATGTACGCGTCCGAGGGGGTGGGGCTGACCGCGAACCAGGTCGGTGTGCCGCTCAGCGTGTTCGTCTACGACTGCCCGGACGACGAGGACGTACGCCACCTGGGACATGTGGTCAACCCGCGGCTGGTGGAGTCGGGCGGAGTGGTGGTGCGCGGTCCGGAGGGCTGTCTGTCGCTGCCGGGCCTGGAGGCGGCGACGGAGCGGTACGACCACGCGGTCGTCGAGGGCTTCTCGCTGACCGGTGAACCGGTGACCGTGCACGGCACCGGGTTCTTCGCCCGGTGTTTGCAGCACGAGTGGGACCACGTGGAGGGCAAGGTCTACGCGGACCGGGTCAAGGGCTGGCGCCGCACGCGACTGCTGCGGCAGCTGAGCCGGGCCCCGTGGCATCGGTGAGCCGAGCGGTACGCCGCTGGTGAGCCGGTCCTCCTGGCATCGGGGGCCGGTCCGACTGGCATCGGTGAGCCGAGCGTCGTGGCCCGGTGGGCCGGGGTTCACGACGCTGCTGCTGCGGCGGCCCGCCGCACGGGCGGGCGGCCGCAACCCGGCACCGAACCGCCCGGAGCCGGGCGACCGCCCACCGAGGACGCCCCGCGCAGGGACGTCAGAACCCCGGACCGCCCGCCCGGTCTCCCGCGGCGGCCAGCCGGCCCCACAGCAGATCGGCGAGACTCTTCACCAATTCCGCACGTGAGCAGGGTCGCTCGCCGAGCCACCAGTCGCCTGCCGCGTGCATCATGCCGACGATCCCGTGGCCCCACACCCGGGCCAGCTGCTGGCTGCCCGGACCCAGGTCCAGCCGGTCCTCGATCACCTGGGCCAGTTCCTCGCCCATCCGCCGCAGCAGCGGAGCGCTGTGCTTGCCGACGTCGAAGCCCGCGTCGCTCTGGGAGCCCTCCGCCGGATGCATGAGGAAGCGATACACCTGCGGCCGGGCCTCGATCGCGGCGAGATAGGTGTCCAGGGTGGCCTCGACCCGCTCGCGCCGCTCCGCCGGAGCGTCCAGCGCGGCCCGCAGCGAATCGAGGAGCGCGTCCGTGTGCCGCTTGGCCAAGGCCGCGTAAAGGCCGCCTTTGTCGCCGAAGTGCCGGTACAGGATCGGCTTGGTGATGCCCGCCTCCGCGGCGATGGCGTTCATCGACGCCTGCGGACCGTCACGCAGCACCACCCGGTCCGCGGCCTCCAACAACTCGCGCCGTCGGCGGTCGGCGGACCGCTGCTGCTCGGTCCGCTGTGTGGTGTCCATGTGATCTCCCCACCCGTGTTGTTCCGGTGACGCCTGCGCAAACTAACACTGTCGGTGCCCCTGCCATCGAACGGGAGGGCGACGGGGCATCGGGAGTTGACTTCTCCTACCGGTCAGTAACACACTTTTGTTACCGCAAGTAACAGGCACGTGCCGCAGCTGGAGGGGACATGGCCGAGTTCACCATGGAGCTCAACGACGAACAGAAGGAGGTCAAGGAGTGGCTGCACGGCTTCGCCGCCGATGTGATCCGCCCCGCGGCCGCCGAATGGGACGAGCGTGAGGAGACTCCCTGGCCGGTCATCCAGGAGGCCGCCAAGGTCGGCATCTACTCCCTCGACTTCTACGCCCAGCAGTACTTCGACCCCACCGGGCTCGGTATTCCGATGGCCATGGAGGAACTGTTCTGGGGCGACGCGGGCATCGCCCTGTCCATCGTCGGCACCGGCCTCGCCGCCGTGGGCGTCCTCGCCAACGGTACCGAGGAGCAGATCGGCACCTGGATCCCGCAGATGTACGGCGACGCGACCGACGTCAAGGTCGCGGCCTTCTGCTCCTCCGAACCCGACGCCGGCTCCGACGTGGCCTCCCTGCGCACGCGCGCCGTGTACGACGAGGCCAAGGACGAGTGGGTGATCAACGGCACCAAGACCTGGGCGACCAACGGCGGCATCGCGAGCGTCCATGTCGTCGTCGCGCAGGTCGACCCGGAGCTGGGCTCCAAGGGGCACGCCTCGTTCATCGTCCCGCCGGGGACCCGGGGGCTCACCCAGGGCCAGAAGTTCAAGAAGCACGGCATCCGCGCCTCGCACACCGCCGAGGTCGTCCTGGACGACGTCCGGGTGCCCGGCTCGTGCCTGCTGGGCGGCAAGGAGAAGCTGGACCAGCGCCTGGCCCGGGCCCGGGAGCGGGCCCGCAGCGGCGGCGAACGGACGAAGAACGCGGCGATGGCCACGTTCGAGGCGTCCCGGCCCGCGGTCGGCGCGATGGCGGTGGGCACCGCCCGGGCCGCGTACGAGGTCGCCCTCGACTACGCCAGGACACGTGCGCAGTTCGGCCGGCCGATCATCGACAACCAGGGGGTTGCCTTCCAGCTCGCGGACATGCGCACCCAGATCGACGCGGCGCGGCTGCTGGTGTGGCGGGCGTCCTGGATGGCGATCAACGGCAAACCGTTCACCGCGGCCGAGGGCTCGATGTCCAAGCTGTTCGCCAGCGAGACCGCGAAGAAGGTGACCGCCCAGGCGATCCAGATCCTCGGCGGCAATGGATACACCCGGGAGTACCCGGTGGAGCGGATGCACAGGGACAGCGCCATTTACACGATCTTCGAAGGCACCAGCGAGATCCAGCGCCTGGTGATCGCCCGTACCCTGTCGGGCCTGCCGATCCGCTGAGCGCCCCCGCCGGACGGGCCGCGGTACGCCCCCTTCGGCATCCTTCGGACCCCTTCGGCCCACCGCGGGCGGCGCCCCGTACCGCTCCGTCACCCGGTGTGGGTGGCGGACGCGGTGCGGGGCGCCGCCCGCGGGCGGACACCGGCTGGTCAGTTGTGCCGCAGCGGCGTCAGCTGCTCGATGTCGTAGCGCCTGCGCAGCGCCTCGATCGCGGCGTGGTCCGGCGGACCCCCGTCGCCCAGGATCTCCAGCAACTCCTCGAAGTACCGCTCGTGATCGGGCGGCGGAGACGCCTGGAAGAACATCTTGGCCGGGCTGTCGGTCGGATTGGCGAAGGCGTGCGGGCAGCCGGGCGGGACGACGATGACGGTGCCGGGCGTCGCCCGCACCACCCTGTTGCCCGAGCTGGACTCCCAGTGACGCCAGTTGTCGGGCGTACGGACCCGCGGTTCGAAGGCCAGTACGTCCAGCTCGCCCTCCAGGACGTAGAACAACTCCTCGCTGCGCGTGTGCACGTGGGCGCCGACGTCGAAGCCGGGCGGGACCTCCACCTCGAAGGTGGAGGCCGTCCGTGAGTGCGTCCCGGTCACCTTGAACGTCACACGCTGGGCCGGCGCCTGGACGATACGTCCCTGTCCCGGCGGTACCAGCAGCCCCTCCGTCGCGGTCATCGCACCCTCACCAGGTCACGGGCAGTGCCTCGGGGCCACGGAGCAACGCGCCTTTCCGGAACGGAATCCGGTCCGGCTCCACCGCGAGCCGCATGCCCGGCACCCGGTCCAGCAGCACGTCCACCAGCAGCTCCGACTCCAGCCGGGCCAGCATGCCGCCGGGGCAGTAGTGCGGGCCGGAACCGAACGCCACATGCGGGTTCGGACTGCGGTCGAAGTCGATCGAATCCGGATCGGGGAAGACGTCCGGGTCGCGGTTGGCGGCCAGGTACGACACATAGACCGGGTCGCCCGCACGGATCCGTACGCCCCCGACCTCCACGTCCGCCAGGGCGATCCGGGACAGTCCGACCGCATTGCGGTGCGGGACGTAGCGCAGCAGTTCGTCGATGGCCCGGGGCCTGGCCGCCGGCTCCGCGCGGAGCCGTTCGACGAGGTCGGGGCGGGTCAGCAGCAGGTAGAACATCTGCCCGCTGTTGTGGGTGACCGCCTCGCCGCCGATCTGCAGGAGAACGGCGAGACCGACCGCCTCCTCCAGCGTCACCTCGTCCCGGCCCACGGCGGCGCCGAGCAGTGAGGCGACGTCCTCGGCCGTGCTGTCCAGGCGTACGCCGACGAGATCGGCGAAGTACGCGCCCATCTCGTCCTTGGCCTGCTCGCTGGCCTCCTCGCCGTGCGTGGCCGACAGGATCGCCTGCGTCCAGGCGTGCATGTCCTGCCGGTCCGCGACCGGAACACCCATCAGCTCGCAGATCACCGCGATGGGGAAGGGGCCGAGCACCGTCGCGGCCAGATCGGCCGGCGGGTCGCCGCGCAGCAGCTCGTCGACCAGCTCGTCCAGCAGGGCCCGGGCCTTGTCGCGGATCCGTTGCACGCCCTTCGCGGTGAACGCGGGCGCGACCGCGCGGCGCAGCCGGGTGTGGTCGGGCGGGTCCAGGAAGCCGACCGCGCCCCGGGACGGGACGAAGTGCGGGGCCAGTCGGGTGACCTGCTGGTCCATGACCGCCGTACGGCCGAACCGGGGGTCGTTGGTCACCGCCCGTACGTCCTCGTACCGGGTGATCAGCCACGCCCAGCCCTCGCCGCCCGGCAGTTGGATCCGGGCGACCGGTCCCTCCTGCATCAGCTCGCGCAGCACCGGATCGAAGTCGACTCCGGTCAGCTCGGCCGCCGGCCAGTTCCGGACCGTCGGCAGTGCGTCGGTGAGCGTCTCTTCGGCCATGTCGTCCCTCAGTCCCTCTGCACCCAGCTGCCCACCGTCATCTCGGCGGTGATGCCCGGACCGAAGCCGGCGAGCAGTCCGCGGGCCCCGTCCTCGGCGCCGCCCTCGTCGAACAGCCGGCGCAGCGCGTCCAGCACCACGGCGCTGGCGATGTTGCCGTACTCCGTGAGCGTGGCCCGGCTGAACCGGAACGCGTGCGGCTCGACCTTCAGGAACTTGCTGAGGTCGTCGAGAATCCGCGGCCCGCCCGCGTGGATGACATAGAAGTCCAGGTCGGACGCGTTCCAGCCGTGGGTGTTCGCGAGGTCGTGGAGCGCCGGGGCGAGCGGCTCCATCGTGGCGGGCACCCGCTTGTCCAGCAGGAAGTGGAAGCCCGTGGCCCGGATGTCGTACGCGATCCAGTCCTCGGTCTTCGGGATCAGGTACGAGCCGTTGCGCTCCAGCTGCACACCGGTGCCGCCCTGACCGCGCACCACGGCCGCGGCGATGCCGTCGCCGAACAGGCCGTTGGAGAGCAGCGAGCCGACGCCCAGGTCGGTGGGCTGGTAGCACAGCGAGCAGAACTCGCAGGCCACGATCAGCACGTTGGCCTCGGGGTAGGCCGTGCAGAAGTCGTGCGCGCGGTTGATGGCGGCACCGCCGGCCGCGCAGCCCAGTTGTGCGATGGGCAGCTGCCGGGTGGTGCTCGGGAAGTCCATCTCGTTGATCAGCCATGCGGTCAGCGACGGCATCATGAAGCCCGTGCACGACACGTAGACGATGACATCGATGTCAGAGGTCAGCAGCTCGGCGTCGTCGAGGGCCCGCTGGATCACGGCGGGCACCCGGGCCTTCGCCTCCGCCTCGTAGAGCTTGTTGCGGTCCTCGAAGCCGGGGTGCTTCAGGGTCTCCTCGATGGGCTGCACGATGTGCCGGGTGCGTACGCCCGTGTTCTCGATCAGCCGGAGGGCCAGCGGCAGCTGCGGATGGTCCGCGTGACGCTCGCGCGCGAGCTCCAGTGTCTCCTCCATCGTGATCACGTTCTCTGGTACGGACACCGAGGGTCTGCACAAAGTCGCCATGAGCCGTCCCTGCTTTCGCCGTCCGGGGGCCTTCGCCCCCGATCAGAAGGTGGTGCATTCAGGTTCACCCGAGGGGGCGACGATCTCTCGCGGGGTTACTCCGAATCGGGGACGGCGGGTGGAGAGCGGGCACCGGCTCCCAACACCCGGACGGGGGAGGCGATGCGGCGGACGGCCAAGGAATCGCTGGCCTCGACGCCTGCCGGGGCCGCCCCGGACCCGCGGGCGAATCCGCTCGTGCCGTTGATCACCGAGGGGGCGGGGGAGCCGGGCGCGGTCGGCCTGCCGGCCCTGGAACGGGGGCGGGGGACGCCGCTGGACGGGTGTGCCTTCCTGCATCTGGCCCAACGGACCGCCGCATGCCGTGGATCGGCCGCCTGGCCTGTGCCGCCGTTCGCGTCCGTCGGGTCCGGTGTGTCCGGCGGGGTCGTCGTGCCCGGCGCGGCCGTGTTCCGGCTGCCGCCAACTTCGGTGGTCGGGGCGGCTGTTACGGGCCACTCCGACGCCGGGTCGCGGCGCTCGGCTCGACGGGGTGCGAGAGGGGGGAGTGGTGGGCGGCGGTGCCGACCCTGTGCGGGCGCGTCGTGGCTGGTCGCGCAGTTCCCCGCGCCCCTTCGGGGCGCTGTCTGTGCGGGGTTCATGGCCGGGTGCGCCGTGGCTGGTCACGCGGTTCCCGCGCGGCTTGGGGCGTCGTCGTGGTTGTGGGGTACGTGGGTTCTCGCACTTTCAGGGGGCTCCGCTGCTGTGTGCGATGCACGCCACGTCGATACGGTCGGCCAGCTTCGCCAGTTCGATCGTCAGCGCGGCGACCGTGTCCTCGTCGAGCCCGTCCTGCCCGGCTTCGACGAGCCGCAGCCACCGTCCGCCCACCGTGCGGAGCAGCTTGCTCACGTCGGATGCGGCCACCTGCAAGTTACCGCGGTCGTCGACGATCAGAGGCAGGGTCACTTCGCGGTTCACAGATCGGATCGTAGCCCTGGAAGCGTCACGCACCCTGCCAAACCGTGGTGATGTTGCAGAACTCGCGGATCCCGTGCCCGGACAGCTCACGCCCGTACCCGGATCGCTTCACCCCGCCGAACGGGAACGCCGGGTGGGACGCGGTCATCCCGTTCACGTACACGCTGCCCGCCTCCAGGTCCCGTACGAACCGGTCGACCTCGGCCTTGTCCCGCGTCCATACGTTCGAACTCAGACCGAACGGTGTGTCGTTGGCGATCAGTACGGCCTCGTCGAGGTCGGCGGCCCGGTAGAGCGTGGCCACCGGCCCGAACGCCTCCTCGCGGTGGATGCGCATCTCGCGGGTGACTGCGGTGAGCACCGTCGGCAGGTAGTACCAGCCGGGGCCCTCCGGCCGGTGGCCGCCGCACAGCACCCCGGCCCCGCCGCGCCGGGCGTCGTCGACCAGCTCCTCCAGATCGGCCCGTCCCTGCTCGGTGGAGAGCGGACCGACGTCCGTCGCCTCGGCCATCGGGTCGCCGACCGTCAGCGCCCGCATCCCCGCGACGAACCGCTCGGCGAAGGCGTCGTGGACGTCCGCGTGCACGATGAACCGTTTGGCGGCGATGCACGACTGCCCGTTGTTCTGCACCCGGGCGGTCACCGCGACCTGCGCGGCCCGGTCCAGGTCGGCGGACGGCATGACCACGTACGGATCGCTGCCGCCCAGCTCCAGCACCGTCTTCTTGACCATGTCCCCGGCGACCGAGGCGACGGCCCGGCCCGCGGGTTCGCTGCCGGTCAGCGTCGCGGCCTTGACCCGCTCGTCGCGCAGCACGTCCTCGACCGCCCCCGCCCCGATGAGCAGGGTCTGGAAGCAGCCCGGGGTGAAGCCCGCCCGGTGGAACAGGTCCTCCAGGTAAAGGGCGGTCTGGGGGACGTTGGAGGCGTGCTTGAGCAGTCCGACGTTGCCCGCCATCAGGGCCGGGGCCGCGAACCGCATCACCTGCCACAGCGGGAAGTTCCACGGCATGACCGCGAGCACCGGACCGAGCGGCCGGTAGCGCACCCGTACGCGTGACGCGCCGGAGTCCCGCACATCGGCGTCGGCGGGCACCTCGTCGGCCAGCAGGTTCTCGGCGTGCTCGGCGTACCAGCGCATCGCCTTGGCGCACTTCGCGGCCTCCGCGCGGGCCTGCTTGACCGGCTTGCCCATCTCGGTGGTCATGGTCCGCGCGATGTCCTCCCGGTCCTCGTCCAGGAGGTTCGCCGCATGGAGCAGCAGGCGCCCGCGGTCCGTGAACCGACTCGACCGGTAGGTGCGGAAGGTGGCCGCGGCGAGCTGGAGCCGACGCTCGATCTCCTCCTCGCCCATGGCCTCGTACGTCTTGATCGTCTCGCCGTTCGCCGGGTTCACCGTCGCGATGGGCATGGCCGACCTCCCTCGGAGCGGGCTGTGTTTCGACCTTCCCGCGCGGCGGTGGGGTCCGCAACGTGTGCGGGGCCCACCCGGTACCGGCCGCCGGTCCGGCGCACCACGGCCCGGCGCGGGTGCGGCCGGCCGGCCGCCGCGGGGAGCGGCCGGGCCCGGCTTCCCGGCCGTCCCCGTGCGGACGCGAGAGGGTTCGGTCACCCCTGTGTGTACGCGATACGCCTCGGTCGCTCCCGTGCGTACGCGATACGGCTCGGTCCGCCACGACCGCCGCGGCCCGGTGGCCGGCCCACCGGCCCGCCCGCACCCGGCCGGGGGCGGGCCGCGCGCCGCGGAACGGCGATGGTCCGGTCGCGATTATGTCGTCCTGCCGTCCGACCGCGTCCGGCGTCGCCGCGGGCAGCCACCGATCGCTGCGCCACGGATCGGTCGTGCCGTGCCGGTCCCGTGCGGCGTGGCGCGGTCCGGCCGGGCGCTGCGGACCGGGGCTCAGCGACCCGTCGCGTGCTCCGCCAGCCGGTTGAGGAACGCGGCCTGCGCCCGGACGATCAGCTGTCCCGCCCGGTCGAGCCCGAACCACTCCACCCGGTCCAGTTCCGGGAACTCCCGGATCCGGCCCGACCGCGGCGGCCACTCCATCCGGAAGGTGCCGGGTACGACGGCCGCCGGATCCAGGTCCGCCTCCACCGCCCACGCCGTGACGACCTTGCCGCCGGCCTGTCCGACCTCGCCCAGCGGCACGGCCGCGCCGTCGGGCGGCGGCAGGCCCAGCTCCTCGCGGAACTCGCGCCGGGCCGCGTCCCAGGCGCTCTCGCCGGCGTCGTACTCGCCCTTCGGCACGGTCCACGCACCGGCGTCCTTCTGGGCGAAGAACGGTCCGCCCATGTGGCCGAGCAGTACCTCCAGGTCCTCTCCGGTGTGCCGGAACAGGAGCAGGCCCGCGCTCCGCCGGCCGGTCACGCCCGGATCCCCGGGTGCGCGGCGAGCAGTGACTCGACGGTGTCGGCCTGTTCCGGCCCCTTGTCCTCGCGGTAGCGGACCACGCGGGCGAAGCGCAGGGTGACGCCGGCCGGATAGCGGGAGGAGCGCTGGAGGCCGTCGTAGGCGATCTCGACGACGAGTTCGGGGCGTACGGTGACGACCCGGCCGTCGTCCTCGACGGCCAGCGCGCGCAGCCGCTCGGTCTGCCAGCCGAGCATCGCGTCGGTCATGCCCTTGAAGGTCTTGCCGAGCATGGCGAAGCCGCCGTCCGGGTCGCGGGCGCCCAGATGGAGGTTGGAGAGCTTGCCGGCGCGGCGGCCATGGCCCCACTCGGCGGCCAGGACCACCAGGTCCAGGGTGTGCACGGGCTTGACCTTCAGCCAGGACGCCCCGCGGCGCCCCGCGCTGTAGGGCGCGTCCAGCGCCTTGACCACGACGCCCTCGTGACCGCGCGCCAGGGTCTCGGCGAGGAACCGTTCCGCCTCCCGGACGTCCTCGGGGCCGGACACCAGGGTCCGGCGGACCCGCATCGGCGCGGGCACCAGCCGGGCCAGCTCGGCGTGCCGGTCGGCGAACGGCAGGTCGAGCAGGTCACGGTCGCCGGCCGCGAGGACGTCGAAGAACACCGGGGAGACGGGGACCTCCCGGGCCGCCCGCGCCACATCCACCCGGGAGCCGACCCGGCCGGCCGTCTCCTGGAACGACCGCGGTCGGCCGGCCGCGTCGAACGAGATCACCTCGCCGTCCAGGATGAACCGCTCGCCCCTCAGCTCCAGGGCGGCGGCCGTCACTTCGGGCAGCCGGTCGGTGATGTCGTCCAGTGTGCGGGTGTGGATGCGCACCGAGTCGCCGTCCCGGTGGAGCTGGACGCGGATGCCGTCCAGTTTCTCCTCGACGGCGCAGGCGCCCAGGTGCCCGACCGCGTCCGCGACCGAGGAGGCGGTCCGGGCCAGCATCGGCTGTACCGGGCGGCCGACGGTGAGCCGGAACCGGTCCAGCGCCCCGGGACCGTCCCCGAGCAGCGCCGCGGCGACCGCCTGGAGCGACCCGGCGAGCATCACCGCTCGCCGGACCTGGGCCGGGTCCGCCCCGGTCGCCTGTGCCAGGCCCTCCACGGCGACGGCGTCCAGGGCGCCCTGCCGCACCTCGCCGGTGAGCAGTCCGAGCAGGAAGCGCTGCTCGGACTCGGTGGCCGCGCCGAACAGCGCGCCGACCAGCCGGGCCCGCCGCGCCTGTGAGCCGGGACCGGAGAGCTTGCCCAGTTCGGTGAGCCGGGCATCCACCTCCCGCACGGTGAGGGAGGGCTCCGCGGCCGGGGGCACGGGCCGGCCGAGCGCCTTCCAGCCGACGCCGAGCCGGCCCTGCGGCAGCCGCCCGGCCAGATAGGGGATGACGATCGGCACGTCGTCCGGCTCCGCGTCCCGGAACAACTCGGCGAGCAGGGCGGTCTTCCGGGACCGGGCCGCGGTGGCGGCGACCTCCCGGGACACGTCGGCGAGCCGGGCCAGCAGCATGCAGCCCATGGTGCACCGGGGGCGCCGGCACTACACCCCGACGGCCGCGTCGAGAGCCGCGAAGAGCAGGTCCCGTTGATCGCCGCGCCTGCCCGGTAGCCGCGGCTGGCCGCGTTCACCACCTGCTCGGCGAAGCCGCTCGCGTTGCCCGCCGCCCACAGGCCCGGCACGCTCGTCAGGCCCCGCTCGTCGGTGACCGGGAAGGTGCCGAAGGGCGTCTCGCGCATCGCGGCGCCGAGCCGCACCAGCAGATCGGTCCGCGGCACCGCGCGCGGCGCCACGAACAGCACCTCGCGGTCGTGGACGGTGCCGCCCGCGGAGGCGGCGAGCCGCACCCCGGTCAGCCGGTCGTCCGCGACCGTGAGGCCCGCCACCTCGCCGGGGACCACCCGCACCCCGGCCGCCGCCAGCTTGCGCAGATCGTCGTCCGACAGCTCGTCCTCGGTGACCCGGTGCAGGAAGAGGGTCACGTCCTTGGACCACTGGGTCACCATCAGCGCCTGGTGGACACTCGCCGGGGAGGCGGCGAGCACGCCGAACGCCCGGTCGCGGACCTCCCAGCCGTGGCAGTACGGGCAGTGCAGCACGTCCCGGCCGAAGCGCTCGGCGAGGCCGTCGAGCGGCGGCAGTTCGTCGCGCAGTCCGGTCGCGACGACCAGGTGCGGGGCGCGCACCGTCCGCCCGCCGGCCAGCGTGACGGCGAACCCGGCGCCGCGGGTGACGTCCACCGCACGGTCCCGGACCAGTTCCACGCCGTAGCGCTCGATCTCCGCCCGGCCGGTGGCGAGGAACTCGGCGGGGGACATGCCGTCGCGGGTCAGATAGCCCTGCATGTGTGCGGCGGGCGCGTTGCGCGGCTCGCCCGCGTCGACGACCAGCGTGCGGCGCCGGGAACGCCCCAGCACCAGTGCGGCGGACAGCCCGGCCGCCCCGCCCCCCACGACGATCGCCTCGTACTCCTCGGTCTTCTCGGTCTTCTCGGTCACGGTGACCACCTCCACGGCGACGGTCGCCCGGATCCTGCCGTGTTGACAAATGCATTTGCTGAAACTGCAATGGGCGCATGGGCGACGCGAGGCAAAGGGGTGACGTGAACGGGGGCGCGCGCGGTGCCGCGGACGTGCGCGGCGACACCGGCGAGGTGCTCGCCGAGGTCGGCCCGCGGCTGCGGCGGATCCGCAAGGAGCGGGGCGCCACGCTGGCCGGGCTCGCGGCGGCCACCGGCATCTCGGTGAGCACGCTGTCCCGGCTGGAGGCCGGTCTGCGCAAACCCTCCCTGGAGCTGCTGCTGCCGATCGCGCGGGCGCACCGGGTGCCGCTGGACGAACTGGTCGGCGCCCCGCCCGTCGACGACCCGCGGGTGCGGGCCACGAAGCCGATCGTGCGGGGCGGGCGCACCCACTGGCCGCTCACCCGCCAGCCGGGCGGACCGCAGGCGTTCAAGGTGCTCGAACCACGGCGCCGCCAGGAACCCGACCCGCAGACCCACGAGGGCTTCGAGTGGCTGTACGTGCTGTCCGGGCGGCTGCGGCTGGTGCTCGGCGGGCACGACGTGGTGCTCGGGCCGGGGGAGGCGGCCGAGTTCGACACCCGGGTCCCGCACTGGTTCGGGTCGACGGGGGAGGGGCCGGTGGAGTTCCTCAGCCTCTTCGGGCCACAGGGCGAGCGGATGCATGTGCGGACGCGGCCGGCCCGGAACGGCGAGGGCGGCTGACGGGGCGTGCTCTCCGTACGGCCGCCGGGGCGCTTCCGCACGGCTGACGGGGCGCACTGTGCGCACGGCTGACGAACGCCGGCTCCCGTGCGGCTGACGAACGCTGCTTCCCGTGCGGCCGGCGGGGCGTGCTTCCCGTGCGGCTGCCGGGCCGCGCTTTCCGTACGGCTGACGGCGGCTGCTGGTTCCGTGCGGCGTGCGGTGCCGTCCCTGGCAGGCGGGGTGACTGTCTCGGTACGGCGTGCGCGGCTGTCCCGGGTCCGGTGCGCGGTGACTGTTTCCAGATGGTCAAGCGACCGCTTAGTATGCGATCGATCCCGGTTCCGGTGACGCAGCCCCGTGGAGGCCCGCATGCAGGCATGGCAGGTGCACGAGATCGGTGAGCCGACGGAGGTGATGCGGCTGACGGAGACGGAGCGGCCCACGCCCGGCGCGGGCCAGGTCCTGCTGCGGGTGCGCGCCGCAGGCGTCAACTTCCCGGACGCCCTGCTGTGCCGCGGCCAGTACCAGATCCGTCCGCCGCTGCCGTTCACCCCGGGCGTGGAGATCTGCGGCGAGACTCCGGACGGCCGCCGGGTGATCGCCACCCCGGCGCTGCCGTACGGCGGCTTCGCCGAGTACGCCGTCGCCGACGCCGCCGCGCTGCTGCCCGCGCCCGACACGCTGGACGACGCCGAGGCCGCCGTGCTGCACATCGGCTACCAGACCGGCTGGTTCGGCCTGCACCGCCGGGCCCGCCTCCAGACCGGCGAGACCCTGCTCGTGCACGCCGCCGCGGGCGGGGTCGGCAGCGCCGCCGTGCAGCTCGGCAAGGCGGCCGGGGCCACGGTCATCGGCGTGGTGGGCGGCGCCGGCAAGGCCGCCGTCGCCCGGGAACTGGGCTGCGACGTCGTCGTCGACCGGCATACCGAGGACGTCGTCGCCGCGGTGAAGCAGGCCACCGGCGGCCGGGGCGCCGACGTGGTCTACGACCCGGTGGGCGGGGACGCCTACGCCCAGTCCGCCAAGGCCGTCGCCTTCGAGGGCCGTATCCTCGTGGTCGGTTTCGCGAGCGGCACCGTCCCGAGCCCCGCGCTCAACCACGCCCTGGTGAAGAACTACGCCATCCTCGGACTGCACTGGGGCCTGTACAACACCAAGAACCCCGAGCTGGTCCGGCACTGCCACGAACAGCTCACCGGTCTGGCCGCGCGGGGCGCGATCAGACCGCTGGTGAGTGCGCGGGTGCCGCAGGCTCAGGCCGCGGCGGCCGTGCAGCGTGTCGCCGACGGGGTGACCACCGGCCGGATCGCCGTCGTACCGACACCGTGGAACGGAGCCGCCGCATGACCGACGCCGCCCACCTGCGCCGCCGCACCCACGAGCTGCTGGCCGGACATCCGCCCGCGAGCACCGGCCGCCTCGACTTCCTCAGGGCCCGCTTCGACGCGGGGCTGGCCTGGGTGCACTACCCGGAGGGCCTGGGCGGTCTAGGCGCCCCGCGCTCCCTGCAAGCCGTCGTGGACGCCGAACTGGCCGCCGCGGGCGCCCCCGACAACGACCCGCGGCGGATCGGCATCGGCCTCGGCATGGCAGCCCCCACCCTCCTGCGCCACGGCACCGACGAGCAGCGGCGGCGCCATCTGCGCCCCCTGTGGACGGGCGAGGAGGTCTGGTGCCAGCTGTTCAGCGAGCCCGGCGCCGGATCCGACCTGGCCGCGCTCGCCACCCGGGCCCGCCGGGAGGGGGACACCTGGGTGATCGACGGGCAGAAGGTGTGGACGTCCAGCGCCCACCTCGCGCGCTGGGCCATCCTCATCGCCCGTACCGACCCGGACGTGCCCAAGCACCAAGGCATCACCTACTTCGTCTGCGACATGACCGACCCCGGCGTGGAGGTACGGCCGCTGCGCCAGATCACCGGCGAGGCCGAGTTCAACGAGGTCTTCCTCACCGGCGTGCGCATCCCCGACTCCCATCGCGTCGGCGAGGTCGGCGACGGCTGGCGGGTCGCGCGGACCACGCTCATGAACGAACGCGTCTCCATCGGCGGCATGCGGCTGCCCCGGGAGGGCGGCATGATCGACAACGTCGCCAGGACCTGGCGGCAACGCCCCGAACTGCGCACCCACGACCTGCACCAGCGTGTGCTCGGACTCTGGGTCGAGTCCGAGGTGGCCCGCCTCACCGCCGAACGCCTGCGCCAGCAGCTCGCCGCGGGCCAGCCCGGCCCCGAGGGCTCCGGCATGAAGCTGGCGTTCGCCCGCCTCAACCAGGAGATCAGCGGACTCGAAGTGGAACTCCTCGGCGAGGAAGGGCTGTTGTACGACGACTGGACCATGCGCCGGCCCGAACTCGTCGACTTCACCGGTCGCGAGGCCGGCTACCGCTACCTGCGGTCCAAGGGCAACAGCATCGAGGGCGGCACCAGCGAGATCCTGCTGAACATCGTCGCCGAGCGGGTCCTCGGCCTGCCCGTCGAGCCGCGCACCGACAAGGACGTCGCCTGGAAGGACCTGGCCCGATGAGCACCGAGCCCGACCTGCTCCACTCGCCGGAGGAAGAGGCACTGCGCGCCGCCGTCCGCGACCTGCTCACGCACCACTGCGACGCGGCGGGCGTCATCGCCCGGAGCGAGACGGACACCCCGCACGACGTGCCGCTGTGGAAGTCCCTCGCCGGCGGAATGGGCATCGCGGGCCTGCTGGTGCCCGAGGAACTGGACGGCCAGGGCGCCACCCACCGGGAAGCGGCCGTCGTCCTGGAGGAGTTGGGCCGCGCCGTCGCCCCCGTGCCCTTTCTGACCAGTGCCGTGGTGGCCACCGAGGCACTGCTGGCCTGCGGCGCCGACGACCTGCTGGCCCCATGCGCGTCCGCGACGACGACCTGCGCGCTCACGGTCGCCCTGCACACCGCGCCGGGCGCGCCCGTCAAGCGGGCACGCCTCGAAGGCGGGGCGCTGCACGGAGAGCTGACCGGCATCGCGGACGCGGCCGTTGCCGACGTGCTGCTCGTACCGGCGGACGACGGCGGCCTGTACGCGGTCGACGCCGCCGCCGCGACCGTCGTACCCCAGGTGTCCCTGGACCTCACCCGGCCGGTGGCCCGCGTCGTCCTCGACGGGGTGCGGGACGCCCGCCGCCTCGGTGAGGCCGAACCCGCCGTACGACGCGCCCTGCGGACCGGCGCCGGACTGCTGGCCTCCGAGCAACTCGGCCTCGCCGACTGGGCGTTGACCGAGACGGTCCGCCATCTGAAGGAACGCAGGCAGTTCAACCGGCCGGTCGGCGGATTCCAGGCGCTCAAGCACCGGCTCGCGCACCTGTGGCTCCAGGTGGCCGGCCTCCGGGCCGCGGCACGGGCCGCCGCCGACGCGCTGGCCACCGGCACGGACGCGGACGTGGCGGTCGCCGTCGCCCAGGCGTACGCGGCGCCGGTCGCCGTGCGCGCCGCGGAGGAGGCGCTGCAACTCCACGGCGGCATCGGCATGACCTGGGAGCACCCCGTCCACCTGTATCTCAAGCGGGCCAAGGCGGACTCCCTCGCCTTCGGCACGGCGGGCGCGCACCGCGCCGCGCTGGCCGAACTGGTCGACCTGCGTGCCCCCTGACCCGGCCCCGCGGCGACCCCACCGACAGCCCGTCCCACCTGGGGCGGGCTGTCTCCTGCGCGCCGTTCCGGCGAAGTGAACGCATGACGTCGGTCCGGCCAACTCCCCGCACGGCCATGCCACTCGGACACCTTCGGCACGCATACTCCCTTCGGTCCCACCGGCCCGATCAGGGAGGCAGAGCATGGCCCTCACCACCCGCCGCAGAGCCCTCACCACCCTCGGCACCGCCCTCGCGGGCGCGGTCGCCCTGCCCGCCGCGCAGGCGTCGGCGAGCCGCGGCCCGCACGCCCCGCGCCCGCTGTGGCACGCCCACGCGCACAACGACTACGAGCACCAGCGCCCCCTCTTCGACGCCCTCGACCACCGCTTCGGCAGCGTCGAGGCCGACATCTTCCTCGTCGGCGACCAACTCCTCATCGGCCACGACGTGACCGACCTCGATCCGTCCCGCACCCTCGAATCCCTCTACCTCGACCCGCTCGCCGCCCGGGTCGAGGCCAACCGCGGCGCCGTGTACCGGGGAGCGCGCAGGCCCCTGCAACTCCTCATCGACATCAAGACCGAGGGCTCCTCCACCTACCTCGAACTCGACCGCCACCTGCGCCGCTACCAGCACCTGTTCACCACGTACGCGCACGGCCGGGTGCACCCCGGACCGGCCACCGCCGTCATCTCCGGCGACCGCGCCGCCCGTACCCCGATGGAGGCGCAGACCGAGCGCCGCGCCTTCTACGACGGCCGGCTCAGCGACCTCGGCAGCACGGCACCGGCCTCCTTCGTCCCGTTGATCAGCGACAACTGGACGCTCAACTTCAGCTGGCCGGGCGAGGGGCCGTTCCCGGCCGCCGAGCGGCAGAAGCTGCGGGACATCGTGGGGGCGGCGCACGCGCGCGGGCAGCAGATCCGGTTCTGGGCCACCCCGGACGCGGCGGGCCCGGCGCGGGACGCGCTGTGGACCGAACTGCTCGCCGCCGGCGTCGACTACCTCAACACCGACGACCTCGCGGGCCTGGAGGCGTTCCTGGACGCCCACACGCCGGCGTAGCGGAACCGCGAACACCACTCGATCGGAGGACACGTCAGCCGCCCGGACGAACCCCCCGCTACGCCACACTTACGGCCGAACGCCGCGAACTGGCGTGGCGGAGGAGGTTCGCGATGGCCATTTCCATCTCTGTGGTGCTGCTGCTCCTGATCTGGGCCGTGGTCTTCCTGCGCAACGGCGCGCTGAAGATCTCCCACGCCCTGGTCTGCGTGCTGCTCGGGTTCTATCTGGCCAGCACGAGCGTGGCCCCTACCATTCAGAGCGGGCTCACCGCGACCGCGGACATGGTGAGCAGTCTGCGGCCGTGACCGGGGCGAGGGGCCGGGCCGACGTGTTCACGGCGCCGTGAAGACCCCGATGCCGTTGGGCACCGGGCGCTCGGCGCCACCGCTCGGGTGGTTGCGCACCGCCACCGTGCGTGCGCCCGGCGCGCGGGTGACCAGCGTCGTCGAACCGCCGCCGTCCAGGCCGAAGGCGTCGACCGAGCCCAACGCGCGCATCTCGTCCGCGACTTCGGCGACGGTCAGGCCGCTGCGGTAGGCGGGCGCACCGTCCACGGCGAGCAGCAGCAGCCGCCGTCCGCCGTCCGCGATGCCGACGGCGGTGCGCACCGCGGACGTCTTGCCGTCGAGGCCGGCGAGGGGCCGGCCCGCGCGCAGCACCGGAAAGCCGCCCAGGGCGAAGCGGTAGGGGGTCTTGGAGCCGGCGGCGGCCAGCCAGTTCTGTACGGTCACCCGCTCGCCCACGGACAGCTTCCGCAGCCGCTGCGCCCCTGCCTCCCGGCCCACCAGAACCGTGGTGCCCGCGGCGACGGCGCCGCGTCCCGGGGTGTCCGACACGGACACGACCCGGCCGCCGCGGACCTTCACCTCGTAGGTGTCCCTGCTGCACGCGGCGGCCCGGTCGGTGTCGGTGCCGCAGGTGGCGCGCAGCCGGGAGGCGCTGCCCCACTGCGCGGTGAACGCGCCCACGGAGTTCACCGGCAGCGCGTACTGGTTGAGGCCGCCGAGCGGCAGCCGGCCGTCCGGTGTGCGGACGGAGCCGGCGAGCCGGAGCCGGTCCAGCCGGGCCCGCCGGTCGGTGCCCACGCCGAAGACCTCCTCGGTGGTCGTGCCGGGCGGCAGCGCCGGGCCGAACCGCTGACCACGCGGCACCGCGGCCTTGACCGCACGGCCCCGCGCGATGACCGGCCCCACGCTCGCGCCCGTCGCCTCGACGCCCGGGTGCTGGGTCTCGTCAATGTTGAAGAAGTCGCCGTTCACACCCGCGATCGCGCCCGCCGAGTCGGCGAGTGCGGAGACCGACGAACGGGCCGCGATCTTCCCCGGGTACAGCAGGTCCACGCGGACGTGCGGGTCGCCCAGGTCGACGGAGACCAGGTGGACGTGTGTCGTCCCCTTGGCCGCCGACAGGTCGAACTGCCGGTAGGTCACGCCCGGCGCGATCGTGGTGCCGGCCGCCGCGGCGGCCTGGGCCGCCCCCGTCAGCGCCGCACCGGCCACCACGCCGAACGCCGTGAGAACCGTGAGTACCGCTCTGCCCGCCGTGAGCCGCCCATGCCGACGCGTCACTGTCGCCCCCACCCCTGAAATCCCGTCAACCGTCGCTTGTGTGCTGATGTCAGGGGCAGTGCAGCAGACGCGGGTGCCCGCCGTGGTGGCTAGGCGTCGACCACACGCGAACGGGTGAGGAAACGTACGCCCTCGGGTGCTTCCAGGGAGAAGCCGCTGCCACGGCCGGGGACGACGTCCACGATCAGCCGGGTGTGGCTCCACACCTCGTACTGGCTGCGCGACATCCAGAACGTGACCGGCTCGTCGACGCCCTCGACGTCGAGTTCGGCCAGCAGCACGTCCGAACCTCCGGTGCGGAACTCGCCCTCCGGGTAGCACATGGGCGCGCTGCCGTCGCAGCAGCCGCCGGACTGATGGAACATCAGCGGGCCGTGCGCGGCACGCAGCCGGCGGATCAATTCGGCGGCCTGCGGGGTGAGTTCGACGCGCGGAATCTCCTGATACATGATCACCGTCCGGGTCGGGGCAGGGAAAGCTTCCAGTCTCACGACTCGTCAGGTCGCCGTCCACCGCACCTCGTCGACCGGCCGTGCCGAACTCGCGTGCGGTGCCGTCGCCACGGGGTGGGGGAGGGGACGCGGTCACCCGACGGCGTACGGGGTGACCTGCGGCGGTGTGCGATCGACCGGCCCGCACCCTGTGGGGCGGACCGGGTCGGTGGGGTGTGTGATCGATCGGCCCGAACCCTGTGTGGCGGACTCGGCCGACGCCGACGGGGGCACGTGATCAACCGGGCGGGCACCCCGCATCCGGACCGGGCCCGCGGGGGCGTGCGGATCGATTGACCCGGACTCGGTGCCTGGACCGCGGAGCGGCCCGGATCCGCGGCCGAGCGTGCGGGGGCGGTCACGGTGGGTGAGTGCGGCCCCTCATCGGCGCCGTGCCGCCGTCGCGGTCGGCGGCACAGGGAGAAGCAGGTCCGCACGAGGAGAGACGGAGAAGGCGGCAAAGGGCGCGGAGAGCGGCGGCGGCGTCGGTGTGCGCGGTCGCGGCCGCGCCGGAGGGGCGAGGGATGCGGGTCCGGCGCGGGCCGAGGGACCATGGGAAAGGTCACACCGGTCACCGCCCGGGGCCGGGGGCCGGACTCTGTGCAGCGCCCTGCTGCGGGACGGAGGGAGAACCGGGATGACTGCCGAACCCTTCCGGGCCGACGGCATCCTGCGGCAGGCCGGGTCGCGCGAGCGGTACGGCCTCCTCGACGTCCTCGGCGTCGCCGCGGTGGTGCTGGACTCCGATGGCCGGATCGTGTTCTGGAGCGCCCCGGCCGAGGATCTGTTCGGCTACAGCGCCGAAGAGGCGCTCGGCAAGTACGCGGGCCGGCTGCTCGTCCACGAGGCGGACCTGGACCTGGTGATATCCCTGTTCGCCGAGGTCATGGAGACGGGCGTGAGCTGGGCGGGGGCCTTCCCCGTCCGGCACAGGGACGGCGGCACCCGGCTGGTGGAGTTCCGCAACATGCGGTTGCTCGATCACCGGGGCGCCGTCTTCGCCCTGGGCATCGCCGCCGACTACGGCGCCCTCCGGCGGGTCGAGACCGACCTGGCACTGTCCGAGCGCCTGGTGTCGCAGTCCCCGATCGGGCTGTCGATCCAGGACAAGGACCTGCGCTACCTGACCGTGAACCCGGCCCTGGAGCGGATCAACGGCATACCCGCGGAGGCGAGCAGGGGCCGGTCGCTGCGCGACCTGCTGCCGGACCTGGACGCCGACTACATCGAAGGCGCCATGCGCCGGGTGCTGGAGACCGGCCGCCCCCTCATCGACCGGCGCACGACCGGCCGTACCCCCGCCGATCCCGACCACGACCACGCCTGGTCCGTCTCCTACTTCCGGCTGGAGGACTCCGGCGGGCAGGTGCTCGGCGTCGCCGGCGCCGTCGTGGACATCACCGAGCGGCATCGCGCCGCCCAGGAGGCCGAGCGGGCCCGCCGACGCCTCGCCCTGATCGCCGACGCCTCCGCCCGCATCGGCACCACCCTGGACGTGAACCACACCGCCCGTGAACTCGCCGAGGTCGTGGTGCCCGAACTCGCCGACGTCGCGGCGGTCGACGTCCTCGACTCGGTCCTGTCCTGCCATCCCGTCGCGCCGGCCGGCGGACCCGCGCTGATGCGTTCCCTCGCCCTGGTCGTCGCCTGCCCGAGCGCCGCCACCCGGACGGCCGATCTGCCCGGGGAACCGGTCACCTACGCGGCCGACCGGCTGCTCGCCGAGTGCGTCCACACCGCCCGCCCGGTCCTGGTGCCGCACGTGACCGGCCCCGACCTGAAACGCATCGCCCGCGATCCCGCATCGGTCCCGCTGCTGGCCCGGGCGGGCGTCCACTCCTACCTGGCGGTACCCCTGATCGCCCGCGGCGAGGTGCTCGGGGCCCTGGACCTCAAGCGGACCCGCAACCCGCTGCCCTTCACCGAGGACGACGTGATGCTGGCCGGCGACCTGGCCTCCCGCGCCGCGGTCAGCATCGACAACGCCCGCTGGTTCCAGTGCGTACGCAACACCGCCGTCACCCTGCAACGCAGCCTGCTGCCCGAGGACCCGCCGCGGCTGGCCGGCCTGGAGGTCGCCTCCCGCTACCGGCCCGCCCACGCCGCGAGCGAGGTGGGCGGCGACTGGTTCGACACCATCGCCCTCGCCGACGGCAGGACCGTGCTGGTAGTCGGCGATGTGATGGGCAGCGGCATCGACGCGGCGGCCACCATGGGGCGGCTGCGCACCGCCGCCCGCACCCTCGCCGTCCTCGACTTCGACCCCGCACAGGTGCTCCACCACCTGGACCGGACCGCGAGCGGTCTTGAGCACTACATCGCGACCTGCCTCTACGCCGTCTACGACCCCGCCCGCGGCGAATGCCATCTGGCCAACGCGGGACACCTGCCGCCCGTCCTGGTGCGCGGTGGCCGCCTCCCGGAACTGCTCGACCTGCCCACCGGTGTCCCACTGGGCGTCGGCGGGGTCACCTTCCTCAGCAGCACCGTCGACCTCGACCCCGGTGACCTGCTCGTCCTCTACACGGACGGCCTGATCGAAACCCGCCACGACGCGATAGACGACCGCCTGGACACGCTGCTCGGCCTCCTGGACGGCCCCGACCGGCCCCTGGAGGAGACCTGCGACCGGCTGCTCGCCGCGCTGCGCACCCCGGACGACCGGGACGACGCCACCCTGCTCATCGCCCGGACACTCCGCGCCGGCCGGCCGGCCGACCGGTGACCGTCCGCGGTCACGCCCCGGGCCGTGCGCATCCGGCGGCCAGGCAGGACCATGTTGTCTTGTAGAGGATGGGACAGATGGCACCTGGGCGAAACGGATCCGACGCGCCTCCGGCCACGGGGCAGCGCGATCTCTTCGACATGTCCAACGACGCGGTCGCGGTGGTGTCCGCGCGGGGCGCCGTGGTCAGCTGGACCTGCGGCGCACGGGCGCTGCTCGGCTATGCCGCCGAGGAGATCGTCGGGCGCTCCGGCGCCCGCCTGCTGGCGCTGGCCGGGGATTCCCTGCGGCTGGCGGGCATCGTGGAGCACTGCCGCGAGGGCAAGGGGTGGAGCGGCCTGATCGCGCTGCGGCACCGCGACGGCCGGCGCATCGAGGCCGATCTCCGGGTGTCGGCGTCGTTCGGGATCGGCGGGGAGGAGTGCTTCCTGGTCTCGGGCCGCGAACAGCTGCCGCAGTGGACGATGCGCGAGTCCGTCCTCGACGGCTTCCTGACCCGCTCCCCGATCGGCATGGCCGTGATGGACCCCCAGCTGCGCTACCTCTGGCTGAACGACACCCTGGAACAGTTCGGCGGTGTGCCCCGTGACCAGCGGCTGGGCAGGCGGCTCGGCGAGCTGCTGCCGGGTCTGCAGGCGGAGACCCTGGAAGCCCTGATGCGCAAGGTGATGGTGACCGGGGTCCCGGTCACCGACTACGAGTACGAGGGCTGGAGCTGGGCCGATCCGCACCGCCGGCACGCGTACTCCTCGTCGTTCTTCCCGCTGGTCGACGCCGTCGGCGAGGTCACCGGCGTCTGCTACATGGTCCTGGACATCACCGAGCGCTGGTACGCGCGCCGGCTCCTGGCGATGGTCAACGAGGCCGGCAGCCAGGTCGGCCGGACCCTGGACGTGATGCGGACCGCTCAGGAGCTGGCGGAGTTCGCCGTACCCCGCTTCGCGGACTTCGTGGTCGTCGATCTGCTGGAGCCCGTGCTGAGCCTGGAGGGTCACGGGGCGTGGCTGTCCGACGCCGGACCGGCCACCGCCCGGCTCGGGATGCGCAGGGCCGGCCTGAGCTCGGTGCGGGAGGGCTGCCCGGAAGCGGTCGCGCAGATCGGCGATCGGGTGGATTTCATCCCGCCGCCGCACGACCTGAACCTGCTCGTCGACGGCGACCCGATCTTCACCCCCGTCCTCGACCCCTCCGACGAGCTGTGGGTGTCCGAGGAACCCGTCCGCGCCGCCCGGATGCGCAAGTTCGGACTGCACTCCATGATCGCCGTGCCGATGCGGGCCCGGAACACCGTCCTCGGCCTCACCACGTTCGTGCGCTCGCTCAACCCGGTCCCCTTCCACCCCGACGACGTCCTGCTGGCCCGGGAGCTGGTCGCACGGGCCGCGCTGTGCGTGGACAACGCCCGCCGCTACAGCCGGGAGCACACGGCGGCGGTCACGCTCCAGCGCAGTCTGCTGCCGCACGCCCTGAGCGGCGGCACGGCCATGGAGGTCGCCTCCTCCTACCTGCCGGCCAACGCGACCGGCGGGGTCGGCGGCGACTGGTTCGACGTGATCCCCCTCTCCGGCGCCCGGGTGGGACTGGTCGTCGGGGACGTCGTCGGCCACGGCATCGCGGCGGCGGCGACCATGGGCCGGCTGCGCACCGCCGTGCAGACCCTCGCGGACATGGAGATGCCCCCCGATGAACTGCTGGCCCACCTGGACGACCTCGTGCTGCGGCTGAGCGAGGAGGAGCCGGACGGCGAGGCGGCCAGCCAGACCGTCACGACGTTCCTCGGAGCTACCTGTCTGTACGCCGTCTACGATCCGGTGACCCGGGTGTGCACGCTGGCCCGCGCGGGCCATCCGCCCCCGGTGGTGATCTCCCCCGACGGCCAGGTCATGTTCCCCGAACTGCCCGCCGGACCGCCGCTCGGGCTGGGCGGGGTGGCCTTCGAGGCCACCGAGATCGAACTCGCCGAGAACAGTCTGCTCGGTCTCTACACCGACGGTCTGGTCGAGGGGATCGACCGCGACATCGGCGTGGGCATGGCCAAGCTGGGCCGGTTGCTGTCCCGGCCCGGCCTCGATCTCGAAACGCTGTGCGCCACCGCCGCGCAGCAGCTCGTCCCCCAGCCGCAACTCGACGACATCGCGCTGCTGCTGGCACGCACCCACGAACTGGGCGCCGACCGCGTCGCCTCCTGGGACGTGCCCCTGGACCCGGCGGCCGTCGGCGAACTGCGCAGCCGTGCGACCCGGAAGGTGATGGACTGGGGCTACGAAGAACTGGCCTTCACGACCGAACTCATCGTCAGCGAGCTGGTCACCAACGCGATCCGCTACGGTTCACCGCCCCTGCGCCTGCGGCTGATCCGTGACTCCCGGCTGACCTGCGAGGTCTCCGACAGCAGCAGCACCGCACCGCGGCTGCGGCACGCCCGCAGCACGGACGAGGGCGGCCGGGGCCTGTTCCTGGTGGCCCAGGTGGCCCATCGCTGGGGCGCCCGGTACGTGCCCGACGGCAAGATCATCTGGGCCGAGCAGGAGATTCCGCCGGAGCACTGAGGCCACCGGGCGCCCGCCGAACCCGTGGAGGATTGACGGGAGTTGTGAAGGGCCGTGAGAATTCGGTTGCTTCGCTGTGGCTAGAGTGAGCGCAGGGGCGTGAGTGGCTCGGTCCGGTTCGTCCGGCCGTTGCCGCGTCGTATCCGTCATGTCCGTCGCATCCGTTGTGCCCATCGGCCACCGCCGGTCTCCGTCGGCGTCCTCGGTGTCCGTCGTCGTTCTCGGTGTTCTCGGTGTTCCGCCGTGTCCGTCCGTGTTCTTCGGCGTTCTTCAGGGGTCTGCAGGGGTCTGCAGGGGTCTTCGGTGTCCTTCGGTCGCGTCGGAACCCGCCGGTGTCCGTCCTCGCGCCCGCCACCTCCCGCACACCACTTCCACAGAGGCTCATCTTGTCGCGTTCCCCCAACTCCAGAACCCTCGCCGCGCTCGCCGCGACCGCCTTCGCCGCAGCCGTCCCCGTGCTCGGCGCGGGCACGGCGAGCGCCACGACGGGCGGCGACTGCCAGTCCGCCACGGTTCAGTACCGCATAGTCGGCGCCGACGGAAACGTCGTCGGTGCCGACTGGACCTCGCAGGGCGGATTCCGCCAGTGGGACACCGTCCCCGGCACCGTCGAAGTCCGCCTGGCCGCAGGCCAGTCCGTCGCCGAGGGCTGCAAGTACCCCGTCTCCCTCGCCGAATACACCACCGAGGGCCCGAACTGGGAGTCCTCGGGCCACCAGACGCTGGTCGACAAGGCCACCGTCTACCTCACCGCCGCGGACCTGGCCGGCGCGGACGACGCGCAGCGGACCTGGCAGCGGCTCACCGTGAAGTCGCCCGACTGCTACGGCCAGATCGACCTGTACGGCGACGACGTCACCTACGACGGCGGAACGGGCGAGGGCCACGGCCCCGCGCCGTACCAGCCCGACAACATCTCCACCCCGTACCACCTCGTCGCGGCGTGGAACGGCGGCGACAAGCCCTGCACGCCCAGCACGCCCGACTCGCCCACCCCGACCCCGTCGCAGACGACCCCGACGGCGCCCGCGACGCCCGCCACCCCGGCGGACAGCACGCCCCCCGCCGGGACCAGCTCGGCCCCGACCACCCCCAAGCCCGCCGAGACGCCCCCCACCAGCGCGGACGTCCCGCCCTTGCAGTCGGCTCCGCCCAACGCCCCGCAGCCGTCGCCGGACGACAGCTCCCCGCCGCTGGCGGAGACCGGTTCGAGCGCGCCCGTCGGTCCGATCGCCGGGGCCGCGGCCGTCGTGATCGTCCTCGGAGCCGGTGTCGCGTTCGCCGCGGCACGGCGCTCGCGCCGCTCCTGACGGAGGCCCGGGCCGGCCGCACCGCGCACCCCGTCGGGCGCCGGCCGGCCCGGGCAGGCCGAACCCGTCGGCACGGAACTCCCGTGGCGGCGCTAATCCCGTGGCGGCGCGGGGCCAGCACGCGAGCCGGGCCCGGCATGCTCACCGGCCGACGACGGCCGGCCCGGTGAGCATGCCGGGCCACGGTCGAGGTGGGCCGGCCGGAAACCGTGCCAGGGCGACGGGCGGACGGCCGATGCCCCGCCCTGTTGATGACCGGGCGCCGGCGGAGCGGCCGGTACACCGGTACAACCGTGTGACCCGCGGAAATACCCCTGTGAGCCCTGGTGTTGGTGTGAAAAGCTGTCGTCGGCCGGCCGCGGGCAAGGGGGTCGTGACGGTCGCCCGAGAGGAGAGCGCAGCGTGAGACAGGACGGCTTCCGCGCCGAGGAGATCGACACCAGCAGGCCGCATCCCGCGCGGATCTACGACTACCTGCTGGGCGGCAAGGACAACTACGAAGTGGACCGGGACGCGGGCGACGCACTCGCCGTCGCGGCCCCCGAGGTACGCGTCGGCGTGCAGGCCAACCGCGCGTTCCTGCGCCGGGCCGTCCAGCACGTCGTCGGCAGCGGTGTCCGCCAGATCCTCGACATCGGCACCGGCCTGCCCACCTCGCCGAACGTCCACGAGACGGCCCAGGACATCGCGCCGGACGTCCGCGTCGCGTACGTCGACAACGATCCGATCGTGCACACGCACGCCGGCGCGCTGCTCAGCCGCTCCGGCGTGACCAGCATCGTGCTCGGGGACCTGCGCGACCCGCAGGCGATCGTGGACCACCCCGACGTCCGCCGGATCATCGACTTCGACGAGCCCGTCGCCCTGCTCCTGGTCGCCATCCTCCACTTCCTCACCGACGCCGAACGGCCCGGGGAGGTCGTCGCCGCGCTGCGTGACGCGCTGCCGGCCGGCAGCTACCTGGTGCTCTCGCACGCCACGGGCGACTTCGCCGACCGCAGCGCCGCCCAGGCCGTCTACAGCAAGGCCACCGCGACCCTCAACCTGCGTTCGCACGCCGCGGTCGGGCAGTTCTTCGACGGCTTCGACCTGATCGAACCGGGCCTCGTCCAGGCCCCGTTCTGGCGCCCGGACGCCCCGCCGCCGCCCGGATCCGACGAGATCGGCTTCTGGAGCGGCGTGGCCCGCAAGGCCGGCTGAACGACCCGCGCGGGAAAGGGCGTCCGCCGGGAACCCGCCCGGCCGGACGCCCTCACACGCGTCGCGAGGACCGGCCCCGCCGTCGTCGTCGGGTCCGGACTCCTCGTCAGGGCCGACTCTCGGCCATAATCGGCTGAAAGCAGTGGCCTCTCGGACGAGAAGATCGCCGGGGTTGACGGAAGATCCACTGAGCGACGCAGGACAACTGCATGCGGACTCAGGGCGTTTGGGACATCACGCCGTGTCCGGCGGCCGAAATCCCTATCACATCCTTTGGTTCAGGTGGCCAAATCTCGACGAAGTTCGCTCCTGGGCGGAGTGTGCAGCTTGTCCGGCATGCGCGGTCCGCGGGATGACTAGCATGTGCCGGGTGCCGTCCGGACGGTTCCGCTCCACCTGGAGCCGTTCTGACCTGCGGTCGACGTGTGCCGATCGATCTTGCCCTGCTCTCTAGGACCAGAGGGACCGCGGAATGTCAGTGCCTGCTTCCCCCCGCCAGCCCCGGACGAAGGCGTCCCGCACCGCACGGGCCGTACCTCCGGCCGTGCTGCTGGCGACCGCCGCGGCGGCCGGCGGCGTCTCGGCGGCGGCACCCGAGCCCGCCCGGGGCTGGACGCTGGCGGTGGCCGGGGCCTCCTGGCTCTGCCTGGGCTGCGCCACCCTCGTGAGTTCCCGGCTGGTACGACGCGCCCGCCGGACGGCCGACGAGCAGGCGGCGCGGCTCAGCACTCTCAACGCACAGCTGGCCCAGCAGCACGCGGGCGCCCTGCACGTGGCGAACGTCGCGCTGCCGGCCGTGGCGAAACAACTGCACGACGGGGCCGGCGCCGACATCGCGGTGGCCAACTCCGGATCCGTCGCCGAACCGGAACTGCGGCGCATCGTACAGGCGTTCGCCACCCTCATGGAGGAAGCCGTCCGGCAGGCCGCCGCGGCCCGCGCCGAGCACCACGAGGCCGAGCGGGAGCGCAGGCTCGGCGCGGCGGAGCTGGAACGGCTGACGCAGCACACGCTGCCCGCGGCCATCGCCCGGCTGCGCGAGGGCAGCTCCGCGGAGGTCGTCATGGCCGAACTGGACTGGCCGACCCTGCCGTTGCTGCGCACTCCCGTGGAGCTGTTCCTGCGGGAGATGGCCCTCAGCGAGCGGCGCGCCGCCGCCGCGCAGGCCGCCTCGGCCAAGGCCCTCAGCCGCGTCCAGGCCAAGGCCGTCAGCATGCTCGCCGACCTCCGGGAACTCCAGGAGCGGTACGGCGAGGAGGTCTTCGGAGATCTGCTGCGTCTCGACCACAGCACCTCCCAGCTGGGTCTCATGACCGACCGGCTGGCCCTGCTGATGGGCGGCCGGTCCAGCCGCGCCTGGAACAAGCCCATCGTGATGGAGAGCATCCTGCGCGGCGCGGTCGGCCGGATCGCCGCCTACCAGCGCGTCCGCATGCACTGCTCCACCCAGGCCGCGATCTCCGGTTACGCGGCCGAGGGCGTCATGCACCTGCTCGCCGAACTGATGGACAACGCCGCCAACTTCTCCCCGCCCATCGACGAGGTCCACGTCTACGTGGAGGAGCGCACCGCCGGAATCGTCGTGACCATCGAGGACAGCGGCCTGAAGATGGCCGACGCCGCGATGCGGCACGCCGAGCGGGCGGTGGCGGGGCAGATGACCGACCTCGCCTCGTTGCAGGGCACCCGCCTCGGTCTGGCCGTGGTCGGACGACTGGCCGCCAAGTACCGGATCAGCGTCAACTACCGGCCGTCGTCGCGCGGCGGCACGGGTGTCGTCGTCCTGCTGCCGCCGCAACTGCTCGCCCAGCAGCGCGACCCCGGCCCCGCCGCCTCCGAGCCCCGCACGGAAACGGTGATCCCCGCCCCCGGGCCCGTGCCCGCCCTGGAAACCGAGCTGTTCACCCTCTCCCGACCGGACATCCCGAGCGTGGCCGAGCCGGAGCCGGAGCCTGATCCGGGCCTGACCCGCCGTACCGCCTCCACGGCCAACGGCCTGCCGGTGCGTGCCCCCGGCCGGACCATGGCCGAGGCCGAACACGAACGACGGCAGCGCAGGACCGGCGACGACACCCCCGGCCGCGACGAACCGCGTCCGGGCGGACGCGGGGCGGCCCGGGACGCGGGCGCGCAGTTCGGTGCCTTCCACCGCGGACGCCGGGCCGGCGCGGGCGACACGATCCCGTCCGACGGCACGGAGTCGGAGCCGCCCGCCCCGGAGTAGCACCACGGCGTCCTCCGTACGACGCCCAGAGCCTTGGCATCCCCTGCCCCAAGTTCGCGAGAATTGGAGGAACGGGCCGGTGACCGGACAACCGGGCACCACCGTCCCATCACCTGCCATGCAGACCACCGACAACAGCCTGACCTGGCTTCTGCAGAACCTCCTGGAACGTACTCCCGGGACCCGTCACTCCCTGGTGCTCTCCCGGGACGGCCTGAAGCTCTGCTGGACCGAGAACCTCACGCTGGACCAGGCCGACCAGCTCGCCGCGATCTGTTCGGGCATCCAGGCCCTCGCCCAGGGCGCGTCCGTCGAGTTCGGCGACGGCACCGGCGGAGTCCGCCACTCCATGACCGAGTTCCACGGCGGGCTGCTGTTCATCGTGGAGGCGGGCGAGGGAGCCCACCTGGCCGTGGTGGCCGACGAGGCCGCCGACCCGGGCGTGGTCGGCAACCAGATGACCGAGCTGGTCGAGCAGATCGGTGAGCACCTGCGGGCCGAGCCCCGCAATCCGGTGGCGGGGAGTGCCTCCTCGTGACGCGCAAGCCCGTGGACACCGGTGATCCGGATCGGCTCTACACGGTCACGGGCGGACGCAGCCGCGCCGACGACTCCTTCGACCTGGTCACCCTGGTGGTCAGCGAATGCGAGCCCACCGCCGGCATGCAGTCGGAACACATCAGGATCCTCGAACTGTGCCGGCACCCGACGGCCGTGGTCGAGATCGCCGCGGAGCTGAAACTTCCGATCACCGTGGTGCGCATCCTGCTCGGTGACCTGCTGGCCACCAGCCGGATCACCGCGCGCCACCCGCGCGCGGCACAATCCTTCGCCTCGCTTCCCGAAACCGCCCTTCTCAAGGAGGTGCTCGATGGGCTCCGCAATCTCTGAGCTGCCTTCCAGCCGCGCGCCCTTGGCCGATGCCGCCGAGACCGGACTGAAGATCGTCGTCGTGGGCGGATTCGGTGTCGGCAAGACGACCTTGGTCCGCTCGGTGAGCGAGATCCGGCCGCTGAACACCGAGGAAGTGATGACGCAGGCCGGTGTCGGCGTCGACGAGATCAGCGGAGTGCGGGCGAAGACCACCACCACCGTGGCCTTCGACTTCGGCCGGATCAGCCTCAACGACCGCATGGTGCTGTACTTGTTCGGCGCCCCGGGGCAGGAGCGCTTCTGGTTCCTGTGGGACCGGCTCTTCTCCGGCACACTGGGCGCGGTCGTCCTGGTCGACACCCGGCGGATGAACGACTCCTGGTACGCGATAGACCGCCTGGAACAGCACAAGACGCCGTTCGTGGTGGCCGTCAACCGCTTCGACGACGACCCCTCCAGGTACTCCCTGGACGAGATACGGCAGGCGCTCGCCGTGCCCGAGCACGTACCGCTGGTCGAATGCGACGCACGGGTGCGGGCATCGGGCAAGGACGTACTGATCACCCTCGTGGATCACCTCTACCAGATGGCCGCGGTCAAGGAGAGCGCATCGTGACCGACACCGGATCCGACCCCACACCGCCCCCGGGCTGCCCGGCCCACCACGGTGCGGTGCCGCTGGCCGGTCTGGAGTACCAGCAGGCGCCGTCACAGCTGTACCGGAGTCTGCGCCGCGAGCACGGCGCCGTCGCGCCCGTGCTGCTCGACGGGGACGTGCCGGCCTGGCTCGTCCTCGGCTACACCGAGGTCAGCTATGTGACCAGCCACGACGAGCTGTTCGCCCGGGACTCGCGGCGCTGGAACCAGTGGTCGGCCATTCCCCAGGACTGGCCGTTGCTGCCCTTCGTCGGCTACCAGCCCTCGGTGCTGTTCACCGAGGGCGAGGAGCACCGGCGCCGGGCCGGTGTGATCACCCAGGCGCTGGAGGGCGTCGACCAGTTCGAACTGGCCCGTGACTGCCAGGTCATCGCCGACCGGCTCATCGCCGACTTCGCCGGCAGCGGCCGGACCGAGCTGATGAGCACCTACGCGCATGCCCTGCCGATGCGCGCGGCGGTGCAGATGTGCGGGATGCCGCACCAGGGCACGGACACCCAGCAACTCGTCGAGGACCTGCGGATCTCGCTCGACGCCGCGGAGGGCGACGACCCGGTCGCCGCCTACATCCGGGTGGGCGAACGGATCCAGCGACTGGTCAAGGAGAAGCGGGACCGGCCGGGCCCGGACGTCACCTCCCGGATGATCCTCGACCCGGCGGGGCTGACCGACGAGGAGATCGTCCAGGATCTGATCTCCGTGATCGCCGCGGCCCAGCAGCCGACCGCCAACTGGATCGGCAACACGCTGCGGCTGCTGCTCACCGACGAGCGGTTCGCCCTGAACGTCTCCGGTGGCCGGCTCAGCGTCGGCGAGGCCCTCAACGAGGTCCTCTGGCTGGACACGCCGACCCAGAACTTCATCGGCCGCTGGGCGGTGCGCGACACCCAGCTCGGCGGCCGGCTGATCCGGGCGGGCGACTGTGTCGTACTGGGTCTCGCCGCGGCCAACACCGATCCGCAGATCTGGCCCGAGGCACACGTCGGCGCGGAGAACTCCGCCCATCTGTCGTTCAGCAACGGCGAGCACCGCTGTCCGTACCCGGCGCCGCTGCTCGCCGACGTCATCGCCCGTACGGCGGTCGAGACGCTGTTGGAGCGGCTGCCGGACCTGGTCCTGGCGGTGGAACCGGAGGAACTGACCTGGCGTCCGTCCATCTGGATGCGCGGTCTGACGACACTGCCCGCGCTGTTCACACCGGTCGTCCAGTAGCGCGCGGGCGCCGCGGCGGACCGGGACGACGGCAGGTCCGTCCGGTCCGGCCGCGGGCGGCGGCTCGTTCCTTCAGGCGGCGCTCGGTGTGAACCGCACCGGCAGCGACTGCGGGCCACGGGTGAACACGCCCTGCTCCACCGGGTCGAAGCCGTCGGCCAGCCGGGCGTCGGGCATCGCGTCGAGCAGCTGACCGACGCCGGTCTCGACCTCGGCCTTCGCCAGCAGCGCGCCCACGCAGAAGTGCCGGCCGAGCGCGAAGGCGAGATGGTCGGCCGCGGCGGAGAAGGCCGTGGTCGTGGTCAGGTCGTCCCGGAAGATGTCGAACCGGTCCGGATCGCGGTAGCGCTTCTCGTCGCGGCCTGCGGCCCCGATCAGACAGGTGACGGTCGCGCCCGCCGGTATGGTGCCTCCGCTGAGGACGACCTCGGTCGCCGACTGCCGCATGATCATGTGGACGGGCGGCGTGTAGCGCAGCGTCTCCGCGAAGGCGCGGGGGATGAGGCCGCGGTCCTCGCGGACGGCCGCCAACTGCTCGGGGTGCGCGAGCAGGTTGGCGAAGATGCTGGCTATGGCCTTGTCGGTGGTCTCACCGCCCGCGGCGAGCAGCAGGCTGCAGAATGCCTTGATGTCCTCGTCGCTCATCCGTACGCCGTCGACCTCGGCGGCGCAGAGCGTGGACAGCAGGTCGTCGCCCAGGTTGTCGCGCCGCTCCCGGATGATCGGGATCATGTACTCGGCGAACTCCACCCGGGTGCGCTCCCCGGCCGCCGCGACCTGCGGATCGCCGGACAGGTTGCCCAGGAAGGCGATCACCGAGGTGTACCAGCCGTGGAACCGGTCGTGGTCACTCTTGTCCAGGCCCAGCATGTCCGCGATGACGTTGACGGGGAACCGTGTCGCGTAGTCGTGGACGAGGTCCGCGGAGCCCGTGTGGCGGAAGGCGTCTATCAGTTCACGGGAGTTGCGCTCGATGACGGGCAGGAACTTCTCCTGCAGATCGCTGCCGCGGAAGGCCGGTGCGACCAGCGCCCGCCGGACCGAGTGCTCGCGACCGCTCAACTGCAGGATGGTCTTGCCGTGCACCGGCTCGATCTGCCAGTTGTAGTTGTCGGTGGTGAACTCGCTGTTCTTGTCCTTGAAGACGCGCTCGACGTCGTCGTAGCGCGAGATGATGTAGCTCTGCGTGACTTCGTGCCAGATGAGGGGAGCGCTCTTCCGCATCGCCCGGTAGGCCGGATAGGGGTTTGCGGCGAACTCGGGCGCGAGGATGTCAGGTACCTGCTGAGCGGTGGACATGGGGCTCCTAGAGTGAGTCACAGCCTGCGGGCAACAAGGTTATTGATCAACTGTGCGGCCCAACAGCCGTGTCTCCGCCTACCAGTTGAGATACGGACACCCTTGGCCGAAACCCGACCGTGGCCCGCTGTGTCCGTGGTCCGGCCGCTCAGACGAAGGTCACCTCGGCCGTGGCGTGCCGGGCCTCGCGGTGCGTGGCGACGCGCAGTCGGGCGTGGTCGCCGTCGGGCGTACCGTCGGCCAGGACGTGTTCGTCGGCGAACACCGGACGGTGCAGCCGGTAGGCCAGCGTGCGGACCCGGCGGCCGGGCGCGTTGCGGCGGACCAGTTCGAGCATGAGCAGGGCCAGCAGTGGGCCGTGCACGACGAGACCGGGATACCCCTCGACGGTACGGCAGTACGGCGCGTCGTAGTGGATGCGGTGGGCGTTGGCGGTGAGCGCGCTGAAGCGGAACAGCAGGGGCGGATCCGGGTGCAGCCGCAGCCGCCAGGGGCCCGCGGGCTCCGGTGCGGCGCCGCCGTCGACCGTGTGCGGGTGCCGCGCCGCGGCGCTGCGGCCGGACCGGTAGACGACGTCCTGCTCCTGGACCAGCCGGAGACGGCCGTGCTGCCGGAACTCGTGGCGTTCGGTGACGAACAGCAGATCGCCGGAGCGGCCGCGCCTGGGCGTCACCGCGGCCAGGCTGCTGATCCGCTCGGCCGGCTCGCCGAGGCGCAGGGGAGTGGTGATCTCACAGCGTCCGCCGGCGATCATGCGCTGCCGGTCGGGGACGGGCGGCAGGAACCGCGCGGCGCGCGGATGCCCGTCCGGGCCGAGGTCACGCTGGGCCGGCCAGTGCAGGAAGTGGAACCACTCCCACAGCGGCGGCAGCGGATCGCCGTCGGCCGCGACGGGTGCGGGCAGGTCCAGCAGCGCGGACACGGCGGCGGCCGGACCCGGGGGCAGCGGGTCGGTGTCCGTGACCGGCCCGGGAGCCCAGGACTCGACGTACGAACCGAGCGGGTGCGGGGTCTCGTCCATGATCTCCGACCTCCCTGTTCCGGCGCGCTGCCGCCGCGCGGCCCACCGGGTCCCGGTCACGGTCGCTCACGGGTCCCGACCGGTCACGGACCGCTGTTCACTTCGGCTCGCACGACAGCTCATGATGGTGGTGACAGCCCATGAGTCCGGTGACCGCTCATGATGGGGATTGCCGGCTCCCGATCGTAGTCCGCGCCGGGGAACCCGCTCCTGGAGGCCGCCGCATGATCGACCCCGTCGAAGAACCGCCCCTGACCGGCATCACCGTCGTGAGCGTCGAACAGGCGGTCGCGGCCCCCTTCGCCACCCGGCAGCTGGCCGACCTCGGCGCCCGGGTGATCAAGGTGGAGCGGCCGGACGGCGGAGACTTCGCCCGCCGGTACGACACGGCCGTGCACGGCGAGTCCAGCTATTTCGTCTGGCTCAACCGCTCCAAGGAGTCGATCACACTCGACCTCGCGAGTGACCGGGGAAAGGAGATCCTGGGCCGGCTGCTCGCGGACGCCGACGTGTTCGTGCAGAACCTGGCCCCGGGCGCGGCCGCCCGGCTGGGTTTTGGCACCGACGTCCTCACGGAACGCTTCCCGCGCCTGATCCCCTGCTCCGTCTCCGGCTACGGCACCAGCGGACCCTGGGCCGACCGCAAGGCGTACGACCTGCTGGTGCAGTGCCAGACGGGCCTCGTCTCGCTGACCGGCACCCCCGAGGGCGGTGCCCGGACGGGCATCTCGGTCGCCGACATCGCCGCCGGGATGTACGCCTGCTCGGGCATCCTCACCGCGCTGTTCGCCCGTGCCACCCGCGGCACGGTCCGGGCCGTCGAGGTCTCCCTGTTCGAGGCGCTGGCGGAGTGGATGAGCCAGCCCGCGTACTACACCCGCTACGGCGGCGGCCAGCCTCCGCGGCTCGGTACCCAGCACGCGACCATCGCCCCCTACGGCGCTTACCCGGCCGCCGACGGCAAAGAGGTCCTGTTCTCCGTCCAGAACGAACGCGAGTGGACCGCGCTGTGCGAGGGGTTCCTGGGCCGACCGGATCTCGTCGCGGATCCGCGCTTCGCCACCGGCCCGGACCGGGTGGCCCACCGCGAGGAGCTGAACACCCTCATCGCCGGGCGCTTTCGCGAGCTGGACAGCCGCGCGGTGATGAAACTGCTGGACGCCGTGGGCATCGCCAACGCCGGTGTCAACGACATGACGCAGTTCCTGGCCCACCCCGTGCTGAGCGTCCGGCAGCGCTGGCGGAGCGTCGCTCTCCCCGGCGAGCGGACGGTGTCCGCGCTGCTGCCACCCGTCGACCTCGCCGGTACCGCACCGCGCATGGACCCGGTCCCGGCCGTCGGTGAACACACCGACGCGATCCTGGCCCGGCTGGGGTACGACGCGGACGACATCGAGGGACTGAGGGCGGCGGGCGTCGTCTGACCGCCGCGCACGCCCACCGGACCACCCACGGCCGCACGGCCGTGAGCGAGGAGCGGCACAGCATGAGCACTCTGGACATCCTGCCGGACGAGGAACGGTTCGCCGTCCGCACGGTGCGTGACTTCGTGGACAAGGAGGTCAGGCCCGTGGTCCGGGAACTGGAGCACACCGACACCTGCCCCGCGGACCTGATCGAGCGGATGAAGCACCTCGGCGTCTTCGGCCTCGCCGTCCCCGAGGAGTACGGCGGCACACCGGTGTCCACCCCCTGCTACGTCCTCGTCACGGAGGAACTGGCCCGCGGCTGGATGAGCCTCGCGGGCGCGACGGGCGGCCACACGGTCGTCGCCAAACTGCTGCTGCACTTCGGGACGGACGAGCAGAAGCGGCGGTATCTGCCCAGGATGGCCACCGGCGAGGTCCGGGCGACGATGGCGCTGACCGAGCCGGGCGGCGGCTCCGACCTCCAGGCGATGCGCACGGTGGCGCGCAAGGACGCGGACGGCGGCTACGTCGTGACCGGCACGAAGACCTGGATCACCAACTCCCGCAGGTCACAGCTGATCGCACTGCTGTGCAAGACGGACCCGGCGGCGAGCCCCGCGCACCGGGCATCTCCGTGCTCCTCGTGGAACACGGACCCGGCCTGACGGTCTCCCGCGACCTGCCCAAGCTCGGCTACAAGGGCCTGGAGAGCTGCGAGCCGTCCTTCGTGGACCACAGGGCGCCTGCCGGTGCCCTGCTCGGCGGGGTCGAGGGCCGGGGCTTCGCGCAGATGATGAAGGGCCTGGAGACCGGCCGGCTCCAGGTCGCCGCCCGCGCCCTCGGCGTCGGCCGGGCCGCCCTGGAGGACGCCCTCGCCCACGCCCGGGAACGGGAGTCGTTCGGCAAGCCGATCTGGCAGCACCAGTCGATCGGCAACTACCTGGCGGACATGGCGACCTCGCTCATGGCGGCCCGGCAGCTCACCCTGTTCGCGGCACGGGAGGCCGACGCCGGACACCGGGTCGACATGGAAGCGGGCATGGCCAAACTCTTCGCCTCGGAGACCACCATGCAGATCGCCCTCAACGCGGTCCGCATCCACGGCGGTTACGGCTACTCAACCGAGTCCGATGTCGAACGGTACTTCAGGGACGCCCCGTTGATGATCGTCGGCGAGGGCGCCAACGAGATCCAGCGCAACGTCATCGCCAGCCAGTTGGTCCGCCGCGGGGGCCTGGACAGCTGACCGTCCCCCGGCGCCGCGCGGCCTGGACGGGCGGCTCAGCCGCCGGTGAGCAGGGCCTCGACGAAACGGCGCCGTGACGACGCGTCGCGGGCGAACCACAGCCCCAGGCGATGGTCGGCCTCCGTAAGGACGAGCCGGGTGAACCGGGAGCGCGCCTGAAGCGCACCGGCGACGGCCTCGGTCACGGCAGGCGGGATGACCGCGTCCGTGCCGGGCGTCGCGAGCACGGCACGCGCGGTCAGCCCGGCGAAGACCCCGAGCGCCGGCGAATCCCGCCAACTGTCCGGTCTCCGGATGACCTCGGTGAAACCGTCACCGAAGGGCAACGGCCAGGCGGCCGAGGCGTACACCGCCGGGGCGCACAGCCCCACGGCCGCGACCCGCGCACGGTAGTGGGCCGCGAGGTCGGCGACGGTCTGCCCGCTCATGCTGAAGCCGACCAGGACCAGCGGCCGGCCGCCCGGGACGTGCTGGCCGATCACGTCCCGGGCCTGGTGGAACCGACGGCGCAGACTCAACTCCGGGAGCGTCCCCGTGCTCTCGCCGTGCCCGGAGAAGTCGAAGGCCAACGCTTCGTGCCCGCGGGCGGCGACCTCCGTCATCAGGCCGGTGAAACGCGACTTGTCACTGGTGCCCGCGCCGTGCAGGAACACCACGGTCGGCCGCCCGTCCGCCGACGCTCCGGGGGAGGGAACGAGCCGTACGCAGCTGAGGAGTTCACCGTCGCAGCGCACCGTGGAACGGCGCGGTGCCCCCTCGGTGGGCGGCTCGGAGTCGATCACCTCTGCCATACTGCCCGGGACCTCCTCACACCTCGACACCTCGACACGTTCACTGCTTCTTTGCCCAAGCTACCCGACCCGGGCCGCGCGCCCGCCCCGCTCCGGGGCCGGCTTCAGGGCCGCGGCGGACCGGACCGGAACCGGCCACGGATGTCCCGACGGAGCATCACCACACGTGTCCTGCCTGCTATTCTCCCCGCGAGGTGTCAATCGGACTTGTGTAACAGGGCTGGAGCATTTGGCATTTCTGAGGTGGGGCAGGCACTCCCGAGGTGCCGGTTCGACCTGGTCGGCCGACGCAGCCGGGGAGAGTGCTCGGTGGCAGCAGAAGACGCCTACGCACGGCTCGGGGAGACCCTGGAGCGGCTCGCGCACGCCGCCGGACGCCCCGAGCGGCTGACGGACGCCCTTGACGTCGCCGACCTGTCCTTGCACGCAGGTGTTCCCGAGGCCGTCGTCCGATCCCTGCTGGACGGCGGGCGGCCCGACGAGACGTCGGTGGCCGAACGGGTACGCCAGCGGCTGGAACTCCTGCGCAGGACACGGCGACGGCCCGACGGGAGGCGCTACTCGGTCGAGGAACTCGCCGCCCACGCGGGTGTGTCCCGCCAGACCATGAGCGACTGGCTCACCAAGGGAGTCCCCAGCCTGGAGTCCGCGGACAGGCTGCGTCGCTTCTTCGCGCAGCCGCCCGGCTTCCTGACCGCGGACGAACCCGAAGCGCTGAACGAAGCGCTGCAACCCGTACTGCGAGGTCTGGAGGCCAGATCGGACCCCCTCGCCGCACTGCGCACACCCGAGTTCCGGCGCCTCGCCGCGCGGGCGCCGCACATCCTCCCGGACGCACTGAGCAGCCTCAGCCGGTGGGCCGACATGATCACCTGTCCGGACGCCGACGGTCCCGGGACCGGGACCGAAGGCAGCGGACCGACCGGCGGAGACTGCCGATGAACGCCGAGTTCTCCGGGACCCCGCGCACGGTCGCGCCCATCCGGCGGTGCGACGCCCGGCCCGGCTCGCCGAGGCCCCGCCCTCGCACGCGGCCGGCCGCCGAGGGGAGCCGCGCATGGCGATGATGAGCGGGCTGCGGCGGTGGCGGCTGGCGCAGACCCGCAACAAGGAGATGCGCAGATTCGCCGACACACTCATCGACCCGATCCGGGCACAGGCCCCCGCGCGCCCCGAACAGCTCTTCGAGGCCCTCGTCCAGGCCGCGATCGAGTGGCGCGGCCGGCCCATCTACGTGCACAAGGTGAACTTCCCGGCGGCATCGGCAGCCACCGGACTCTGGCTGGAGCGCACGGACCACGACGACGTCCTCGTCGAGAAGGACGCCGTCCCGTGGCATCAGACGGGGATCTTCGGTCATGAAATGTGGCACATGTATAAAATGAGCAGAATCACCCCCGACCAGATCCCCGGCCACGGCGATCCCCAACCGGTCGCCGCCCGTACCGACTTCCTGCTGGCGGAAGAGCGGGAGGCCGAGCTGTTCGGGCTGCTGGTCGGCCAGCGCATGCGGTCCCTCATGGAACTCCCCTCCGACACCGACGACCTCGCCGGACGCATCGGAGCCGCGCTCAACTACCGCGGGGGGACGCGAAGATGAGCGGGCTGATCAACTACGTCAGCTGCGCCGCGCTGTCGCTCGGACTCCTGATCAAGCTGCCCGACCTCGTCCGGCACTGGCGTGAGCCCGCCCTGCGCGCCATCAACGCGGTGCTGGCCCTGGCGTCGTTGTGCTTCCTCTTCGGCGCGCCACCGACCGTGAGGGCGATCAACGACCTCAGCGGTGTACCCAACCTGGCGGCGCCCCTGACCTACATATCGATCACCGCCTACGGTGCGGCGTCGCTGGTACTGATCGCCCACTGGCGTGCGGGATCCGACGCGCGCCGGACCACTCGGCGCTGGGTGTGCGGCTACGCCGCGGTCGTCGTCGCCATCGCCGTGATGTTCGTGATCGGGCGCGCGGACCGGGAACGCCGGACCGACTTCGACACCTACTACTCGGCGACCCCCTGGATCGCCGAGATGATCGTCCTGTACCTCGTGGCGCATCTGACGGCCGTGACCGTCACCTCGCTGTGGTCGCTGCGCTGGGCCCGCCAGGTGCGACGCCGTCCCTGGCTGCGCGGCGGCCTGCTGATCATGGGTTTCGGCACACTGATCACCACCGGTTACAGCCTCTCCAAGCTGATCGCCGTGGTGGCCCGCTGGAGCGGGCAGGACCTGTCGATGCTGAGCACGACGATCGCACCCGTCTGCGCCGGAGTCGGAGCCTTCCTGACCACGGCGGGGGTCCTCGTGCCACTCGCCGGTCCCCGCCTGACGGAATTGCGCCAGTCGCGGCGTGACTACGTCCGGCTCGCCCCGCTCGAACGGGAACTGGACGAGGTCCTCACCCGGCGGGCCCTGCGGGTACCGCGTCCGTTCTCACCGTTCATGTGGCTGATCTGGCGCCAGAGCAGCATTCTCAACGGACTCAGGGACATCGAGGAGTTCTACGACCGCAGACTCTACGACCGGGCGTACGCGGCGGAACTGCACACGACGGGCGACCCCGAGCGCGCCACGTCGACGGCGTGGGCCGTGACCGTCGCGGCGGCGGCCGAACACAGCGGAACGCCGAACGCCCGCCCCCTCGACACCGCCGACCGACTGTCGCGGACACCGGAGCCGACGGCGCTCGGCCCTCTCGCGGACGCTCTCGCGGCCTCTGACGCCGTCGCCGCCTTCCGTGTCCGCTCCCCGCTGCCAGGACCGGCCCTGACCCCGGCGCACCCGGAACCGGCCCCCACCACCGCCGGCGGAGCCGAACGGAGCCACGGCACATGAGCCTTGTCGTGTACATAGCGGCTCTGGTCTTCTTCCTGGCCGCTGTCGTGATCTTTCGCCACCCGCGGACGGCTCCCCGGAACCCGCTGACCCTGCCCACCTGCGCATCCATCTGCCTGGGCGCCCTGACGTTCTTCTGCGCGGCCCCCACGACCCTGGCCGCGTTCAACAGATTCACGGGCATCCCCAACGCGGGTGCGCCGCTCACCTACAGCGCGCTGTCCGCCTACAGCGGCTCCTTGCTGATCCTGCTGATCCACTGGAGAGGCGGCCCGCCCCGGCAGGTGCGGCGGATGGTCCGCGCCGGCATGGCCGTCTACGCCTCTTTGATCATCACCATCATCGTCCTCTTCTTCCTGGCGGACGCCGGCACGGAACGGCTCCAGGACCTCGACACCTACTATGCGAACACCCGCTACCTGCGGGAGATGATCGTCCTCTACCTCGCGGGACACCTGGCCTCGACCATCATGATGTCCCTGCTGTGCCTACGGTGGGTGCGGGACGAGGTGACCGGCCTGCTCCGAACGGGCCTGAGGCTGATCCTCGCCGGACTGACGCTGGACGTGACCGGGTTCGTCTGCACCAAGGCCACGGCGGTCGTGGCCCGGTGGCTCGGGTACGACCTGGATTTCCTCTCCACGACCGTCGCCCCGCCGGCCGCCTCGCTCGGCGCCCTGCTCTGCGCCGCCGGCTTCGTCCTGCCGGGACTGGTCTCCGCGGTCGCCGCCCAGCGACGCAGCCTGACCGAGTTCCGCAGCCTGGAGCCGCTGTGGCTGGAGGTGCGGGACGTGGCGACCGTGCCGAAGCCGCAGCCGTCCTGCTGGCAACTGCCGAGGACCCGCCTCCACCTGCTTGAGGTGTCGATCCACGACGCGCTGCTGCGTCTGGCGGCCGAGTTCGACGACCGCGTGGGTGAGGAGGCGTACCAGGCCGCGGTCGAGCAGGGCCACACGTCCAGGAGCGCGCGGGCCGCCTCGGAGGCGGCCATGACCGTGGAGGCGGCACGCCGCAACTCCGTCGACGGGGACGCCTCCACGGCGCATCCCGCCAAGTACCGCCTCACCAGTGAACTGTTGGACCTGGCCGACGCGCTGGCGCGCGTCCGGCTCGCGACACCGCGGCAAGCGAGAGAGCAGTGACTGCACCCACCTCGGCATGAAGGAGCATCATGGGTAGAGCTGTCGTCGTCGGAGCGGGGCTGGCCGGACTGCTGGCTGCCGCAGCGCTGTCTCCCGCAGCCGACGAAGTCCTCCTCCTCGACCGCGACGTCCTGCCCGACGGCCCCGAGAACCGGAAGGGCGTCCCCCAGGGACACCACGCACACCTGCTCATGGCGGGCGGCCTGGCCGCGATGGAGGACCTGCTGCCCGGAGCGGGCGTACGCGCACGGCTGCTGGCCGCGGGGGCGCACGAGGTCTCGTTGAGCTCGGGCATGGTCGCCCTCACCCCGGACGGGTGGTTCCACCGCTATCGCCATGACGGGCCCAGCATGATCACTTGCACCCGGGCCCTGCTGGACTGGGTGGTCCGCGAGGCCGTGCTGAGCGTCAGCGGCAACGTCCGTGTCCACCGGGCCGCGGTCGAGGGCCTGCTGGGCGACGCCGGACGGGTGCACGGTGTACGTGTCGGCGCGTCGGACGCGGGGGACCCGCTCGGGCCCGAACTCGACGCCGACATCGTGGTGGAGGCCGGCGGACGCGGCTCGCACATCCTCCGGTGGCTGGAGGAGATCGGCATCACGGGTGTGCCCGTGCGGAACGTCGACTCCGGCCTGGCGAACGCGACCCGCGTCTACCGCACTCCCGCGGGTGCGGAGAGTTTTCCGCTGACGGTGATCCAGGCCAACCCCTACCACGGCCGGCCCGGTCGCAGCGCGATGATCCTCCCGATCGAGGACGACCGGTGGATGGTCAGCCTGGGCGGTACCCGGGGCGGTGAACCCCCGCAGAGCCCCGACGACTTCGTGCGGTACACGCTCGACCTGCCCCATCCCCTCGTCGGCTGGCTGATCTCCGGCGCCGAACCGCTCACGGACGTGGTGGTCAGCCGCAGCACCAGCAACGCCCGCCGCTTCTTCGAGAAGTCCCCCTCCTGGCCCGAGCGCCTGATCGTCCTGGGAGACGCGCTGGCGACCTTCAACCCCGCGTACGGCCAAGGGATGAGCGTCGCGGCGCTCGGCGCCCAGGTCCTGGCCCGGGAAGTGCGCCGCACCGGCCCCGCCGGTCCCGGCCTGTCCCGCCGGGTCCTGCGGGGCGCCGCCCAGTGCGCCGAGGGAGCCTGGGCCACCGCGGTCGGGACGGACGTGCTGTACCCCGCGGTACGCGGGGGGAAGCCGACGATCGCCGACCGCCTCACCGCTCGCTACTCCCGCATGCTGACCCGATCGGCCACGGGTTCCTACGACGCGGCCTCCGCCCTGTGGGACGTCACCAGCCTGCGGACCACGCCGACCCGCCTCCTGCGCCCGAGAGCCGTCCTGGCCGCGGTGAGCGGCTCCCCGCTGCCCCACCTGTCGGAACCCCCGCTGTCCCCGCGCGAGCTGACGGTTCTCGACAGGCTCAGGAAGAGCGCCATCGCGTAAGCGGTGTGCGTCGGCCCCGCGGGCAGGGGGCCCACTCCCGTGAAGGAGGGCGGGCACCCCACCGTGCGGCGGGCGGGGCCGGCGCGTCGTGCGGCGAGTGGGGTCAGCTCGTCGCCTCGTAGACGTATATCTCGTGCAGGGACAGGTAGTTGGTCGCCGTCGAACCGGTGTCGACGATCTTCAGATAGCGGGCCTCCACGGGGTCGAAGGTGAGGACCAGGACCCCGGCCGCGACGACGGACGTGGTGTCGGCGATCTTGAGCGCGGTGGTCCACGTGGTGTTGTCGGAGGAGACCTGGACGTCGACACCGCGCGGGTAGTCGTTGACGGAGGCGGAGGTGTCCCACACCACCCGGGTGATGCGATGGACCCCGCCGAGGTCGAGACCGTAGTACATGCCCGGTTTCTGGGCGCCGTTGCTGCTCCAGCGGGTGCCGGGGTTGCGGTCGAAGGCGTTGGCGGCCCCGCCGCTGTCGGGTTCGGTGAACGGCTTCCAACCGGTCGTGGGCAGGTCGCCCGAACCCGATCCGGCGACGAAGGCGGCGCCGGCGTTGGCGGCGAGCCGGGCGGCCAGACCCACCTGGGTGGGCAGCGCCAAGGCGTTCGGCCAGGCGAACTGGTCGACGACCACCGATCCCTTCCCGCCGGCACCGCGCCACAGGACGGTACCCGGTGTGAATCCGCGGGTGCTGTCCAGCGCCTTGCTGTACTTGGTCTGCTCGTTGCCGCCCCGCAGGGCGTTCCAGGAGACCGCGCGGGTGGTGGCGGCGCTCTCCCCGCCGGAGACCGAGAGCGTGTGCGCGGCCAGGGCGGTGCCGGGCCAGTCGAGGTCGGCGTTGGTGAGGCCGGCGGTCAGCGGACTGTCCCCGGTGGTCACCGCGCCGTTGCGGTGCACGGTGTCCACCGGCGACAGCGTGGCCCCGGCGGGCAGGAACCCGGCCACCGAGGGCCAGGTGTCCGGGGTGGCACCGTTGATCCACAGGGTGCCGCCCGCGGACAGCCAGTCGGTCACGTCCGCCGCGTGGTCCTTCAGGGACGCCAGCGCCGTCTCGTTGCCCGGGGAGGCGTCCACGAACAGCAGGTCGACGGTGGCCAGCGCGGCGGCGTCCACCGCGGTGAGCGCCGTCAGGTCCACCGAGGCGGCCTTGAGGACCGGCGCCACCCCGCTCTTCGGGGCGGTGGCCAGTACCGCGGTGGTGCGGACCGGCTCGGGGCTGCCCGCGGTGTACCGCAGCAGGTTGCGCAGCAGCCTCGCGGCGACGGGCTCGGCGGCCTGGGCGGCCACCACCGGGTACTGGCACAGCAGGTAACGGCCCTTGCCGTAGCGGGCCTCGGCCAGGGCGGAGCCCCACAGTGCCGGACCGGCGTCGGCGAGCGAGAGCATGCTGCCGAACCCGGGCTTGGCCAGCAGCATGCTCACCACCAGTTCGTCGGGGGTCTGCCACCAGCGCAGGTCGTCCGCCCCGATGCCGGTCAGCACCGGGTGGTGCGGGGCCGTGACGTGGCTGACCGTCTGGGCGCTCGCGGAGGCGACCACCGGCCAGGGCAGGATCTGTGGCAGCGTGCTCTGCGCGAGCACCAGCACCTGCCCGCCGGCCTTGACGAACTCCGTGACCCGGGTGCCGTCGTCGGCACTCGCGCCGGTCTCCGCGCCTTCGGCGATCACCAGGATCTCGCCCGAGCCCGGGTCGGGCAGCGCCGACAGGTCCGCCAGTTTCCGGGTCGTGACACCGAGAGCGGTCAGCGCGGACGTGGTCGCGCCGTCGGTCCCCGCCACCACCGCGGCCCTGAGCGGCACGCCCAACGCGGCCGGGGCCGTGGCGTACACGGTCACCGTGGCCCGGTCGGCGAACACCTGCTCACCGCGCTGCTCCACGGTCACCTGCCAGACCGCCCGGGTGTCCTTGGACACCTTCGGCAGGCTCAGGGCTGTGGTGAGCGTCCTGCGCCCGGTCGCCGGGACGGTGACGGTGGCGCTGCCGCTGCGCGTGGGCAGCCCGGACCCGCCCCCGGCCTGCCAGCGCACGGTGAGCCTGGCGTCCTCCGCCCCGTCGTTGACCAGCAGCAGGTCACGCGTGAACTTCGTGCCGCCGAAGACGTGGGTGCGGTAGTCCAGGGCGAAGGCGGCGACGGGGGAGAAGGCGCGGGCGACGGCGCCGTGGATCGGGTTGGGCTGCCAGGACGGAAGTCCCTCCTGGAACCCGGGGTTGAGCGTGGCCGCGTAGCGTCCCACCCGCTTGAGCACCGGTCCGGAGCCGCCGGGGTCCTGCCGCGGCACCGAGGTGCCGTCGAACGGCAGCGGCCGCATCCCGTACCAGACCGTGTTCCACGGGGAGATCCCGGTGATGCCGGCCAGCCGGAAGCCCTCGATCTGGGCCCGGACGATCGTCGCGTGCGTGGCCCACAGGCCGTCCAGGTCCGCATAGGCCCCCGGGCCGCCGATCGCGCTGACGTCGGACGGGCTCGCGTAGTACATCGAGCTGAACTCACTGATCAGCCACGGCTTCTTGCGGTCCCACTCGGTGCCGCGCGGCTGTCCCGGAGCCAGGGCGCGGGCGCTCTCGGGGATCGCCGTGCTGTTGCTGGTGATCTCCAGCGAGTAGTGGTTGCTGCGCATGTCGCCCGCGCCCTGCGGGTCCCCGTCGCCTTCGAAGTACACCGGCCGGGTGGTGTCCTTCGCGAGCACGGTGGGCTTCAGTTCGGCGATCTTCGCCGACCAGCTCTGCCCGAAGCGGGCCAGCATCTCGTTCTCGGCGCTCCAGGCGATGATCGACGGATGGTGGCGGTCGCGGACGATCCAGTCGGTCACATGGGTGTGGCAGGCGGCCCAGAAGTCGTCCGCGTTCATCGCGTAGTTGCCCGACGACCCGTAGATCCCGGACTCGCCGATGATCAGCATGCCCAGCTCGTCCGCGACGTCGTAGTACACCGGCGGGTACGGCATCGCGTGCATCCGCATGTAGTTGACACCGGCGTCCTTGGCCATGCCCAGCCACATCTCGGCGTAGGCACGGCTGTTCTGCACCGAGCCCATGTAGTGCCAGGAGTCGCCGCGCAGCAGCAGCGCCTTCCCGTTGAGTCTGAGGACGGGCCCGTCGACGGTGACCTCGCGGAAACCGAAGCGGGTGGTGGCCGAGTCCAGCACCGGGCCGTTCGCGGTGTCCCGGACGTCCACCCGCAGCTCGTACAGGTGCGGGTCGTCCGGCCCCCACAGCCGCGGGTCGGCCCACGCGGAGTCCGTCCGGACCTGCGCGGTGCCGCCGGCCGGCACGCTCGCCTGCGCGCTCGCCCTGCGCACCTGGCGCGGCCCGTCCCACACGGTGTGCTCCACCCGTACGGTACGGGCGGCGGCGCCGTCGTTGCGCAGCGTCGTGGTGGCCGTGAACGCCTTGTCGGTGACGGAGGTGACCACCGCGGTGTCGGCCACCGAGACCGGCTCACGGGCCAGCAGCCACACGTCCTGCCAGATGCCGGCACCCCACTGGCCCCACCAGGACCCGCCGGGGAAGTGGTAGCCGTCGGCCTGGCGCAGACCGGCCGGCGACCGCACCAGGAGGTGGACCGTGGTGGTCCCGCCGAAGGCGACCTGCTCGGTGATGTCGGCCTCGAAGGGCAGCAGACCGTCGGTGTGGTGCGCCACCTGGACCCCGTCGGCGAACACCGTGGCCGCGGCATTGACGGCCTCGAAGCGCAGGACGATCCGCTTGCCCTCGCTGCTCGCCGGTACGGACAGCTCGCGCCGGTACCAGGCAGCGGTGACGGAGTTCCACTCCGCCGGCGTGCCGAACAGGTCGTACGCCTGCCAGCCGGTGCTGAACGGGCCACCGCTCATGTTCCATTCCGCGGGCACGGGAATGGTGTTCCACCCCGCGGACGGCGGGGGATAGGAGGCGTCCGGGGTCGCGGGCAGGAAGTCCCAGGTGCCGTTGAGGGACTCAAGGACCCGGCCGCCGTCCGTCTGCGGGCCCGGCGTGGCGGCCTGTGCGGCGCCTGTCCGGGCGAGCCCCAGCGCGGCGGCTGTCGCCACGCCGAGGGTGAGGACCTGCCTGCGGGTGGGCACCAGGTCCGCACCGCGTGGGTGCGACCGGGGCGAGTTCGGCTGGTTCACGAGATCGAGCCTTCCGTGTAAGGGCAGGCGCGGCCCCGCCCCGCGGGAGGGAGCGCGGTGCGCGGGCAGGGACCGGCGGGCAGCCCACAAGGGAACGGATGGTGCGAAACAGAAGCGGGTGGTGCGAGAAGGGAACGGGGTGGGGCCGGTTGGGAAGGACGGGTGGCCCCGGTGAGGCGTCGGCCCTGGTCAGCCGACGGGGCTTGGCCGGCCGGCGGAGAGGGAGAAGGGGCGCAGGGCCGGCCGGCCGTCGGCGGCCGTCAGATTCGGGTTCCGCGCGGTGATCGCGGCCACGATCCCGCCGGGAGCCGTGCCGACGGCTCCGGCGTACGTGTGGACCCTGTGGTTGTGGTGGCCGTCCGCTGCCGGGGTACGGCGCGGTGGCGGCGGTGTCGCTGCCCCGGGCGGCCGAGTCGGGCCACCGGTCGGGTGAGGCCGGCGCGTGGGTGTGCGCCGTCCCGCCGGGGCGGCCGGTGGTGCCGCTGCCGGAGGAGGTGCCGAAGGCGGCGCCATGCCTTCGGCAGGGCCCGCGGAGGATGAAGCCGTCGTCCTCGACCCCGGGCGGACAGCCGTGCCGCCCGTGGACCGGCCGCACGGAGCGGAAGCGCCCAGCGGAGTACCCGCCCGCCGGTTCGGCCTCGTCCCGGCAGTCCGGTCGTGCGCGATCCGGGGTGCGGCGACGGATCGCCCCCGGCACGGCCCGGCCACGCTCAGCACGCTCGCCACGCCCTGGTGCCGCGGCGTGCAGCCGGCGTGCTTCGTCCCACGGTCGCCGACACCAACGTCGGCCAACGGTACGGGGTTTGACGACATGGGTGTGGACGTTAAGCGCTTTCTATGGACGCGTCAAGATCTCCGGTAACACCTCGCCGAAGTGGCTTCCCGCCCCATGGCTCTGCCTATCACCGCAGGTCAACACCGTGACGGCCGGCTGCGTACGAGCCCTGTTCCGTTCGTCCGAGGCCCCGTTCCCGGGTCGGGACCGCCATCCGCCGGGCGGGACCGTGTGCACCACGGGGCCGGGTCTCGCCGGTGCCTTGAGACGTGTGGTCAGGCGGCCGGGTCCGGCCGGGAGACGTCCAGCATGGCGAGGAAGGCGGAGGCCGCTGGGGACGGGGTGAACCGGCTCCAGACGAGGCGTTCCACCCGTACCGGTCCGTCGGTGATCGGCACGCAGCGCAGTCCGTGGAGTTCCGTGGTGAACGAGGCGGGCAGCAGCGCGATGCCCAGCCCGTGGCGGACCATCCGGACCATGAGTTCGACGCCGGAGACCTCGAAGGCGACCTCGCGCCGCAGGCCGACCGCCGCGAACGCCTGGTCCGACTGGGCACGGGCGGCGCTGCCCGCGGCGAAGTCCACGAACACCTCGTCGGCGAGGAGACGCAGGTCCACCTCGCGGCGCGCGGCGAGCGGGTGGCCCGGGGCGACCACCGCGACATGCTGCCCGTGGGCGAGGTCCCTGTCCCGGACGCCCTGTGACCGGAATCCGGGCTGTACGCCGAGGAAGGCCGCGTCCAGGCTGCCGTCGCGCACCTGCTCGACGAGCCGTTCGCTGGAGCCCGCCCGCAGACTGATCCGGACCCGGGGGTAGCGCAGGCGGTAGTCCCGGAGTACCGCCGGCAGATCGACCGCCGCCACGGTGGGGATCGATCCGACCGTCAGCGGGCCCCGTATCTCGCCGGTGGCCGCCGCCACCTCGGCCCGGGCCCGGTCGGCCGCTTCCAGGGCCTGGCGGGCGGCGGGCAGGAACGCCTCTCCGGCGGTGGTCAGCCGCACCCGCCGGCTGGTCCGGTCGAACAGCCGGGCGCCGAGTTCCCGCTCCAGCCGGGCCACTTGGTGGCTGAGCGCGGACTGGACGATGTGGCACCGCTCGGCGGCGCGGGTGAAGCTCGCGGTCTCCGCGACCGCGAGGACGTAGCGCATCTGCTGGAGGTCCACCGATCCATCGTGAAACACGATGGATCGGATGACAAACATGCGTTGGACCCATGGATGTCCGCTCGGCGATGCTCGAACCGGTGACCAGCCGTCGCCCCGGACCGGCGAGGTCCGGGGCGCCGCCGGCCCCGGCGTACCGCCATCGGCGCACCGGGCGCCCCGACCCAGCGGAGACACCCATGCGCGTGATCGCCTTCGACCACCTCGTCCTGAACACCGTCGACATCGAGCGCTCGCTCGCCTTCTACACGGGCCCGTTGGGCCTGCAACCGGTACGGGTGGACCAGTGGCGGGCCGGCGAGGCACCTTTCCCGTCCGTCCGGGTGAGCCCCACCACCATCATCGACCTCGTCAAGGCACCGGCCGGGCGGCCGGAGGGCTCCAACGTCGACCACATCTGCCTGGTGGTGGAGCCGCTCGACTGGCAACAGGTCGTCGACTCCGGTGTCTTCACCGTGGTGGACGGCCCCGGCGAGCGGTTCGGCGCCCAGGGCGTCGCGGTCTCCCTCTACGTGCTGGACCCGGACGGCAACACCGTGGAACTGCGGTGGTATCCGCCGGACGTCTGAAAACACCTGGGCGTGCGGGAGAGCTTGGAACCCGGCCCCGGCCCGTGCCTCCTTGTCAAGCCGTGTTTCCCGACATTCGGCTGCCGATGACGCGCTCGGCGGGGTCCTGGTCCTGCGACCCGCTCGGCCGGGCTCCCCGTCCGGTGACCGTCCGGCGATCTGCCCGCCCCGACGTCAGGCGGTCCGCTCGGCTCCGGGCGTCGCCGTGTCCGGCTGGGCGCGGATGTTCACCCCTGCTGCCCCGGTGCGGCGATGCGCGCTCAAGGGCTCGGGCGTTCATCGTGCTCCGTTCGCCGTTCGCCGTTCGCCGTTCGCCGTTCGCCGTTCGCCGTTCGTCGCTCGCCGTTCGTCGTGCTCCGTTCGGGGAGTGACCCGGGGAGTTCGTGCTCCGACCAGGGGCGTGTGCCGAGCGTCCGTGTTCCCGTGCGGTCGGGCAGCCCCGCCGCAGGCCCGGCTCCGGCTGCCCCTGCCGGCCCCGGTCCCGGGCGGCGCGACACGCGCGCCGCACTCCGCCTTGCCCGGCCGGGCCGGGAGACGATGCACGCCAAGGGCTGTGCGACGGCCGACTTCCCCGGAAAGGCGAGCGATGGATCTGGGCCGAGGCGGTGACCGCGAAAGGAACAAGGCCACGGGTGGCGGCACGTCCGGGCAGCCCAATCTCATCGCGCCGGCGGACGTCCCCACGCTGTCCGCACGGCTTTGGGCACTGGTCGTGGCCACCGGCGTGCTGGCGGGACTTGCGGGTGCCGCCCTGATGACGCTGCTGGACGCGGCGGCCCACCTCACCTACTCCTACAGTTCGGGGGACTTTCTGACCGCGGTCGAGCGGGCCGGTGCGCAGCGCCGCGTGGTGGCCCTGGCCGCGGCCGGGGCGTTGGCCGGAATCGGCTGGTGGCTGCTGCGCTGGTGGACGGGGCCCGGCGGCTCGGAAGTGAGCACCGCGCTGTGGCGGGACGAGGGACACCTGCCGCTGCGCCGGAGCCTCGGCACCGCGGTGGTCTCCGTGGTGATCGTCGGCATGGGTGCCTCCCTGGGCCGGGAGGCCGCACCGCGGCTGGCCGGCGCGGCACTGGCCTCCTGGCTGTCCGACTGGGCCCGCATCGACACCGCGCACCGCAGGCTGCTGGCGGCCTGCGGCGCCGGTGCCGGCCTGGCCTCGGTGTACAACGTCCCGCTCGGCGGCGCGCTGATGACCCTGGAGGTGATGCTCGGCGTCCTGTCGCTGCGGCTGGCCCTGCCCGCCCTGGCCACGTCCTGCATCGCCACCGCGGTCTCCTGGACCGTGCTCCCCACCGGACCGACCTACCGACTGTCCGGCGTGGCACTGTCCGCGTCGCTCGCCGTGTTCGCCGTGCTGATCGGCCCGCTCGCCGGGCTGGTCGCCGTCGCCTGGGTACGGATGATCAGGATCGCGTACGAACGCCGTCCGGCGGGACGGCGCCGACTGGTCGCGCCCCTGCTGGTGTTCACCGCGGTCGGCGCGCTGGCCGTCCCGTATCCGCAACTGCTCGGCAACGGCAAGGACATCGTCCAGCTCACCCTGGGCGCGCAGCTCGCCACCCCCGCGCTGGTGGCCCTCCTCTTCCTGAAACCGATCGCCACCGCGGGCAGCCTGGGCAGCGGGGCCAGCGGCGGACTCTTCACCCCCACCCTCGCCACCGGCGCTCTGCTCGGCTCCCTGATCGGGCAGGGCTGGGCCCACGCCTGGCCGGGTCCCGCCGCCGGCTTCGCGGTCATCGGTGCCGCCGCCGTCCTCGCCGCCGCCATGCAGGCCCCCGTGGCCGCCGTCGTCATGATGCTGGAACTCACCCGCACCATCGACGCCCTGATGGTCCCCCTGCTCCTCGCGGTCACCGGCGCCATGCTCGTCTCCCGCAGACTCGACACCCCGTCGATCTACTCCGTACGGCTCCCCGCCCAGTGACGGGCACGCCCGCAGCCACAGCCGAGGGTGACATTCACGTCGTCGGGCAATTGGCTCGAACTGCCGTAGACGCGATCACTGCGTGCCCGGACACTGGGGCAATTGTCAGCCGACAGCTGCGACAGGCTCGACTCCTGGAGACCGTATGCGCACTCATCTCGCCGCTGCCCTCAGCGCCGTCGCGCTGACCACGGGCACACTCCTCGGTGCCCCTGCCGCCGACGCCCACGCGGCCGACTACCCGATCAGCGAATTCGACGTCACCATCGGGAACACGTACACGAGGGGCCTCATCGAGTGGCACGATCGGTCGGTCATCGTGTCCGGTGAGCACAAGTCAGTGAGTTCGGCCGACATCGCGAGTTGCCGGGCCACCCGGGCGTACACCCTCGACACCCACGACGGGCAGTTGGGGGACGAGCTGAGCCCCAACGTCGTGTGCGGTTCGAGCGCCCGTTTCTTCATGACCGTGCCGGCGGACGTCCCCGGCGGGGCGGCGGTCGTGCGCATCTGCCTCACCGACGGTTCCCACAAGCCCCTTCGCTGCGAGCGCTACGGGCGCTGATCCCGTCTCACGCGCCGGCCGGGACGGGCGGACAGGGGGCCGAGGGACGTCGATGGTGTGGCGTCGGGGGCTGTCCGCCATGCCGTCACGGACGGGGTCCGCGGGGTGCGAGCAGGACGGCGGGCCGACGCCGCCACCAGGCGAGCGACCCCGCACGGCCCGGCCGCCCCGAGCCTCGTGCGAGGAGCCGCCGCCCCGACCACCCAGGTCACCCGCACCCGCGTCCACCTCGCCGAAGGACCACGGAACTCCGGTCGACGAGACGGACACAGTCGAACAGATCACCGAATTTTCCCGGTACGGTGGGTGATTCGACTGTTACAGTCCGGCTGCCCCGAAGGTACGGGGCGGGACAGAAAACAGAATGAGGGGGCACAGTTGGGCATACGGCTGAGACGGATGGCCGCGGTCATCGGGGTGGGGCTCGCACTGGCCCTGGCACCGATCACGGGGACCGCGGCGGCGCAGGAGACGGGCACCATGGCCGTCACCGACATGGACTTCACCCCGTCCGCGGTGGACGCGACGGCCGGCGGCAAGACCGTCACGCTCCGCTGGACGATGACGGACACCACCCCGGGGACCGACGGCATGGGCGCGCGAGTCTATCTGCGCCGCCAGGGCGCGACCGCCGGCACCTACCTGGGCGTACCGCTGGTCGGAACCTATGACGTGGGCTCCGCCGGCCAGGACATCACCCTGGTGCCCGGTTCGACGCCGCAGAAGGCCACTTACGAGTGGACCCTGGCCCCTCCGCAGTACGCGGCGGGGACGTCGGTCACCTGGGCCGTCACCCGGCTGGAGGCATGGGACACCCAGGGCACCTCGCTGGACTGGGACGCCGCCCGGCTGGGTGCGTTCCACAACACGTTCAGGGCAAGGACACTCGCCGACACACGGGGCCCGACGTACGACGCCCTCGCGGTGGACAACGAACGGCAGCCGTACGTCTACGTCGGCGGGGGCTCGTCGAGCATGACCTACGAACTCGACGTGCACGACCCCCAAGCCGGCGTCTCAGGTGGCACCCTGACGCTGACCGGCCCCGGCGGGCAGCACCTGACCGGCTCGTTCGCCATCGAGTGGACCTGGTACTCGGGCTACCAGGGCTGTGGCTACATCGGGTGGGGCCAGACGGACGCCAGTTCCTGCGGCGTGTCCGTGACCTTCCCCGCACACGCGGCATCGGGCACGTGGACCGTCTCGAAGGTCGAGCTGACGGACAACGCGGGCAACACCAGCAGCTACGACAACCTCTCAGCCGCGCCGGTCCATGTCACCTCCAACGACGTGCTCTCCGCGGACGCTTTCACGGCAACGCCGAACCCGGTCGACACCTGGCACGGCGCCCGGACGGTCAAGGTCGGATTCCGGCCCCACGGGGACCGGGACGGGGTCGCGTCGGCGGTCGTGGACACCGACAGCGTCAACGGCTGCCGACAGCCCTCCAGTACGGCGACGACCGCGGCGGACGGGACCGTCTCGGTGGACTACGACGTGCCGCGGCAGGTCTTCACCTGCCACATCACCGGCGTGATCATCACGGACCGTGCGGGGAACGTCGCGCTGTACGGCTCGGAGTTCGGCGCACCGGAGACCGGTCTGACGATCACTTCCGCACCCGACACGGTGCTGCCCGAGATCGACCAGGCCATGCTCTCGCCCACCACCGTCCCGGCGACGGACCACTCCACCGACCTGCGCCTCACCGTCAACGTCTCGGGCACCACCGCGGGTGTTGACGGCTACGACGTGTACCTGATCGATTCCTCGGGGCAGATGATCCCGGCCGTGACCGGCGGCGCCTCCCTGACCTTCAGCGGCCCGTTGACCATGAGCTTCCCCTTGCCGTCCAACGTGGCCCCCGGGACGTACACCATCGCCCTGCGCCTCTCCGACCAGGCGAACCAGTCCTCGTCCTTCGGTTTCCCGAACGGCACCCCGATGCCGGGTGGCCCGGTGACATTGACGGTCACCCAGGCGCCGGGAGCCGATGCCGACCGGCCCTGACGTGATCGTCGGTCGGCACGGCACGGGCAGGATGGGCCGCCTGGCCCGGCACTTCCCTGGCCAGGCGCCCCTCCGACCTGTCCCTCGAAAGCCGAGTAGTCCGAAGGACACGAGCAGCCATGGCAGTGTCAGTGGTCGACCGCGTCACCCGGGCCGTACCGGTGCGCAGCACCCCGACAGCGACGCGAGGGCCGGCCGGTGCGGACCTGACGGACCGGCCGGCCATGCGGGACGGCCGATGAAAGCCGACTCCGTCTGGAGGAACCGCGACTTCATGCTGCTGTGGCTGGGCAACGGCACCTCGTTGCTGGGCACCAACAGCGCCCGCATCGCGTACCCGTTGCTGACGTTGGCCGAGACCGGCTCCCCGGTGGCCGCGGGCTGGGTCACCTTCGCCGGAGCACTGCCCAACATCCTCGTGCAGTTGCCGGCCGGGCTGAACGCCGATACCCGCCAACCGGCGCCGCACCATGGCCGTATGCCAAGCCGGCGGACTCGCCACCGCAGCCTTACTGGTGACCCTCGGCATGCTCGACGTGAGCTGGTTCCTGCCGGCAGTGATCACCCTGGTCTTCGTCGAAGGATGCTTCTTCGTCTTCTTCCAGCTGGCCGAGACGGCCGCCATCCGGGACGTCGTCCGGGAAGACCAGCGCCCCACAGCCCTGTCCCTGTACGAAGCACAGACCCATGCCACCGTCCTGCTGTCCCGCGCGGTCGGAGTCGTCCTCTACGGCGTCATGCGGTGGCTGCCGTTCCTCGCCAACCTCGGTTCCTACGCCGTCGCCACGTTGACCCTCGGCATGGTCGACGGCCGCCGCATGAACCCGGTCGGCCATCCCGACACCGTGGACGGCCTGCCCTCCGAGGGACTGCGCCGAGGCGTCACGTGGCTCTGGCACGAACCCTTCCTGCGCATCACGAACTTCCTGTTCGGCGCCACCAACATGCTCTGGCAGTGCATGATCCTGCTCTTCATCGTCTCCGCCACCCAGGACCGTCAGCCGACCTGGGTCCTCGGCCTGCTGCTGGCCGGCTCCGGCATCGGCGGCCTCGTGGGCGCGGCAGTCGCCGCACATGTCTCCGCCTTGTTCCCGGCCCGCCGAATCTTCGTCCTCGCGCTCTGGGGCTGGACCCTGTGTGCCACAGCCGTCGCGGCCACTCGCCACCCCGCTGTCCAGGGCATCGCCTGGTCCGGCATCGGCGGCATCGGTGCGCTCAGCGGTGTCACGGTAGGTCTGCACCGCGTCGATGTCACACCACCCACACTCCTGGGTCAGGTCAGCGGGGCCAGTGGCATTCTCCCCAACGGCGCCGTCCCATTGGGTGGTCTCCTGGCCGGCTATCTGCTCGCCGCCCTCGGCAACACGACAACCGCCTGGGTGCTGGCGGGCACGATGCTCGCACTCGCCGTCACCGGGACGGCCCTGCTCGTGGCGGTGCACCCCTCAAGCACCAGGTCGCCCGAGGAAGAGCCACCGGAGGATCCACGGCCCGGTGGACAGAACCGATGAGCGACGGGCGGCCGCGCGTCGACGGCCGAGCCGGAGCGGCTGCCGGAGCCGCCGCAGAAGACGGTGCTGTAGGCCGTCCGGCGGAGGGTCCTCGCGCTCGCCGCGGGGACCCTTTACGGTGTGCGGCAAGTCGTCGCAGGGAGGCTGTCGTGCCGGACGAGCCGGTCCAAGGCATGTTGGGGACGGAGATGCGTGAGGTCACGTTTCCGGATAAGTCTCGCGGGTTCATCCTGGTGAAGGCTGGTACGCCGCAGGACGAGGCGGATCTGATGGCGGCCCGGTTGTGGGCGGAGTTGCCCGAACCTGAGGGTTCTTGACGGCGCGGACGGTCCGGTCTCGGCCTGCCGTCCTGGTGCCGTGAGCTGCGGATTGCGGCAGTCGTCTGTGTCCCGCGCCTCTCTGATTGCTTGTGCCGCATACGCCCCGTCCGGTTCGCGCTCCGGGCGGTGCCGGGTTTGTGGCCGTGGTTGACGTCGCTGCGGCTGGAGAACGCGCGGGCGTCGGATCGTCGGACGGAACCGGATCCGCCGTCGCCTCCCGCGGTGCTGCCGGAAGCGGGGTCGTACGCGCGGGCGCACCCGGAGGTCTGCGTGACTGCTGCATCCCGTGTGACGCCGGCTCGGTGACCCGCGCCACAGTTCCCCGCTGTGGCTTGCTGTGGATCTCCCTGGTTCGGAATCTGGCGTCACCAACTCACGCCGGACTGACCGAGGTTGCCGTGAACTGCCCGAGCCCGAAGTGCGGATCGTCGAATGTGCAGTTGCTCTCTCACTACCGGGACAGTCTTCCGCCGGATTCGCCGCTGCGTGACGTTTACGCGCAGCCGGCCGCGGCGGATGTCTCGTATCTGGCGGCGGCTGGTCTGGCGCTGCTGGGGATTGTGGTGGTCGTGTCGGGTGCGGTCTTCGCCGGCCTGGTCGCGGTCGCGGTGGGGGCCGGCTGGGGCGTGGTGATTCACCGGCGGGCGGAGGCCGCGGAACTGGCTCGGGCCCGGTGGGCGAACCGGCGCATCTGTCTGGCTTGCACCGAGCAGTGGACACCCTGACGGTACGTGCGCTTGTCCGCCCTGGTCGAAGGTGCGGTTCCTGTCCGGCTACGACTGCCACGGCCGTGTGATCACCGGCCTGGTCCGACCCTGCCGGGCGGGGTGGGTCGGCGGAGAGCGCCTTGGCGGGACTTTGGCCCGGAAAAACCCCGGAACGCCGCGGAGTTGCTGGTCAGGTCTGGGATACGGCTGGGAGACACCGGGAGTGGGGTGTGTTTCAACTCGCCGCTCGGATGCGCGCCGAGAAGGGCGCCTGGCGGGCATCTGCCCTGGTCAGGCGCCCTTTTTTCGCGTCTGGAAGACGTTCACGATGGCCCTGTAGGCGGTGTTCGTCCCGGGCGGATCGGGCTCGGTTGCGGGCGGGACGCGTTCGGCGATGACCTTCCGGGTGGTGGCGGCGCCCCTGACTGGCTCTCCCGGCCGCCGCAGGGCCGGCGATGGCGGGCCCCGCGGCGGTCACAGGTTGTGTCATATCAGGCGGTGTGCCCGGAGATCGGCCACGTACTTGGTGATCAGGTCCGGTGACAGACGGGGGATGCCGTTCTCGTCGTCGAGGGCTGCCGTCCGTACCGCCGAGCGGAACCGGTCCGCCGGCAGGGCGGATCCGGCGAGCGGCTGTTCCGGCTCGGCGAAGGCGTGCAGCAGTGGGAGCAGCGAATGCTGCTTCTGGCGGTCGGGCAGGCCGCGCAGGGAGGTCTCGAAGCGGTCGATCCACTCGGCGTGGTCCTGAACACGTGTCAGGGGATGTCCGGCTGTCATCAGCCAGTCGACGAACGTGTCGAGTGAGATGCCGTCCTCGTTCGGGTTGACCACGTTGTAGGTCCGGTAGCCCTCTCGTGCGTCGTCACCGAGCGAGGTGATGGCCCGCGCGGTGAAGTCCACCGGGAGCGCATCGAAGTGTGCGCGGCCGTCGCCGGTGCCCCGGGCGTAGAAGCTGCCGGGTGCGATGCCCGTCGCCAGCAGGCTCAGCACGAGGCGGGTGAAGACATCCGGGATGTTGAGCTGACCGCGGTAGCGCGGGTGCGCAAGGATCATGTTCGAGCGGAAGACGGCGACCGGCAGACCGAACGTTTCGTGCGCCTCGCGCAGCAGCACCTCGCCGGCCCATTTGCTGGCCGCGTAACCGTCGGCGTAATCACCGTCGAGGCCGCGTGCCCCGCAGGCGGTGCGGATGTCCGCCGACTCGTCGGCCGCTGCCGCGTTCCCGAAGACGACGGCGACCGTCGACAGGTAGGTGAACTGCTTGATCCGGGAGGTGACGGCGAGCCTGATCAGTTCGGCCGTTCCCAGCACGTTGGGGCCGAACAGCTGGCCGTAGGGCAGGACATGGTTGACCAGTGCCGCCGGGTGGACGATCAGGTCCACGGTGTCGGCCAGCCGCTGCCAGGTCTCCTCGTCGAGCCCGAGACGCGATTCCCCGATGTCGCCGGCGACCACGTGAAGATGCTGGGCGGCGGACTTGCGGTAGCGCTCCATGAGTTCCGGGTCGCCGCTGTCGAAGGCCGCGTCGAGCCGTGCCCGGGCTGCCTCGGCGGAGGAGCCGCGGACCACGCATACCAGCGTGCCGCCGCGCTCCGCCACGCGCTCCAGCCACTCAAGACACAGGAAACGGCCCAGGTAGCCGTTGGCGCCGGTCAGCAGGACGGTCCGGGCCTCGGGCAGCGGACCGGCCGGCCTTTCGGCCTGCGCGACGGTCCGCGCGTCGAGGAACGCGTCCAGCCGCAGCTCGGCCGCGTCGAGTCGCGTCGCGTCCGGGCCGTGGACGCTGTCGGCGGTAGGACGGCGGTCTTCCGACGCGAGCGCCCGCTCGATGTGATCGGCCACCTGCCGCAGCGAGTTGACCGGGTTGATGATCACGTCGACAGGGATGCCGACGTGAAAAATCTCCTTCATCAGCTGGGAGAACGTCAGCGCCGTAAGGCTGTCACCGCCGAGTTCGAGGAAGTGTGTGCCAGGCTCCACGACACCCTCTTCCTGCCCGAGAAGCGCCTGCGCAGCCCGCAGCACGGTAGTCGGTACCGGCTGGTCGGCGCCGACCTGACGCAGCGTCCGAAGTTCTTCGGCCTCACGGTCGGACAGCTCGGTGTACAGCGCTTCGAGACGCTCGCCGTACCGCTTCGTCAGGGCCGGCCGTAACGGCTTGCGCACCCCGGAGAGCAGCCCGTTCTCCGGGGCGAACGGCTCGGTCTCGACGAGGAGGTCCCGTGGAATCTCGTAGGAGTTCAGCCCCGCCGCGGTGGCGAGCTGCTGCAGGGACTCCCGCAGGATCGGCTTGAGGCGCCGGGCATCCCCGTCGACGCGGTCGAGGGCCTCCTTCGTCGGTACGACGACCGCGAGCAGGTAGGCGCGGGTGCTGCTGCCGTACAGGAAGATCTGCCGGACGACCGGACTGCCGTTGAAGAGCGCCTCCAGGCGGGAGACAGCGACGAATTCGCCCTGTGACAGCTTGAGGACGCTGGAGCGGCGGTCGACGTACCTCAGTTCGTCGGGGCCGACGCGGGCCATGATGTCGCCCGTGCGGTAGAAGCCGTCCTCGTCGAAGACCTCGGAGGTGGCGTCCGGACGCCGGAAGTACCCGGGGACGAGCCGGTCGGACCTGATCAGCAGTTCGCCCCTGGGGTACGGCGAGTCGGTTCCGAAGTATCCCAGCTCGGGTACGTCGGCCAGCTTGTGGTCGGTCACCGGCGGGCGCAGCACCCGGCCGTCGAGGGAGACGACCCCGCCTTCCGTCGACCCGTAGCCGTCGAGCAGCCTGACATGGAAGCAGTCCTCGATGAATGCCGTCGTCTCGGCGCCCGGCGGGGCCGAGGCGCTGACGGCCCACAGGAGGCGGCCGCCCATGACCTTCTCCCGCAGTTCCTCCATCACCTGCCCCGCCGGCTCGGCCGCATCGCCGCCTGCCCCGGTCCGGCGGGACAACTCCGCCCGGTAGTGCTGGAAGAGCATGTCGGAGATGCGGGGAACCATGACGAACTCGGTGGGACGGACCAGGGAGAGGTCCTCGAAGAGCGTCGACAGGTCGCTGGACGCCGCGAAACAGGCGAGGCCCCCCTTGGCGAGCGTCCCGAACAGTGCGCCCCTTCCCATCATGTGACTCAACGGCAGGTAGTTGAGCACGATGGAGGGCCGCACCACCTGGCCGGGCACGAAGTCGACCCAGAACTGCCTGACCAGACGTTCGGTGTAGATGGCCCCCTTGGGGATGCCGGTACTTCCCGAGGTGTAGATCAGCGCGCTCAGCGCGTCGGCCGCCGACCCGTCGGGAACCCGGGGAAGCGACGGCAGCGCCCTTCCCCGGTCGACGACCGACGCCAGCGTGTCCAGGGCCACTCCGCGGCCCCGCGCCGCGAGCCGGGCGCGCGCGGACTCCAGCTCTTCCTGGTGGGCGGTTGCCTCGGGCCGGTGGCCGATGACGACGATCCTGCCCAGCGAGGGGGCATTCGCCGCAATCTCCAGCGCGACCTCCAGGTGGTCGACGTCCACCACGAGCAGGCGCGGTCCGGTCTGCTCGACGATGGGGGCCAGGTGTGCCGCCGAAGCACCCGACGGCAGGGGAACGGACACCGCGCCGGAGCGGACACAGGCCAGATCCGCCACGGTGTATTCGGCGCTCGTGGGACCGAGGACGGCGACGAAGTCGCCGGGGCCCACCGCGTGTTCGGGGTGGTGCCGCCACTCGGAGGCCACCGCACCCACCCGCTCCCAGAGTTCGCCGTAGGTGAGCGTGTCGAACCGCTGTAGCAGGCGCAGCGTGGTGCGGCCCGTCTCCGGGTCGGTGGCCGGCTCCCTGGCACGCTCGCCCAGGGCGGGGCGGTCCGCGTATGCCTCCATCACGGTGGCCACCAGATCGGCGAGCGGCAGCCCGGGGCGCCGGATCGCCTCGGTGACGGCGTCCAGGGGCGCGGTGTCACGGAACTGGGCGTCGGTCGCGTACAGGCGGGCGCTTCGTCGGTCGGCCCGTGCGTCGAACTCGTGGGTGGGGGGTTGGGGGCGAGACACGAGTGATCTCCTTTGCGGCCGTGAAAGCCTGTTCATGTGGGGGCGTTGCTGTTCGGGCAGGGTGACCGTGTCAGCGGGAGGGCTGACGTATGTGGCGGTCCTGTCCCGCACCGTGTCCGGTGACTGCCGTGGCGATGCCGAGGACGGCCAGGACGGTGAGCGGAAGCGTCCAGCTGTGCGTGGTGTCGTGCAGGATGCCGAGGAGGAGGGGGCCGGCCGCCGCCACGAGGTAGCCGATGGACTGGGCCATGCCCGCCAGTGCGGCGGCTTCGCCGGAGCTGCCGGCGCGCTGGCTCTGGAAGGTCAGTGCGAGGACGAGGCACGCGCCGCCGCCGAGTCCGAGCAGGGTGCACGCCAGGACGGACAGCGCGGGGGCGGCGATCAGTACGGTGAAGCCGCCCGCCAGGAGGGCCGAGGCGCCGGCCGCCATCCAGCGCTGGTCGTGCCGGCCCCGGGTGAGCAGGGGCAGCAGGCTGCTGGCCGCCAGGGACACCACCTGGTAGTAGAACAGCATCCATCCGGCCGTGGTGCTGCTCGTGCCGCGGTCGATCAGGATGCTGGGCAGCCAGGCGACGGCGGTGTAGAAGGCCAGGGACTGCAGGCCCATGAAGAGGGTGACCTGCCAGGCGAGCCGCGACCGCCAGGGGACCGGGCTGTGGGTCCCGCCGGTGGACGCCTGTGGCTTGTCACCCCGCATCCGGGGCAGCCAGGCGAGGAGCGCCGCGACGGTGAAGGCGACGCCCCAGGCCAGCGCGGTGCGCCAGGAACCCGGCACGGTGTGGGCCAGCGGCGCGGACACCCCGGAGGAGACCGCGGCCATCAGGCCCATGACGGTCACATAGAGAGCGCTGACGCCCTGGATGCGGTGTGCGGGCACGCTCCGCCTGATCAGGGCCGGCAGCAGCACATTGCCGAACGCGATGGCCGCGGAAAGGATCACCGTTCCGGCGAACAGGCAGGCCACGGAGGGAAGGGAGCGGACCACCGTCCCGACGGCCAGCACACCGAGCGCCGCCACCAGCAGGCGAGCGCTGCCGAACCGGTGGGAGGCCCGGGCTACGAGGGGCGACGTCGCGGCGAACGTCAGCAGCGGGAGGGTGCTCAGAAGTCCGCCCCAGCTCGATGTCAGGCCGCTGCCGTGCTCGATGTCCGGCAGCAGGGTGCCGACGCCGGTGAGCGTGGTGCGCAGGTTCGCCGCGACCAGGCAGATCGCGATGACGAGTCCGGCGGACACGGCGGGCCGGGCGCTGTCGGCGGCCGGTGCCTCGGAGGCTGAGTGCTGACGGGATATCGAATCCGGCTGCGGGTTCACTGTTCCTCCGCTGGGCGTGCGTCGGCGGTTTCGCGGTCGCGGGTGAGCCGGACGATCGCGGCCGCGGCGTCGCGGGCGCCGTCCGCGTCCCCGGCCTCGATCGCGTCGACGAGCCGCCGGTGCAGGCGGGCGTGCTCCTCGGCGTGGGCGGCATCCCAGGGCAAGCCCCCCAGGTGCGCGGTGAGCGCCGTGCCGAGGTAGTCGTACACCTCGATCAGCAGGTCGTTCCCGCTCGCCCGGACCACGGCCCGGTGGAACAGCGCGTCGACGCCCGTGGCCGCGGACGCGTCCTCACCGGCGCCGGCCGCGTCGGCGTCGGCCAGCAGCTCCCGCAACTGCTGCACCTGCTCCTCGCTGCGGCGCAGGGCCGCGGCGCCCGAGGCGTACTCCTCCAGCACGGTCCGCAGCTCCAGCACCTTGTCCCGCTGCGCGGAACTCGCCCGCCGCACCATGACCGACTGGAGCTCGCTGGAGGAGCGGACGTAGGTGCCGTCCCCGGCTCGGGGCTCCAGCAGGCCGAGGTGCACCAGCGCACCGATCGCCTCCCGCAGGGTGCTGCGGCCGACCCCGAGCTCCTCGATGAGGGCCTGCTCCGGCGGGATCCGCGTCCCGACCGGCCAGCCCCCTGCCTCGATGTGCGAGCGGAGGCTCTCCACGAGCTGGGCGGACAGGCTGGCCGTCCGCCGTGGTGCGCTGATGCGTTTCATGGGAACACCGTACACAAACATCAGACATTTGAACATCGTCTCTTGTGGTGCGCACTTCTCCCGCCTCCAGCGACAACAAGTGTCCGCCGCTGAGAACGGCGCGGCGATCACAGCCGGCCGTTGGCCTCCACGGGCCGGGCCGCCTCGGCGCGGGTGCGTGCCCGCGTCTTGCCGATCGCCGACGACAGGTGGTTGCGCATGGTGCCCGGGGACAGCCTCGATCCCGCCGAGCACGACCTGTGGGCCGTCCACGATCTCGCCGAATGGCATGAGTTGATGGCGCCCGGCTCCTTCGTCCGTCTCGACGCCATTGAGCGAGTACGGCGCGGGGCGGATCCGGCGGAGCTGGTCCGCGCTGAGCCGGCCTCCGTCGAAGATGAGACCCACCTTGTTCAGGGGCATCCGGGGCCCGGCGTGCAGGAAGTGGGTCAGGAGCAGTCTCGGTGTGTCCGGGCCGAGTTCGAGGCCGGTCTCTTCGACCGCTTCGCGGCGGGCGGTCCGGAGAGGGTCTTCCCCTTGCGCGTCGAGGTCGCCGCCCGGGAACTGCCAGAGCCGGGATCCGTAGACCGGGCGCAGCTGTACCGGTCGGACGTGCACGTCGCGGACGTACAGGCAGCCGTACACCGTGTGGTGGGGAACGGTCTGCGTGTACTGCGACGGTGTCATCGGCAGGGGACGGCCGGGCCGTGCGGGGCGGTGGTCGAAGGTGAGGGCGCCGAGCGCTTCATCGGCCGGCGGGTAGATGCTGCGGAGGTCGACGAGCATCTCCTCGCGCCGGCAGTCCGGGTCGATGCGGGCGGGATCCTCCGCATCGAGCAGATCCTCGAACGAGGCGTACGGGGTGATCCGCTTCGCGATGACGTCGAGTTCCCGGTCGCTGTCCCGGTCGTGGAAGACGAGGGCGTCTCCGATCTCGACCGCCGCCTCTCCGGGGAGGCGACGCGGACCTCTCCTGTCTTGCGTCCCGACTCCACCTGCCCGTAGTAGCGCCCCGAGGGGTGGAAGTGATGCTGGCGCCGCGAGGCCGGGTTTCCGCGCTGGTTGCTGGACGGGGTGCGCTGCGCTCCGACGTGCACTGCGGTTTCAACCTGGCGTGGGCCACGCAGGATGAGGATGGCCAGTCCGTCGGTGTCGTGCCGCTCCGCAGCCGCCCACTGGTTCTGCAGGCGTGCGAGGTCGTCCTCGTCGAGGGCGACACCGCGCGTTCGGCAGGGGGGTGGGCGGCGAGCGGGGTGATGATCACAGGGGCGCCGCCCGGCCGTAGCCGGTGGCCCAGTGCGTCCAGGGTGCGGTCGCGGGAGGTGAGGAACGGGGGCGACGAATCGCAGGGTGATCAGGTTGTAGCCGTCGGCGTGCAGCGATGCACCGTCGTCCTTCTCGACGTCGAGGTGGCCGGCGCCCGCCGACCCGGCGCCGGGGCGCGTGCGGCGGCGAGACCGTCCATCGTGTGAGCGCTGTTGCTGGGTTTCGGAGTGGGCTTCAGCTATGCGGGCCAAGTCGTCCGCATCCCATGACGCCCGACGACGGGCGGCACAGTTGGTGCCGCCCAGGCCGAACTCGGTGCAACAGACTATGCAGGTAAGGCGGACCGACGGTAGCCCTCGGAGACCACATGGCGGATGCTATCCAGCCCACCGCGGACCGGCAGGCGCACGCGGTAGCGGCGAACCAGCAGGCCTGGGCTGAGACGTGCGGCCCAGCGGCTATGAGTCAGCTGCCGTGAGGGACGCGAGCAGCGCGAGCGCGTCCGCCGAGCGCGAGCCCGTCTCGGCGTGTAGCAGCAGCGCTTCCAGGCCGTCCGCGCCGGTCACCGCGAACTTCTCCACCATCAGCTTCAGGCCGCCGACGCGCGGATGCCGGATCTCGAACTCGGAGCTGTGGGCCGTGCGCACATCGTGGCGGGCCCACAGCCGGCGGAAGCGCTCGCTCTTGAGCGACAGCTCGCCGATCAGCGTGTGCAGCCGCGCGTCGTCCGTCTCCGCGCCCATCTGCGCACGCAGGTGGGCCACGACGGCGGCCGTGTACTGCTCCCAATGGGGGTGGTACTCCTGTGCCGCCGGTTCGGTGAAGAGGTAGCGCAGCCGGTTCACGCCCGGGACCAGGTCCGGGGAGAGCTCCTGGGCCAGCCGGTTGGCGGCCAGCACGTCGCCGTACTTGTTGAACACGATCGCGGGCACATTGATCGTCTGCAGCAGCATCGTCAGGCTCGGCGGCAACTGCTCGTCGCGCCGTGCGGCCGTGCGGCGGCGGTTCGGGCGCTGGCCCGCGAGTGCCAGCAGATACTCCGTGCCCTCTGCGTCCAACTGCAGCACCCCGGCGATCGCCTCCAGGACCTGCGGGGACGGGCTGCGGTGGCGTCCCTGCTCCAGTCGCAGGTAGTACTCCACGCTGATCCCGGCCAGCATCGCCACCTCCTCGCGGCGCAGGCCCGGCACCCGGCGCAGACCGTTCCCGGCCGGCAGCCCCGCCTCCGCGGGCGTGACCAGCTCACGCCGGGCGCGCAGGAAGTCTCCGAGGGCGTTGTCCATACGTACAACGTTAAGCCGGCAGCCGCTGCCGTGACTGTCCCAGCCGCTACCAGGAACGGCTGGGGCTGCCGGATCCGCGCCGTCCTGGTGAAGATCGGAACATGACTACGCGCACATGGTTCATCACCGGTGTCAACAGCGGTTTCGGCCGCGAGCTGGCCGAGCAGCTGCTCGCCCGCGGCGACCGGGTCGCCGGCACCGTACGGCGGGAAGGCTCGGCCGACGATCTGCGGGCCGAGTACGACGACTGCTTCTGGCTCGGGCACCTCGACGTCACCGATCCGAAGCAGGTACGGGAGGTGGTGGACGCCGCCTTCGCCGCCCTCGGCCGCATCGACGTGGTGGTGGCCAACGCCGGCTACGGTCTTTTCGGCGCCGCCGAGGAGTTCACCGACGAGCAGGTGGAGCACCAGATCGCCACCAACCTGCTCGGTTCCATCCGCACCGTCCGCGCCGCGCTGCCGCATCTGCGCGCCCAGGGCGGCGGGCGGCTGATCCAGCTCTCCTCGGTGGCCGGGCTCGCCGCGCACCCCGGCGCCTCGCTCTACCACGCGGGCAAGTGGGGCGTCGAAGGCTTCATGGAGGCGCTCGCCAGCGAAGTCGCCCCCTTCGGTATCGGCGTGACGATCGTCGAGCCGGGCGGCGCGCGCACCTCCTTCACGAGCAGCAGCCTGCGGCTGAGTGACCCGCTGCCCGCCTACGAGGGCACACCGGCCGCGATGGTGCAGGCATTCCGGAACACCCCCGTCCCGGTGCCCGGCGACCCGGCGAAGATCGCGGCGCGGGTCATCGAGAGCGCGGCCACGGAGCCGGCCCCGCTGCGGCTGGTGCTGGGCAGCGACTCGTACCAGGCGGTCACGGCGGCGCTGCGCAACCGGTTGGCCCAAGTGGAGCCGCAGCAGGAGACGGCGGCGCGGACGGACGCCGACAGCTGACAGCGACGCCCGGACCGGGCCTCAGAGAAGCCGGCCCGGGCGCGCCAGCCCTTTTGGAGCATCGCCTTGGCCAGATCGACAGTAACCAGTGGCCACAGGTTACGTGTAGGGCCCTTCTGAATCATGCTCTGAGCAGGTCGTTCAGCTCGTCCTCGGCGAGCTTGCCATGGAGGCTCACCCGCGAACAGCAGGCCAAGCGGCGGCGCAGCGATATCGAACTCGTCGCCGTCGGTGACTCCTACCCCTCCTCGGGATTGACCCGCCACCAGGTGACTGATCACCAAGCCACCCGGACGAGATCTGTCCTCTCCTCGCGTGGGCCGTCGCCATTGCGGTGGTGGACGACGTGCACGAAATGGAGAGCGGCCTCGTTGAGCTCGACGCCGACTTCCTCGGCGGCCTCGCGGATCGCGCCGGCGATCACGAATTCTCCGGATTCGAGGCGCGCACTGGGTGCGCAGAGCTGGCCATCCGCGGAGCCGGTGTTGGCGCGTTCCATGAGCAGGACGCGGCCGTCGGCTCTGCGCAAGGGTGCGTAGACATCGACGATGCTGCGGTAACGGCTGGTCATGCGGTTCTCCCAGGTTCCTGATTGACGGTCTTGGTCAGCTCACGGTTCGCGGCCCGTGCGGCGGACAACTCCTCATCCTTCTCCTCCAGTTGCAGGCGAAGGTCAAGAGTCTGTTGCTCGAGCTCGGTGATGCGGACCTGCAATCTGTCGATATCTGTGGGCGGTCCGATACCGGTGCTGCGCCAGACCTGCTCGCCCAGGGCTTCGGACAGGCGCTGTTCGAGTTGCCGGATCTGCTCAGACAGCCGGGTGCATCGTGCGTTCGCGGCCAAGAGGTCTGCTTGCAGTGACGCCCGGCTGACCGTCGGGCCCTTCCCCGAGTCTGGGGGCGACTCGGTGGCCAGCGCATGGACATGGGCGAGTAGATCAGGGTGCCGGTAGAGGAACGTCCGGTCGACTCCGGCGCTGCGTGCGACGGCGGAGACAGACACGGTGCCACCCTTGCGGGAGAGCTGATCCAGGACGTTGCGGACTCGCTGGCGGCGCCGCGCGGAGTCGGCTCGGCGACCTTGAGCGAGACGCTCACCTGAGCTCGGGGTGGGCGTCATGACGGACACTCCGGACGGACGTCGGGCAAGGGCTGCCGAATCTTGGGCATGCCGAGAAAGCCCTGCCGGGTCTTGCGGACCGTGGCAACGGCCTCCTCGATCTCGCCTCGCTCCTGTTCGGTCAGCGAGCCCAGATCCTCGGTGACTCGGCGGATGAGGCGTCGAACCCGATCGATCTCCTCGTCCGAGGGCATTGCCTCGCGCTTAGCCGTTGTGGAGCACGGGGATGACGGGCCTGTGGTGGCGGTGGACCACAGTTGGAGATGGGTGCCGGTGGCGGTCACCGCGAGGTCGTCGAGGAGGAGGGCGCCGGGCCGGGCGGGGACGTCCAGCGGGATGCGCCAGGGGGCGGCGCCGGTCTTGCAGGCGAACCGCCTCATCGAGCATTCCATGAACGAATGGCAGCGCGTCAGTCAAGGTGACGCACCCGGGGGCTGAACCGGGGATTTGGTCCGTGACTGGTCCGGAGGCACCGGTCAGGAGGGGTACAGCACTGGGAGGAAAAGGGAGTCAGCGCGCAAGCCGGGCTCGGTCGAGAGTTGACTGAGCGAAAGGCGCCTGCCGGGTGGAAATCCAGGTCAGGCGCCTTTTTGTGTGCGTCTAGAAGAAGCCGAGCTTCTTCGGTGAGTACGACACCAGAAGATTCTTCGTCTGCTGGTAGTGCTCCAGCATCATCCGGTGCGTCTCCCGGCCGATCCCGGACTGCTTGTAACCGCCGAACGCCGCGTGTGCCGGGTAGGCGTGGTAGCAGTTCGTCCAGACGCGGCCCGCCTGGATGGCCCGGCCCGCCCGGTACGCGGTGTTGACGTCGCGCGTCCACACCCCCGCCCCGAGGCCGTACAGGCTGTCGTTGGCGATCTTGACGGCGTCGTCGAAGTCGTCGAAGGAGGTGACCGAGACCACCGGGCCGAAGATCTCCTCCTGGAAGATCCGCATGCGGTTGTCGCCCTCGAAGATGGTCGGCTGGACGTAGTACCCGCCCTTCAACTCTCCCTCGTGGTCGATGCGTTCACCGCCGGTGAGGACCCTGGCGCCCTCCTGCCTGCCGATGTCCAGGTAGGAGAGGATCTTCTCCAGCTGATCGTTGGACGCCTGGGCGCCGATCATCGTGTCGGTGTCCAGAGGGTGGCCGGGCTTGATCTGCCGGGTGCGTTCGACCGCCGCGTCGAGGAATTCGGCGTAGTGACCACGCTGGATCAACGCCCGGGACGGGCATGTGCAGACTTCGCCCTGGTTGAGCGCGAACATCGTGAATCCTTCGAGCGCCTTGTCCCGGAAGTCGTCGTCCCGAGCCCACACGTCGTCGAAGAAGATGTTGGGCGACTTGCCGCCGAGTTCCAGCGTGACCGGCTTGATGTTCTCGGAGGCGTACTGCATGATCAGCCGCCCCGTCGTGGTCTCGCCGGTGAACGCGACCTTCGCCACCCGCGGGCTCGACGCGAGCGGCTTGCCCGCCTCCACGCCGAAGCCGTTGACGATGTTCACCACACCGGGCGGCAGCAGATCCGCGACCAGGCTCATCCAGTAGTGGATCGACGCCGGGGTCTGCTCGGCCGGCTTGATGACCACCGTGTTGCCCGCGGCGAGCGCGGGCGCGAGCTTCCAGGTCGCCATCAGGATCGGGAAGTTCCACGGGATGATCTGCGCCACGACACCCAGCGGCTCGTGGAAGTGATAGGCGACCGTGTCGTCGTCGAGCTCGCCCAGCGAACCCTCCTGTGCTCGGATCGCCCCCGCGAAATAACGGAAGTGGTCGATGGCGAGTGGAATGTCGGCCGCCAGCGTCTCCCGCACCGGCTTGCCGTTCTCCCAGCTCTCGGCCACCGCCAGCGGTTCGAGGGAGGCTTCCATGCGGTCGGCGATCTTGAGCAGGATCCCGGCCCGCTCCGCCACCGGCGTACGACCCCAGCCCGGCGCGGCCGCGTGCGCCGCGTCCAGCGCCCGCTCCACGTCCTCCGCGGTGCCCCGCGCCACCTCGGTGAACGGCTGACCGTTCACCGGCGACGGGTTCTCGAAGTACTGCCCGCGCGCCGGCGGCACGTACGCCCCACCGATGAAGTGGTCGTAGCGCGCCTGGTAGGAGACGAGCGCGCCCTCGGTGCCGGGCGCCGTGTAACGGGTCATCGTGGTCTGCCTCCGGTGAAGCGCTGCCCGCCGTTGGACAGCTCGGGCGGCGAGGCTAAGGACCCGGACGTTGCAACCACGTTGCGCGGCCGGTCGGCGTCCCGGCCGGGACGCCGACCGGGCTGTGCGGTGCCGCCAGTTGTGCGTCCAGTTCGGTGAGACGCGCCAGGACCGACGGCGTCGGCCGCAGCACGGCCAGCGCCCGCCACACCTCCACGTCGTCCTCACCCCAGGGCGCATGCGCCCAGTCGGCCAGCAGATCGGGGTCGCCGCGCGCGATCAGCGCCGCGCGCAGACCATCGGCCAGACTGCGTCGCAGCCGTACGACGGCCGGCGCCTGCGAGCCGGGCAGCAGCGGCCCGGCGTACGAGGCCACGGCTGCCGTGATCGCGCCCGCTGCCAGCCGCCGCTCCACCACGGTGACATCGGACTCCACCGCGGCCGTCAGCCGGTACGGTCGTGACACCAGCAGCCCCGGCCCCAACAACCTGCGCAACCGGGCCAGTTCCGCGCGGATGGTCACCGGCGTCACCGACTCGTCCTCGTACAGCGCGCACAGCAGCTCGTCTCCGGTCAGGCCCTCCGGGTGACGGGCCAGCAGCACCAGCAGCTCACTGTGGCGACGGCTGAGGACGAGCGTGCGCCCGGCCAGCAGGAGCCGCGCCTCGTCGCGGCCCAGCGCGGTCAGAGCGGCCGCCTCGCCCACGGACCGCGGCGGGGTGAGCAGCGCCAGCTGGGATTCGGCGGCGCGCGCCACCGCCTGCACGAACCCCAGGCTGTGCGGATGCGCCAGGCCGTCCCCGCCGGTGATGTCCACGGCACCGAGCACCCGGCCGGTGCGCGGATCGTGCACCGGCGCCGCGGCACACGTCCATGGCTGCACCTGCCGGATGAAGTGCTCGGCCGCGAAGACCTGCACGGGCCGGTCGACGGTGACCGCCGTGCCCGGCGCGTTGGTCCCGACCGCGCTCTCCGCCCAGCGCGCCCCCGGCACGAAGTTCATCCGGTCCGCCCTGCGCCGGGTGACGGGATGACCCTCCACCCACAGCAGCCTGCCGTGCGCGTCGCACACGGCGAGCAAATGCTCACCGTCCGCCGCGAACGTGCCCATCAGCTCGCGGAACAGCGGCATGACCTGGGCCAGCGGGTGCTCGGCGCGGTAGGCGCCGAGGTCGCCGTCCGTCAGTTCCACGTGCGCGCTGCCGTCCGGCCCCACGCCCGCCCGTGCGGAGCGCCGCCAGGAGTCCGCCACCACCGACCGCACCGGTCGCGGCACGGTGCCGGCCGTGGTGAACGTCTCATGCGCCCGGCGCAGCACACGAACGCGCTCGGTCGGGTCGGCCCCCGGCTCCAGGGCCACCCATGGATCGGTCAACTCGGCCTCCCCCCGGACGGCGATGCGGCTGGGGACATCGTCACTCGGGGGGTCGGCGCGGACAACCGTTTCGACCGGGCTCACCCGAACGATGGGCGACGGGCGCGCGCCGGCACACTACGCCGGGCGTGCGCCCGACGGACCGCAGGGCTGAGGCCCTGCGCGGGCGGCGGGTGCGGTCAGGCGAGGTTGACGAGTCTGATGTAGCGGACCCAGTCCCAGTTCGGCCCGGGGTCGGTGTGATCGGTACCGGGCACCTGCGCGTGCCCGAGGATGTGCGTCCGGTCCTTGGGGATGCCGTACCTGTCGCAGATCGCCGCCGTCAGCTTCGCCGACTGCTCGTACAGCGCGTCGGTGAAGTAAGCGGGCTGGTCCACCCATCCCTCGTGTTCGATGCCGATGCTGCGGGTGTTGTAGCTCCAGTTCCCCGCGTGCCAGGCGATGTCGGCCTCGCGCACGCACTGGGCGACGTGCCCGTCGGCGGAACGCACCACATAGTGTGCCGACACCTGCTTCTGCGGGTTCTGGAAGATGGACAGGGTAGTGGCATACGTCTCCTGGGTGACGTGGACGATCACGCGGTCGACGGAGTAGGCGCTGGGGCGGGTGGACGCCGTGAAGTTGGCTGTGCTGGCGGGCTGCCACTCGGCGGACGGATAGTCGACGGCCTGAGTCTGCGCACCGGCGCGCGTGCCGGGCAGCAGTGCGTAGGGCACCGCGGTGAGGGCCGCGCCCTTCAGGATGCGTCGTCTGCTGGGCAGCGGTCGGGACCGGTCCATGGGCGATCGCCTTTCGGGAATGGGGGACTCGGGGGAAGTGCGGTGGCGGGGTCAGACGTGCAGCTCCGCCGCGGTCTCGCGCAGCCGTGCGTGCAGTCCGCGATGGGTCTCGCGGTCCGGCAGCCACTCCTTGCGGATCTTCGCCACGCACGTGTAATTGGTGTCGCACACGTTGGCCAGCGGCGATTCGACCGCCTGAGTCGCGAACTGGTAGGCGTCCAGTTCGGCGAATCCGTAGTCACGCACCAGCCACTGCACGAGGTCGAGCTGGGAGATCCGGAAGGCGTCCTCCAACGGGCGCGCCGAACCGGTGGAGACGATGTGGGTGTCGGATTCCAGGCGGGGCCACGGGGTGGAGACACCCTTGAGGAGTTCGACGATCACGACGGTGTTCATCGCACACTCGACCGCCACCCCGCAGGTCTCGCCCTCGCCCTGCCGCGCATGCCCGTCACCCAGGCTGAGCAGCGCACCTTCGACGTTCACCCCGAGATAGCAGGTGACACCCGCCCGCATCTCGGGTGTGTCCATGTTCCCGCCGTGCGCGTCGGGAACCAGCGCCGAGCGCACCTCCAGATGGGCCGGGGCCACGCCCACGGTGCCGTGCATCGGATCGAGGGGCAACTCGGCCTCGATGTCGCTGTCATGTGCACGGAACAGAGCGGTGCGGCGCATCCGGTCCAGCTGCCAGATCCACACGGTCTCGGGCAGCGGAGGCTGCAACGTGGCCGTGGTGTGCGTCGAGGTGAGCGCGCCGAACAGGGGCACCGTGGTCGACGCCGCCCAGTCACGGGCCGGCTCGATCGACACGAAGTGCACGGCCACCGTGTCGCCCGGCTCGGCGCCCTCGATGTGGAACGGTCCGGTCTGCGGGTTCAGGAACGGGAACTCGCACACCTCGGACACCAGGTCCTTCTCGGACCGCACCCGCCCGCCGAAGCAGTCCTCCGTGTACAGGTCAAGCACCGTTCCGGGCGTGATCCGCGCCACGGGCGGGGCACCGCCGAACGTCCAGGCGTACTCACCCGGTTCGGGTCGTACGGTCAGCACTCGCGGGTCGGTCATCGCTGTTCAGCTCCATTCTGCCGGGGGCCGGCGGACACGGGTTCGTCCAGGTGGACACGGGCGGTGTCGGCTATCCGCTCGGGGTGACGCCGTATCAGGATCACCAGGACGACGACTCCGGCCGCCATCCACACGCCGACCACCGGGCCGGCGTACGAAACCGGCGCCGTCAGCCGGGTCACGAAGTCGAACGCAGGTATTCCGGCAGCGGTCAGCAGGGCGGGGACGAACGCCACGATGCCCAGCAACGGGAACAGCAGGTGCCGCACCGGTTCGAGGGCCGCGCGCCCCTGGCGCAGGAAGTACCGCGCGCAGGCAAGATTGACGACGATGTAGACACCGATGACGACGGTGACGATCACCGTGGCCAGCAGCAGGAACGCGGTCACCGGGTCGTAGCCGAAACCGAGACCGAGCATCGCGCCCACGGCGACGGCGCTCTGCACCGCGATGCCCGCGACGGGGGAGCGGTACGTGGGATGGAGCCGCGCGAGGAAGCCGGGCAGGACACGGATACGGGCCAGCGCGAAGGCCGTGCGCGTGGAGACGTTCGCGCACGCGTTGGCGTTGGCGATCGTCGAGTTCACCACCGCGAGGAACACCAGCACCCAGAAGAGTCCGAACGAAGCCCGCGCGACTCCCTCCCAGGACGCCTCGCCCGACGCGCCGAACGTCCCGAAGCGGCCCGGACCGAAGTAGACGGTCATCGCGTAGGTCGTCACCACGTAGAACAGGCCGATGCCCAGGGCCGCGCCGAGCACCGCGCGGTGCATGGTCCGCCGGGGGTCGCGCGTCTCCTCGGCGAGCGGGGCCGCGGCCTCGAAGCCGGCGAACGCCAGCACCGTGTAGACGGAGCCCGCGAAGACGCCGCTCATGCCTCCGTGGCCGTCGGCGGTGTGCGATGTACCGAAGACCGACAGGGTGTTGTCCGCACCCGCCCTGCCGATGAGCCAGCCGGCGAACACCAGGAGAACCAGAACCTCGAACACCCCGAGGACCAGGCCGAAGCGGGCCGAGGCGCGCACGCCCAGATACCCGGCGACCGCTATGACGACGGCGCCCGCGAGCGACCAGGGCCACCACAGGTCCGCCGGATACGACGACCACTCCTCGTGCAGTGTGCCGGCCGTGGTGAAGCCCAGTTGCAGGAGCAGCAGCGGCGGGATCAGTGCTTCCACGAACACATAACCCCAGCCGACGAGGAATCCCACGGCGGGATGCAGACCCCGCGCCGCGTAGGTGGCGACCGAGCCTGCCGCGGGCAGTTCCCGAGCCAGGTCGGCCACGCAGGACGCGGTGAACAGACAGGCCACCAGCGCAATCAGTACGGACAGTGGCAGGCTGCCGCCCGCGGAGGCAGCACCCGATGGGATGGAAGCGGCGACCGCGGCGGCGGGTGCCATGGCCGTGATGCTCTGGAACAGGACCTCGCGCAGCCCGATGGCGTCCCGGCGCAGCCCAGACGCGGTCTCCCCCGACATCCGCGAACCCCCTCGGTCCGTCGTCCCCCGCGACGCGCCCGCCGGGATCACGCCGGTGGCCGGGCCGCACCCTGCGTGAATCACGGTACGGCGCTCGCGGGTTGGGCAGAAGGGCGCCGTGTGAGTCGGTGGACGGAGGCGAACCTGTGGACAACTCGGTCACCTGTTCGGGGGAACTCGGCGCTGGAATCGGCTCATGGGGCTCTGCCTGTGACAGTGCTGTGACCGGAAGAGTGGTCCTGATCACAGCACATCGTGTTCGAATCCTGGTCGACTCTGCGGATGCGTGTCATGTCACTCCCGCCGTTCGCGGTCGCCACCGCCGCGTTATTTCTGACGGCGTGCGGCAGCCAGGTGCCCGGTCGGTCCTCCGGAGAGGCCACCCCTCCCGCGTGCGATGCCACGCCGACGCCGGGGGCCACGATTTCGGCGACGCCGGGCGGCAGTTCCGAACCGGAGACGGACCAGGTCACGATCACCGACGCCGGCGGCAGGGCCGGTGGCTGCGCGGTCTTCCAGGTCACCAACCACCACGACACGCCCTTCCGGTACACCATCACCTTCCGGTTCCGGCCCGCGAGCGGTGCCGCGCCGGTGAACACGACACGTGTCCTGTCGTCCGTCGAGCCGCACGCCACGGTGGCGGACACCGTGGACATGCTCGCGGGTCCGTCGGACGCCGCCGGTCGGACTCAGGTGGAGGTGGTCACCGTACGCGGCGTTCCCACCGCCGAGGCGCCGGCCCCGGCCGGCTCCTGCCCGCCGTCGGGGGTGCGCGTGTACGCGGACGGGGGCGATGCCGCCATGGGCCTGCGCGTGGTCAATCTCCATCTGGTGAACTGCGGCCCGGACACGTACCACATCGAGGGATACCCCCGGCTGAGCGTGCTCGACGACTCCCACCAGAGCGTCGGAGAGGTGCTGATCCTGCACGACGGATCCTCCGTCGCCGCGAGCACCGGAGCCGACGGTCCGCCCCAGCCGCTGGCCCTGAAGCCGGGCGAGGAGGCGTATGCCGGCCTGGTGTGGCGCAATACCGTGCTGTCCGGCACCCCGGTGAACGCCCCCTACGTGAGGGTGTGGGCGAAGCCGGGTGCCGCTCCGGTGACGGTGACTCCGGAACTGGACCTCGGAACGACCGGAAAACTCGCCGTCGGCCCGTGGAAGAGGGCCGAGCCACGATGACAGGCCCGGCGCCCCGGGCCGTGTGGCGGCGGTCAGACGGGATCGCCCTCACGCAGGTACGTGACGGCTCCCGCCATTGCCGCCGTGTGCAGGGAGACGAGCGTCGGGAGCGGCGCGGCGAGCGGCATGCGGGCCAACTCGTCGAGGCTGAACAGTCCGTGCCGGTCGTGTTCGGAGCTGAGCCGGATCCCCGTGTCCCCGGCGACGTTTCCCCCGTCGAAGAAGCAGTCGAGGACCGGACCCGTGCCGAGCACGTCCGCCCGGTGGTCGAGGCCGATCAGCCTGGGCGCCGGCGCGAGTTCGAGCCCGTCTCCTCCCGCATCTCGCGGCGTGCGGCCGTCCACGGATCCTCGCCGTGGTCCAGCATCCCGCCGGGCAGCCACCAGGTCCCGGCGGCCGGCTGTCCCGGTCCGTAGCGGAGCATCAGGACCCGGCCCCGATCGTCCAGCATCACCACACACGAGGCCAGAAGAGTCATGGGCTGGGACTTGACCCACTCTTCGCGCGGCACCCAGTCCGCCATGCGCGTCTCCCGGTGTCGAACCCGCACGCCGTCCGCATGCGGTCGTCAGACACCTTCCACTCGCGGTCGCCGGACAATCCGATTGCCCGTGCCGAACGTCTCTGCGAGGGTCGGGATCATGCCTGCCTTCCCCGCGCCCGACGGCACCGTACTGGCCTACCACGTCTTCGGGGACGGCCCTCCCGTCGTCTGCCTGCCGGGCGGCCCGATGCAAGCCTCCGCCTACCTGGGCGAGCTGGGCGGCCTGTCGGCGCACCGCCGGCTGATCGTGCCGGATCTCCGTGGCACCGGTGCCTCCGGGGTGCCGGCCGACCAGGACTCGTACCGCTGCGACCGTCTCGTCGCGGACGTGGACGCCCTGCGCGAACACCTCGGGCTCGACCGGATGGATCTGCTGGGGCACTCGGCCGGGGCGAACCTCGCTGTGCGCTACGTGGAGCGCCACCCGGAATACGTCCGCAGGCTTGCGCTGATCACGCCCAGCGTGCTGGCCGTCGGCATCCTGATCGACGCGGACCTGCGCCGGGAGACGGCGTCGTTGCGCGGCGGCGAACCCTGGTACCCGGCCGCCCGTGCGGCCCTTGAGGAGATCGTCGCCGGCCGCGCGACCGCCGACGCCTGGCGGTCCATCGCGCCCTTCGCCCACGGCCGTTGGGACGAGACCGCGCGGCGCCACCGGGCAGCCGAGGACGAGCAGCGCAACGACGCGGCCGCCGCCGTCTTCGCCGCCGCGGGAGCCTTCGACCCGGCTGCCACCCGCGCGGCGATAGCGGCCTTCGCACGCCCGGTGCTGCTGCTGGCCGGGGAGTTCGATCTGAACTCCCCGCCGCGCGCGGTGGCCGAGTACGCCGCGTTGTTCCCCGACGCGCGGTTCACCATCCAGCCGCGCGCCGGTCACTATCCCTGGCTCGACGACGCCCGGCAGTTCGTCGGGACGGCGGAGGAGTTCCTCGGCTGAGACCCCCTCAGGTGGCGTGTTCGGCCACCGACGCCGGATCGTCGAGGACGCCGCGCACCACGGAGTGCGCCGCGCCGAGCAATGGTCCCTCGGGGCCGAAGCGCGACACCGACACCGGACACGGCGGTCGTGTCGTGCGGTCCGCCAGCTCGGCCGTGAGCGACGGCAGCAGCCAGGGCGAGAGGCCCGCCAGGGCGCCGCCCAGTACCACCGACTCGGGGTCGAGCAGGTTCACCGCGCCGGTCAGGGCGATGCCGAGTGCCGTGCCGGCGTCGTGCAGGGCCCGACGCGCGCCCTCGTGTCCGCGGTCGGCGCTCCGGGCGAGCCGCCCGACCAGGTCCTCACCGGACGGGAGGCCGGCGGCACGCACGACCGCCTCCTCACCGGCGTACTGTTCGAGGCAGCCCCGCCCGCCGCACGGGCAGCGTGGTCCGTCCGGCCGGACCGGGACATGGCCCAGTTCCCCCGCGAAGCCCCGGGTCCCGCGCAGCAACTGCCCGTCCACGACGACCGCGGCGCCGATGCCGATCTCGGCCGACACGTGCAGGAAGTCGCGTGGGGTTCCCTCGCCGAGCCAGAGTTCCGCGAGCGCACCGAAGTTGGCCTCGTTGTCCACGGTCAGGGGTAGGCCGACGGGGAGCAGGGCGCCGAGGTCCGTCTCCCGCCAGTCGAGGTTCGGGGCGCGTACGACCGTGCGGGCGTCACGGGCCACCAGGCCGGGGACCGCCACGGCGAGCCCCGCCGCCCACAGCCCCGCCCGTTCCGCCTCGGCGACGACGCCGCGGACGAGCGTGGCGAGGTCGTCGACCACCGGTCCGGCGCCGCGGCCCCGGTTGGGGCCGTGTCGCACGGCACGCGCGCGTACCTCGCCGCGCAGGTCGACCGCGCACACCGCGAGGTGGTCGACGCCCACGTCCGCGCCGATCCCGGCCGGCCCGCGGTCGCTGACGGCGAGCGCCGATCCCGGGCGGCCGACCCGGCCGGGCCGCTCGGGACCGAGTTCCTCCAGGAGGCCCCACCGGGTCAGCTCCTCCACCAGGGTCGACACCGCGGCCCGGGTCAGCCCGATGCGCGAGGCGACCGCGGCCCGGGACAGCGGCCCCTCGGCACTGACGGCGTGCATCACCCGGGCCAGGTTGCGGCGGCGCATGCCCTGCTGGGTGTCGGGCAGCGCGCGGCCCGATGCGGCCGGGCCCTCGTGCGGCGGTGCGGTCATGCCTGCGTCGATCCTCGCTCCGTGTCCCTCAGCGGCGTTCCCGTGCGGTACCGGTCATGGGGAGTCCGTCCCCCGGGTCAGCAGCGGGGCCGCGTCGGAGAGTACCGCGGAGATCCGGGCCAGAGTCGTCTCGTCCCGGTCCACCGCGTCCAGCACCGGACCCGCGGCCGTGTTCCAGCGGCGGGCGACCGCGGCCGGGTCCTCGCCGGTCAGCAGCCCGGCGGCCTGTGCCGCCGCGCCGAGCGCGACCAGTTCCCCGGCCTCGGGGACCTGCACGGGTCGTCCCGAAAGGCGTCGTACCGTCTGCTGCCAGGCCGTGCCACGGGCGCCGCCGCCGATCAGCAGCAGGGGCGTGGTGCGGTCGGCGTCCTCGTCCAGCACCAGGTCGAGGGCGCCGAGCAGCGCATGGACGGCGCCGTCGTACGCCGCCTGCAGGAACTGTCCCGCTGTCGTGTCGTGGCGCAGCCCGTGCAGCAGCCCCGAGGCGTTCGGCAGGTTCGGGGTGCGTTCGCCGTCCAGGTACGGCAGCAGGGTGACGGCACCACCGGGTTCGACCGCCTCGCGGTCCAGACCCAGCAGGGTGGCGACGCGGTCGACGGCGAGGGTGCAGTTCAGGGTGCAGGCCAGCGGCAGCCAGTCCCCGCGCGCGTCGGCGAAGCCCGCGACCGTGCCGGTCGGGTCGGCGGGACGGTGCGTGGACACCGCGTACACGGTGCCGGACGTGCCGAGGCTCAGCACCGGCGCGCCGGGACGGAGGCCGAGACCGAGTGCGGCCGCGGCGTTGTCACCGGTGCCGGGTGCCACCAGGGTGCCCTTGGAGAACGGCAGATCGTGGCTGTGGCGGACGGTCCCCGCCACCTCGCCGGGCCGGACCACCCGGGGCAGCAGCGCCGGGTCGAGTCCCACATGGGCGAGGGTCTCCTCGTCGTACGCCTCGGTCCCGGACGCCCACCAGCCCGTGCCGGAGGCGTCGCCGCGGTCCGTCGTGCCCTGACCGGTGAGGCGCTCGGTGAGGTAGTCGTGCGGCAGGCGCACCGCCCTGGTGGCGCGGACCGCGTCCGGTTCGTGCTCGGCGAGCCAGGCCCACTTGGTGACCGTGAAGGACGCGCCGGGCACGCTGCCGGTGCGTTCCGCCCATGCCTTGGGACCGCCCAGCTCCTCCACGAGGCGGTGGGCCTGCGGCGCCGAGCGGACATCGTTCCACAGCAGGGCCGGCCGGACGGGCTCGCCCGCGCCGTCCAGCGTGACCAGGCCGTGCTGCTGGCCGCCGATCGACACCGCGGCGGCCTCGCGTGCCGCGTCGCCGCACTGGCGCAGCGCCTCGCACAGTGCGTCCCACCACTGGCGCGGGTCGCTCTCCCGGCCCGCGCCGGTGGTGACGGCATGCGGCGCCTGGCCGCTCGCCACGACCCGGCCCGTGGCCGTGTCGACGACCAGCGCCTTGGTGGACTGGGTGGACGTGTCCACGCCGACGATGAGCGGACCATCGGCTGCTGACATCGGGCTCTCCCTTTTCCGTGGCTCGCGGGATCCGGCCTTGGGTTTTCGGTCTGTCCGGGACGACGACGACCGGGCGTCACCCCTTCGGGGACATCTTCTCCCTTCCCAGGGATGCGGCTGCATACTAATTTGTAAACCGCCATGACGAAATAGTCGCAAGCGAGCAAGGAGCCGCGGCATGAACTACCGGCCCACCCCTGAGGACAGGTTCACCTTCGGTCTGTGGACCGTCGGCTGGCAGGGCAGGGACCCGTTCGGGGACGCCACCCGCCGGGCCCTCGACCCCGTCGAATCGGTGCAGCGCCTGGCGGAACTCGGCGCCTACGGAGTGACCTTCCACGACGACGACCTGATCCCCTTCGGTTCCTCCGACACCGAGCGTGAGTCGCACGTCAAGCGGTTCCGCCAGGCCCTTGACGCCACCGGCATGAAAGTGCCCATGGCCACCACCAACCTCTTCACCCACCCCGTCTTCAAGGACGGCGCGTTCACCGCCAACGACCGCGACGTGCGCCGCTACGCCCTGCGCAAGACCATCCGCAACATCGACCTGGCCGCCGAACTGGGCGCGACGACCTATGTCGCCTGGGGTGGCCGGGAAGGCGCCGAATCCGGCGGCGCCAAGGACATCCGTGCCGCCCTCGACCGCATGAAGGAGGCATTCGACCTGCTCGGCGAGTACGTCACCACCCAGGGCTACGACCTGCGCTTCGCCATCGAGCCCAAGCCGAACGAGCCCCGCGGCGACATCCTGCTGCCCACCGTCGGCCACGCGCTCGCCTTCATCGAGCGCCTGGAGCGCCCCGAGCTGTACGGCGTCAACCCCGAAGTCGGCCACGAGCAGATGGCCGGCCTCAACTACCCCCACGGCATCGCCCAGGCCCTGTGGGCGGGCAAGCTCTTCCACCTCGACCTCAACGGCCAGAACGGCATCAAGTACGACCAGGACCTGCGCTTCGGCGCCGGCGACCTGCGCGCCGCGTTCTGGCTGGTCGACCTCCTGGAGGACGCCGGCTACGACGGTCCGCGCCACTTCGACTTCAAGCCCCCGCGGACCGAGGACCTCGACGGCGTATGGGCGTCCGCGGCCGGCTGCATGCGCAACTACCTCATCCTGAAGGACCGCGCCGCCGCCTTCCGGGCCGACCCCGAGGTCCAGGAAGCCCTCCGTGCCGCCCGCCTCGACCAGCTCGTGCAGCCCACCGCCGCCGACGGCCTGCAGGCACTGCTGGCCGACCGCAGCGCCTACGAGGACTTCGACGTGGCGGCCGCCGCCGCCCGCGGCATGGCCTTCGAACACCTCGACCAGCTCGCCATGGACCACCTCCTCGGCGCCAGGAGCTGAACGCACGCGCGTGTGGGGCTCACCGCACGCGCGTGTGGGAACGATTGCGCACGCGCGTGGGGCGGTGGATTTCCTGCCGCCCCACGCGCGCGTGCCGACGACCGTCCGGCGCCGCTGTGCACCGGCTCGGGGCCTTCTGGTCGGACAGTCCTGTGACGGCCTTCCCGGAGGACGTGGTGAGCGGGATCGCGTCGATCACCTCGACGGCGTTCCCGGTCAGCCGGATCTTCACGATCGGAGGGTCGAATCCCGGCACCGGGAACGTGCGGCGCTTCTCGCCGCCCACCTTGATCTGGCCGTTCGACCCCCAGTCGGTCACTGTCCAGAACTCGCCCTTGCGACTCGTCGGGTAGACGTCGCCGCCGATGCTGCCGAGGTCCACACCGCGGTCGTCGGCCACACTGCGGGGCAGGAGAGCGCCGCTGAACGCACGCAGCGGGATGGCGCCGAGGATCGCCGTGCGGACGACGCGGGACTTCGCCGTCCCGGCCGGTACCGCCGCGGCCGTGCCTGTCGCCACGAACACGGCTGCCAGGGCCGGAGGGAGCCCGGCGACTGCGGGACGCCGGGTATCTCTTCGGCCGGTGGTGTGCGAGGACGCCAGGTCTCGCCGGGGCAAGTTCGGGTCAAGTTCCATGACGGCGGCCACATTTGATCCCCGGACGGAACCTCCGGTGCGACTGCCGGATGAACACGTGTGTCGCCCACTCGTCCAGTCGTCGCGCCGTGTCGGCCCGGCAGCCGTTCGTCCGTCACCCCCGCGCGGTCGTCGAGCCGTCGGGGCCCGTCGGCGGCCCCTCGTGCTCCTCGGCGATGGAGAACCGTGCCGCCCCGAGCGCCGTCGCGGGATCCCGCGACGCGTCCCCCGCCGGAATCCAGTGACCGTCCTTGCGGAAGGGCCACCAGCGGCCGTCCCGTCCCCACCGCAGTTGGACGCCCTCACCTCGCACCGTCCACCGGTTGCCCGTCCGATCGAACACCGGCCGGTCGTCCTCGTCCCAGGCGGTATCCAGAACGGCACACGCGCGTGCCAGGGCGGCTCCCTCCACCGGCCACTCCTCGTCGAGCACGGACAGCGCCTCCACGCCGCCGAGACGCCAGGCGCGCACGGCCGTCGCCAGTCCTTCCCGACCGCGCCCCGACCCGTCCGCCAGCCGCTGGGCCACGGCCCCCGCAGGAGCTCCGGTGGCGAGCCGCACGACGTCCTGCCCGAGTGTCGGCTCCGGTTCGTCCCGCTCCCCTTCCGGTCCGTGGAGTGCCATGGTGAGCAGGTGGTACGCCTCCACGGAGGTCCGCGCGGCGAGGTAGCCGAGGGAAGCCGGGTCGATCCCGGGCGCGGGCGCCGCCTCGGCGTCGAAGGACGGCGGCCGGCCGGGCGCGTCCGGAAGGACGGGCGGAGCGGGCAGGGGAGGCAGGATGTCACCGGCCGCCCAGACTTCCGCCGCGTCCACCCCTTCCGGCGCCTCTTCCGTCGCCTCGGGCACCGCGGTACGCAGGTGCAGGGCGTCCAGGAGGGCCTGCCTGTCCCGCCCCCGCAACAGCAGCAGCACGAAGGGATCCTCGTCCAGCAGTCGTGCCACCTGGTGGCACAGCGCCGCGGTGTGCCCGCAGTGGTCCCAGGCTCCGCAGTCGCACTCCGGCTCCAGGTCGCCCAGCCCGGGCAGCAGTTCGATGCCCGCGGCCGCCGAGTCCTCGACCAGGTGCGGTGGCATCTCGCGGTCGAGCAGCGCCGCCAGGTGCCCGGCGCGCTCGACGGCCAGGTCGAGGAACCGGACCCACTGTTCGTCCGACAGCTCCGGCAGCAGGACGTCCGCACGGTGCGCCGCCCGGCCGGGGTCGCGGACGACGGCCGTGACCCGGCCGGGCCGCACCGAGACCGCGCCCACCGCTCCCGAGCGCGCGAGCCGGCGTCCCGCCTTCACCTGCGCCCCGTCCAGGGCCGTGTCCTCCAGGGCACGCAGCCATGCCCGGCCCCACCACGTCTGCGCGAAGCCCCGCCCGCGCGCGGGCGGCAGAGCGGGGAACGTCCTCTCCGCCTGCTCCTCGTACCGGGTCATCGCGCCTCACCGCGCAGTTCCACCAGGTCGGCCAGCTCCCCGTCGGTCAGTTCCGTGAAGGCCGCCTCAGCGGAACCGAGGACGGCGTCGGCCAGCTCCCGTTTGCGGCCGAGCAGCTCGGCGATACGGTCCTCGACGGTTCCCTCGGCGATCAGCCGGTGCACCTGTACGGGCCGGGTCTGCCCGATGCGGTACGCCCGGTCGGTGGCCTGCGCCTCCACCGCGGGGTTCCACCAGCGGTCGTAGTGCACGACGTGCTCGGCCCGGGTCAGGTTCAGCCCCGTCCCGGCAGCCCTCAAGGAGAGCAGGAAGACGGGCACCTCGCCCGCCTGGAAGCGCCGCACCAGCGTCTCGCGCTCGGCCACGGGCGTACCGCCGTGCAGCAACTGCGTGGGCACTCCACGGGCCGCGAGATGCCGTTCCAGGAGGCGCGCCATCCGCACGTACTGCGTGAAGACGAGAACGCCCGCCCCCTCGGAGAGGATCGTGCCGAGGAGTTCGTCCAGCGACTCCAGCTTGCCCGACCGTCCCGCGATCCGCGGATCGTCCTCCTTGAGGAACTGCGCCGGGTGATTGCAGATCTGCTTCAGTCCGGTCAACAGCTTCACGATCAGTCCCCGGCGGGCCATGCCGCCGGTCCCCGGGATCGCGTCCAGCGTCTCCCGGACCAGGGCCTCGTACAGGGCCGCCTGTTCCCCGGTCAGCGGCACGGCGTGATCGGTCTCGGTCTTCGGCGGCAGCTCGGGCGCGATGCCCGGATCCGATTTGCGGCGGCGCAGCAGGAACGGCCCCACCAGCCGGGCGAGCCGCTGCGCGGCGGCGGGGTCACGGGCGCCCTCGACCGCCTGGGCGAACCGGGCGCGGAACGCGCCGTGGGGCCCGAGCAGCCCCGGGGTCGTCCAGTCGAGGATCGCCCACAGTTCCGAGAGGTTGTTCTCCACGGGGGTGCCGGTGAGCGCCACGCGCGCGCGTGCCTCGACGGAGCGCAGGGCCCGCGCGGTTGCCGAGTACGGGTTCTTCACGTGCTGGGCTTCGTCGGCGACGACCATCCCCCAGGGAACCCCGGCGAGCCGTTCCGCGTGCAGGCGGAGCGTGCCGTAGGTCGTGAGGACGAATTCCCCGTCTGCCGGGGAGTCCAGGCTGCGCCGCGGGCCGTGGAAGCGGCGCACCGGTGTGCCGGGCGCGAACCTCTCGATCTCGCGCTGCCAGTTGCCCAGCAGGGACGTCGGACAGACCACGAGCGTGGGACCCGCCGCGGCGGCGTCCGCCTGGCGGTGCAGATGCAGGGCGATCAGCGTGACCGTCTTGCCGAGCCCCATGTCGTCCGCCAGGCAGCAGCCGAGCCCCAGGGACGTCATCCGGGCCAGCCAGCTGAAACCACGCACCTGGTAGTCGCGCAGGGTGGCGGCGAGCGCCGCGGGCGGGCCGACCGGCTGCTGACCCTCGGGGGCCATGAGCCGCTTCCGCAGCTCCGCCAGCCACCCGGTGGGACGTACGTCGACCCTGCGGCCGTCGACCTCCGTGGAGCCGGTCAGCGCGGCGCCGAGCGCCTCGACGGGCGTGACGGCGCGGTCCTGCCGCGCGCGGGCGTGACGCGCCTCCTGAGGGTCGATCAGCACCCACTGGTCGCGCAGCCGCACGAGGGGGCGTCCGGCCTCCGCCATCCGGTCCAGCTCCGCACGGGAGAGTTCCCGGTCGTCCAGCGTGAACCGCCAGGTGAACGCGAGCCGTGCGTCGGCCGAGAGGAACGACGGCACCCGCGTGCGTTCCGCGGCCCGCGCGCCCCCGTCGTCCGGCGGGCCGATGTCCACTCCGGCGGACAGGTCCCGGGACAGTTCCTTGGGCCAGTGCACTTCGACGCCCGCCGCGGACAGCGCCCGGGCGCCCGCTCCGAGGAGTTCGGCGACCTCCTCGTCAGCGAGTTCGACGTGGTCCGGTACGGTCGCCGAGAGCAGGGCCGTGAGCGGTGGCCAGGCGCGGGCGGCGCGCCGCAGGGCCAGCAGTGCGTCCAGCCGCGCGCGGGGCCGAAGGACGTGACCACCGGGCCGCCGGACCACACTTCGGCCGCGTCCGCGACCGACGCCGGTCCGCCGGTGGCGTGCACCTGGAGCACGGCGCGGAACCGTGGCGCGGCGGCGTCGTGGAGCGCGTCGTCGAGGCCCTGAACCTCGATCCGTAGCGAGAGCCGTACGCCGGCGTCGTGGCCCGCGGCCACGTCGTCCGCCCACGCCCGCTGCCGGGGCAGGTGCTGCGGCTGTGCCGCCGCGTACGCCGGACCGCCGGTGACCAGCGGCGCGGCGGGGGAGCGGGGGAGCGTGTCGGCGATCGCATCCAGGAAGGAGCGCAGCAGCAGTTCCGGATCGGGCAGCCTGGGCGGCCCCGCGTCGCTCACCGGAACGGCATGTGCCTCGGGCGGCATCGAGGCCGCCAGCTCGCGGACGAGTTCCGCGTCCCCTGTGGACAGGGGGCCGATCCGCCAGGCGTCGTGATCGGCGGGGGAGAGCCCGGGCAGCAGCAGCCCGCGGGCCAGGAAGTGCAGGGCCAGTACTGCTGCCGAACCCCAGAACGCGGTGGCCCGGTCCGCGAGCGTGTCGGTACGCGCGCGGGTGAGGACCGGAAGGGCGGCGCGTACCGGCAGCAGCACCGCCGGTACCCGTACCCGCTCGATCCCGTGCTCGCCGGGCACGGCCACGCCCAGGTCCGTGACGGCACCGGAGCCGGCGGTGGCGGGCGGGGGGCCGTCCGGCCGCCAGAAGGCGATGTGGCCGGCTCGTGCGGGATCGGCCGGCAGGAACACGGCACAGCAGTGGGTCAGTTCGGACGATTCGGAGGATGGCACCGCGGTGATGCTCTGCACGGCTCGGCCCGACTCCTCAAATTTGACTACTGGTGGGAGAGGCTGCCGAAGGTACCTCACGGCCGCGGCCGACCCCGAACGGCTACGCTGTGACCTGAGTCACTTCACTTGGTGTTCGACAGGCGGCAGGGAAGTCCGGCCTCAGGGATGCGTAGGGGACGCGTATCAGGGACGTCTCAGGGTCGCGGTCCGGAACCGTGGGAAGCACGGGCCCGTTTTCACAACAGAGAGCGGCAGTGGCCGCGAAGGAGGCGACGCACATGTCGAAGAACGCGAAGATCGCCGCAGGGGGTGTGGCGGTCGGGCTCATCCTGCTGATATGGCTGCCTTGGTGGGTGGCGTTCCTGATCGTGGTGGGGGTTCCGGCCGCCGCGTATCTGACGCTGGACCCTTCGCAGCGGCGCAGGCTGCGCCGAGTGGCCCGAAAGGAAATCGGGCGCTGAGAGACCGGCGCTGCGGCGCGCCGCCCTGCGGTACCGTGCGGCCCCTTCGGTGCGCGGCAGCCGATTCCATCGCCGCCCCCGGATCTGCCGATGGCATGGTCAGGGGGCGGTGACGCGATGCCGTCGTCGCCTCGATCCGGGCGTTTCCGATTGCTCTGGCACGGGTCTGGCCTCGCCGGCATGAGGGGGCGACCGCCGCGTTCATCGTGCCCGCACAAGTGCTCCCGGCGCCTGTGACGGCTGCCGCGTCGGGCTGATCCCGTCGGGCTGCTCGCGTCGGCGGTCTTCCTGGCCGGGTGCCATGGCAGGGCTGAACGGTCGCTCCGGCCGCATAATCGCGGCTTCGCGCGATGTACCGCCCGGCCATCGGTTCCGTGCGTGTGCACCGCCCCCAACGCCGCCCGAGGGGCCTGGAGGCGGACCGGACGGATACAGGCGGCAGGGCCCGCACCACGCCAGGGGCGCGGGCCCGGGGCAGTCAACTGGGGCGTACGGCCAACTTGTCCAGGGCTTCCAGAAGGCCGGGCAACTCCGGGCCGCGGCCCACCGGCAGTACCTCACCGGGCTCGTCGTCCAGCAGGACGAAGGCGATGTCGTCGGTGCGGGCCACCAGCGACCAGCCAGGGCCGTCGGCGCGGAGCGTCCGGGCGTTACCCGGGGCGAAGGCCGAGCGGATCCGGCCGAGGGGCGGTGGCGCGTCCACGTAGGCCCGGGCCTCGGCCAATACGCGCCGGATGCCGCGGTGGCCCGTAGCCGGTTCCGGTGCCCCGTCCGAGGCTGCTTCCGAGGTCGTTCCGGGGGCGCGCTGTGGAGCCGGTGCGGGCGCGGGGAGGTCGGCCTCGTCGATCTGCTCACGCCAGACCGCCCACTGCAACGCGATCTCGTCGGCGCCCAGCCGCCGCTGGGCCGGGCCCCAGGTACTGGTGTCCGGCGGAGTCAACGGCGGGCCGTCCACCACGTCAGGACCCGGGTCGTGCGGTGCCGGCACCCCGGGCGCGGCTACCGCGACCGCGAGCGGCCAGCCCGGCAGAGCCGCGACGACCGTGCGCTCGTCCGGCGACAGGTCGTGCTCCATGCCGCAGTCCCAGGACGCGATCGCTACGGCTACCAGCGAGACGTCGTCGATGACGACCGTCCAGCGGGCGCCCGCACCGTCCTGGCCGAGCACCAGACCGTACCCGTCGGCCAGCGGCGCGAGGCCGAGCGCCGCGCACGCCGCCGGATAGTCATCGCCCAGCACGCTCGGAAATTGCGCGGGCGTCAGCAGTACTGCCGTGAGCACGTACAGCGCATCGTCCGCGGCGGCGACGACCTCCTCGTCCGTCCCGGCCATCCCAGCCTCCCCAGTGGTTCGTCCAACGGCGCGCACCATAGTGTGACCGGAAGCCAGTTGTCACGACTCACTTTCACACCCGGAGCTGCAGTTTTCCGCCTGAAGCGGGCGAAACGACCGCGGAGCGGCGGTGGACACGCGCTCAGGCCGCCGGCAGACCCAGGAGGTCACGAGCCACTGTGCGCGGCGATTCGTCACGCTCCCGGGCCAGCGCGATGACGGCCCGACAGGCCAGTTCGCTCACCCCGAACGACAACGCCTCCGGCGACACCCAGGCCACAGTCTCGTCGATCTGGTCCTGGTCGTCCTCCGCGCGGGCCGCCACATAGGCGGCCGCAGCTTCGAACAAGTTGTGGGCGCGTCGTTCACGAAGTCCGGCGTTCTCCGCGTGGGCGGAACCGCCGAATCCGGCGACGTACGCGCGGATCCTGTCGAACATGCGGACCACCTTCCTCCTGTGTCGAGTCTTTTTCCGTCCTATGCCTGTTCTCCTCAACGTAAGGTCACGGCCGTGGTGACAGAAGAGGGCAGATCGGCGGCGGAAGAAGGCACCTGGGCGGTGGAGGGGAGCAGACGGGGAGGACGGGGGCGCGGCTGAGGCGGACGGGGCGCCGAGAAAGGGCGGGCTCACGCCTGGCGGGGTGCCCCGGACCGTGCTCAGCCTTCCCGGACCGCCAGGGCGAGAAACCGGGCGTCCTCATCGACGTACGAGGTCATACGCCACCCCGACCCCGCCAGCAGCGGCCGCAGGTTGGCTTCGGCGCGCAGGTCGTCCGGCGTGATCCGCCGCCCCTGGCGGGCCGCGAGCGCCGCGCGGCCGATCGGATGGAACAGGGCCAGCGTGCCGCCCGGCCGCACCACACGAGCCAACTCCCGCAGATCCTCAGTGGGATGGGGCAGATGCGCGATCAGCCCGGCGGCGAACACGGCGTCGAGGGCCGCCGTACGCAGCGGTAGTGCGATCACGTCGGCGAGCAGCAGCCGCCCGTCCCGCTCCCGACCGGCACGGACCACCTCATGGAGCATCGCCGGAGTCAGGTCGACGCCCACGACCACTCCCGACGTGCCCACGGCCGCGCGCAGCGGCGGCAGGGCGCGGCCAGTACCGCACCCCGCGTCGAGCACGCGGTCCCCGGGTCGCAGCCCGAGAGCGGCGACGGCGGCGGCGTAGGCCGGGCCGTCGTCCGGGAACCGCCGGTCCCAGTCGGCCGCGCGCGCTGTGAAGAACTCCTGCACATGTGTGTGGTCGTCGCTCATGTTCCGCATGATCCCGCACCGGCACGAAAGGTGCCTCCGCGCCCGTGTCCGAGCGTGAAGCGATCGGGCCGGCACATTTTCCGCGTCAGTTACCGACACCTTTCGACAAAGGTCCCCTTCGCCTGTCCGCTTCCGGCTGGTGTCCGGGTCCTGGCACACCTGGATCACACCGCATCTGGCCGGCCGCCCGCGGGCTGTCATGGGCGGTGGCACGTGTCGGCCCGGGGCCAGGGCTGGAGCTGGGGCGGGGCCGCACCATCCGCGCACGGCGCCTCCCGCCGGTCGCGCCAACTGGTTCGCCAGCACAGCTTTCACCGATCCCTGGGTCCCCGCCTCCGGCCGTCACACCGCCGGGCCGGGCGTCGCGATACGCCCCACCTCGGCCCGGCGGCGCTGCACTGAAACGCCGTCAGTCCGCCAGATCCCGAACCGCCACCACCTTGTCCACGGCGACACGGACCAACAGTTCACCCGGTACCCCGTTGCGCGCGCCGAACTCCTCCGCGCGCTCCTCGCCCATGTACCTGGCCCCGATCCTGGTCGCCCAGTGCCGGACCTCGTCGAGATCCTCCGACAGCCGGGCCTGCCCGTTCAGCACGACGAAGTGGAACGGCGGCCGGTCGTCGTCCACGCATAGCGCGACCCGCCCGTCACGGGCCAGATTGCGCCCCTTCACCGTCTCCTTTCCCGTGTTGAAGACCACGTCGTCCCCGTCCAGCAGGAACCAGATCGGGGCGACGTGCGGGCTCCCGTCGGCCCGTACGGTGGACAGCTTTCCGGTGCGGGTGCCCTCAGAGACGAACGCCCGCCATTCCTCATCGGTCATCTTCTGTGCCATGCCTCCCATCCTCCTTGCCGGGACGACGGTCGTGGGTAAGGCTGGCTGAGGGATCCTCCGGCCAGAGGGCGACATCACACGGGGAGACGGCACATGGCGCAGAACCAGCGGCTCGGTTGGTTGCTCGACGACCTGACCGAACGCGTGGAACACGTACGGCACGCACTGGTGCTGTCGAACGACGGGCTGGTGACGGGGGCGAGCACCGGCCTGCGCCGCGAGGACGCCGAGCACCTCGCCGCGATAGCCTCCGGGCTGCACAGCCTGGCCAAGGGCTCGGGCCGCCACTTCGGCGCGGGCAGAGTACGCCAGACCATGATCGAATACGACGACGCCGTGCTGTTCGTGAGCGCCGCGGGATCCGGCAGCTGTCTGTGCGTGCTCAGCGGCGCCGAAGTGGACATCGGGCAGATCGCCTACGAGATGACACTGCTCGTCAACCGGGTCGGTGAGCACCTCGGCGTGGACGCCCGGCAACCCGAGCGCGGACCTGCCTCGGATCAGTGACGGAACACCTGGCAGATCTCTGGGCGATCCCAGGCGGATCTCTGACGAAAAGATCTTTGATCGCGCCTGTCTGACCTGCACGTTTCTCCTGCCCGATGGAGTTGTCCACAGGCTCGCCACGACATCCGTGCGAGCGGCTAACGTCATGTGTCACGGCGAACGCACACAGCGTGAGCACTGACTCCACGGGGGAGTAGCACCATGCCGGGCAGCACTGTCACACCACCTCGCCGTCTCACCTGCGCCCCGAGCCGCGCGGCACGCGAACTCGGACTCAAGCGCGGTGAGTTCGATCTCGCCGTGCATCTGGGGCGGATCCGGACCGTGCCGGACGAGGACGGCGGAGGCCGCCGGGTCGCACGGGCGGAGATCGATCGCTTGTGCTCGGCCGAGAATTTCCCCGAAACACTCCAGGGGGACGTCGCGACCGTGGGCACCGCGGCGGGCGCGGCCCTCCTGCGTGTGCCGACCGGCAGGTTCACCCGACTCGCGCGCCTCGGCCTGGTGGCGCCCGTGAAGCTCTACGTCAATCGTTATCGTGCGGTGGTCTGGCTCTATCTGGCCGCCGAACTACGACAGTTCGGGGCCGACGGCAAGCGCGCCGACCTGCTGACGGGCCGTATGCCCGAGGAACTGCGCGGCCGGCTCGGGGCCGGCCTCGACCTCCGCCCCCGCAACTGGCGCGGACGTCACCTGGGATTCCTGCTGCGGCAGACCGACGACCCATGGGAACGCGCCGGGGCCGTGGCCGCCTTCCTCGAGCCCGCCCACGTCGCGGACGTCGTCCCGGACGCCCACGAGCGCGCCCATCTCAACCGTTTCCGGCCAGGGCCGCCCGTCCACGGCCGGCCGGGATCGCCCTCCGCACACCTTGCGGAGAAGATCATGACAGCGGACCAGCAGGACGAGATCGGCTGGCTGAGGAGCGAGCTGGCGCGCGTGGTGGACGAAGCACGCGCGCAGCGGTCCGCACCGCGTTCCGTGGCGCCCGTTGTCCAGCCCCCGCCGCGGCCGGCCCCGGTGACCGCTCACAGCAAGGCAGCCACCCCCCGCTGCGGCCCGCCCGCGGCCAGGGCACCCGAGCGGCCCCGCGGACTGCTCGACCGGCTGCGCGGCGGAAGCACCCGGCGCGCGAGAGCGCGAGCCCTTCGGCTAGAGGGCCCTGAACAGGCCCTCCTGGACGACCGACACGAGCAGGCGCCCCTCTCTGTCGTAGATACGACCGCGGGCCAGCCCGCGGCCACCGGTCGCGACCGGTGACTCCTGGTCGTACAGCAACCACTCGTCCGCGCGGAACGGGCGGTGGAACCACATGGCGTGGTCGAGGGACGCCAGGTCGAAGATCCGCCGTCCCCACAGCGGTTCGACGGGGATGCGCACCGCGTCGAGGAGGGTCATGTCGCTCGCGTAGGTGAGCGCGCAGGTGTGCACCAGCGGATCGTCGCCCAGCGGACCCACGGCCCGCATCCACACCGCGCTGCGCGGCTCCGCGTCCTTGACGTCCTCGGCGTTCCACCGCAGCCGGTCGACGTAACGGATGTCGAAGGGCTGACGGCGCGCCATCCGCTCCAGCTGATCCGGCAGGGCCCCGAGGTGCTCGCGGATCTCGTCGGCGATCGTCGGCAGGGTTTCCGGATCCGGTACCTCCCGGGCCGGCGGCAGCTGGTGCTCGAACGGTCCTTCCTCGGGTTTGTGAAAGGAGGCGGTCAGATTGAAGATCGTGCGGCCCTGCTGCACAGCCGTGACCCGCCGGGTGGTGAACGACCGCCCGTCGCGGATGCGCTCCACCTGGTACACGATCGGCACGCCCGGCCTGCCCGGACGGAGGAAGTACGCGTGCAGCGAGTGCACCGGGCGCTCGTTGTCCGTGGTGCGCCCTGCGGCGACCAGCGCCTGGCCCGCGACCTGGCCGCCGAAGACCCGTTGCAGGGATTCCTGCGGGCTACGGCCACGGAAGATGTTGACCTCGATCTGCTCCAGGTCGAGCAGGTCGACAAGCCTTTCGGCAGGGTTCGTCATGGGCGTGATTCTCCAGTGTTCACAGCTGGCCGACGGAGGTGACCCGGACGACCGCACGGCCTTCGGCGTCGGACGCGGTGAGGTCGACCTCCGCGCTGATGCCCCAGTCGTGATCGTCGTTCGGATCGTCGAAGATCTGACGGACACGCCACAGACCGTTGCGCGGCTCCTCCTCGATCACGAGCAGCTTGGGCCCGCGTGCGTCGGGGCCCGTACCCAGGTCCTCGTACTCGTCCCAGTACTTGTCCATCGCCTCGCCCCAGGCATCCGCGTCCCAGCCGGCCTCGGCGTCCATCTCGCCGAGTTCGTCGACCTGGTCGAGGGCGGCGAGTTCGACCCGGCGGAACATCGCGTTGCGGACCAGGACCCGGAAGGCGCGTGCGTTGGCGGTGACGGGTTTCACCTCGTCGGCCCGTTCCTGGGCCTCCTCGGCCGTCATCTCCTCCGGATTGGCCAACTGCTCCCACTCGTCCAGCAGACTGGAGTCGACCTGGCGCACCATCTCGCCGAGCCAGGCGATCAGATCCTGGAGGTCCTCGGACTTCAGGTCGTCGGGGACGGTGTGCTCCAGGGCCTTGTAGGCGCCGGCCAGGTAGCGCAGCACGATGCCCTCGGTGCGCGCGAGTTCGTAGAACGACACCAACTCGGTGAAGGACAAGGCCCGTTCGTACATGTCGCGGACGACGGACTTCGGCGACAAGAGATGGTCGCCGACCCAGGGATGGCTCTTGCGGTAGGTGTTGTACGCGTGGAAGAGGAGTTCCTCCAGGGGCTTCGGGTACGTGACGTCCTGGAGGCGCTCCATGCGCTCCTCGTACTCGACGCCGTCCGCCTTCATCGCGGCGACCGCCTCGCCACGCGCCTTGTTCTGTTGCGCGACCAGGATCTGCCGCGGGTCGTCAAGGGTGGACTCCACGACGGAGACCATGTCCAGCGCGTACGACGGCGACTCCGGGTCCAGCAGTTCGAACGCGGCGAGCGCGAACGTGGACAGCGGCTGGTTGAGGGCGAAGTCCTGCTGGAGGTCGACCGTGAGCCGGACGATACGACCCTCGGCATCCGGTTTGTCGAGCTTCTCGACGATGCCGCCGTCCAGCAGCGAGCGGTAGATGGCGATCGCCCGGCGGATGTGCCGCAGCTGCTGCCTGCGTGGCTCGTGGTTGTCCTCCAGCAGTCGGCGCATCGCCTCGAACGCATTGCCGGGACGGGCGATCACCGACAGCAGCATGGTGTGCGTCACCCGGAAACGGGAGGTCAGAGGCTCCGGCTCGGAGGCGATGAGCTTGTCGAAGGTGTTCTCGGTCCAGCCGACGAAACCCTCCGGCGCCTTCTTGCGGACCACCTTGCGGCGCTTCTTCGGGTCGTCACCCGCCTTGGCGAGGGCCTTCTCGTTCTCGATGACGTGCTCCGGAGCCTGCGCCACGACCAGACCGGCGGTGTCGAATCCGGCCCGGCCGGCCCGGCCCGCGATCTGGTGGAACTCACGGGCGCGCAGGGTACGGACGCGGTTGCCGTCGTACTTGGTCAGCGCCGTGAACAACACGGTCCGGATGGGCACGTTGACGCCCACGCCGAGTGTGTCCGTGCCACAGATGACCTTCAGCAGGCCGGCCTGGGCGAGCTTCTCCACCAGCCGCCGGTACTTGGGCAGCATGCCTGCGTGGTGCACACCGATGCCGTGACGGACGTAACGGGAGAGGTTGCGGCCGAATTTGGTGGTGAAGCGGAAACTGCCGATCAACTCGGCGATCTGCTCCTTCTCCTCGCGCGAGCACATGTTGATGCTCATCAGCGCCTGTGCCCGCTCCACGGCCTGCGCCTGCGTGAAGTGGACGATGTAGACCGGGGCCTGCCTGGTTTCGAGGAGGTCGGTGAGGGTCTCCGTGAGCGGGGTGAACCGGTACTCGTAGGAGAGGGGCACCGGACGGGTCGCCGAGCGGACGACCGAGGTGGGCCGGCCGGTGCGTCGGGTGAGGTCCTGCTCGAAGAAGGACACGTCGCCGAGCGTGGCCGACATGAGGATGAACTGGGCCTGGGGCAGTTCCAGCAGCGGGATCTGCCAGGCCCAGCCGCGGTCGCCCTCCGCGTAGAAGTGGAACTCGTCCATGACGACCTGGCCGACGTCCGCGTCCTTGCCGTCACGCAGTGCGATGGAGGCCAGCACCTCGGCCGTGCAGCAGATCACGGGGGCATCGGCGTTGACGGAGGCGTCACCGGTCAGCATGCCGACGTTCTCGGTGCCGAACATCTTGCACAGCTCGAAGAATTTCTCCGAGACGAGCGCCTTGATCGGGGCGGTGTAGAAGGTGACCTCGTCCCGGGCCAGCGCGGCGAAGTGGGCGCCCGCGGCGATCATGCTCTTGCCGGACCCGGTGGGCGTCGACACGATCACGTTCGCGCCGGAGACCACCTCGATCAGCGCCTCCTCCTGATGGGCGTAGAGCGTGAGACCGCGATCCCGCGCCCACGACTCGAAGGCTTCGTAGAGGGCGTCGGGGTCGGCGGTCGGCGGCAGCTGATCGATGAGGGTCACGCACCCATCTTGCCTGGCGACCCGGCCGATACGGGAATCGGCTGCGAGTACGAAGATCGCTACCGCTACGCTGTGTCGCCGACGGAGCGTCAATGCACCAGGTCAACTGGACAGTGGTACAAGAGGAATGGGGCGGGCAACGGCGATGATGGGACCAGCACACTCACTGTCGGGGGCCGCGGCCTGGCTCGGCGTCGGGGCGGCCGCCGCCGCGGCCGGGCATCCGATGCCCTGGCCGGTCCTCCTTGTGGGCGCCCTGATCAGCGCCGGTGCGGCGCTCGCTCCGGACCTCGATCACAAGGCGGCCACCATCTCGCGCGCCTTCGGGCCCGTGTCGCGAGGGCTGTGCGAGATCGTGGACAAGCTCTCCTACGCCGTCTACAAGGGCACCCGGATGAGGGGCGACACACGCCGCACCGGTGGGCACCGGACGCTGACGCACACCTGGCTGTGGGCGGTACTGATCGGCGCGGGTGCCTCGGCCCTGGCGATCACTGGCGGCCGGTGGGCGGTGCTGGCGATCCTCTTCGTCCACATGGTGCTGGCGATCGAGGGACTGCTGTGGCGGGCGGCCCGCGGGTCCAGCAGCGACATCCTGGTGTGGTTGCTGGCCGCGACCAGCGCGTGGATCCTTGCCGGCGTTCTGGACAAACCAGGCAATGGTTCCGACTGGCTGTTCACCGATCCCGGCCAGGAGTACCTGTGGCTGGGGCTGCCCATCGTGCTGGGGGCGCTGGTGCACGACATCGGGGACGCGCTGACCGTCTCCGGCTGCCCGATCCTGTGGCCGATCCCGGTCGGCCGCAAGCGTTGGTACCCCTTGGGTCCGCCCAAGGCCATGCGGTTCCGGGCGGGCAGCTGGGTCGAGCTGAAGGTGCTGATGCCGGTGTTCATGCTACTCGGCGGAGTGGGCTGCGCGGCGGCGCTCAATGTGATCTGAGCGGTGTCCGCGATCGGTGCCGGGGCCCAGGCGCCGATCCGGGCCGGGGCCAGGGTGGAGATCGGGGCCGAGGACCGGGTCGGTGTCCGGGCCGCGGTCCGGGAGGAGTTTCGAGCCGTGGTCGAAGCGGAGGACCGGGCGCCTGGGCACGGGGACGGGCGCGTCCGTGGTGCCTGCGGCCCGGTCGGCCGGGTGCTCCGGAGGCGGGTGCTCCAGGGTCAGGCGGCCCCGCCGCTCCCGGCGGAGTCCCGCCCCGCCCCGCCGTACCGGCGCTCGAAGCGTGCGACACGGCCCTCCGAGTCGACCGTGCGGGCCTTGCCCGTGTAGAAGGGGTGGCTCTCCGAGGAGATCTCGACGTCCACCACCGGGTACGTCTCGCCGTCGTCCCAGTCGATGGTCTGGTCGCTGGTGGCGGTGGACCGGGTGAGGAAGGCGTAGCCGGCGGAGCGGTCGCGGAAGACCACGGGGTGGTAGTCGGGGTGCTTGTCCTGCTGCATGGCGGCTCCTCGCGCGGGACGGTCGGCGGGTGGGTGCGGCCGGGCTCAGGTGGAGAAGGAGTCCTCGTCCACGACGTGCATCGCGGCCTCCTCGGCGGAGGCGCCCGCCCCGTCGATGCCCACGTCGGTGGCGACGAGTGCGCTTTCATCGTCCTCGTGGGCACCCTCGTCGGGTGCGACGAGGCGGCCGGAGCGGAGGTCGCCGACCTCGTTGTCGAGCAGTTCGCCGTCGGTGCCCTGGCAGTCGCCGATGCCGTCACCGTCGGGTACGGCGAGATCGGGCTGCTCCTCGGCCAGACGCTGGTCCAGCGTCTCGCCCTCGTGGCCCTCGGCCGCCGTCACACCGGAGTGTTCCACCGCCCACGGCCGCTCGGGGGGAGACCAGCCTCGGTCGAGTGGATCTTCGACACCGTCGTCGACCAGTGTGTCCTCGGCGTCGAGCAGCCCCGAGTCCTCCTGGATCTCGGATCCATCCGGCTGGTAGACGTCGTCCCCCCATCCGTCGGAGCTGTTCACGGGTACCTCCAGGTGGTGGGGACGGCCCGTTCCCGCCATGGTCGGTGGTGGACCACCGGCACGTGGGGCACAGGTCTCACCCGGCTCGAACCCGACGGTTCCCGGGCATCCCCCGAACCGGTGCCGTTCTCCAGCCTTTCACTCCGCTTCGGGACCGCGCAACGCCACGGCTCCCGTCCGGCGTCCGCGCCCGCCGCCCCACCTGCCCCGCGGCCCGCTCCCCCGAGCAGCGTGACCGCCGGCGGAGGGGCGCCTCGCCCCACCGCCTGCCCCGCTCGCCACCCCTCGATGCCATGGGTGCCAGGGCACCCGGTGGTGCGCCGATCATCTGGACGAGCCGAGGCGGTGGCCTGCTCGTACACGCCGGGGTCCGTGGTGCCGCCTCCACCACTCGTGCCGTTCGCGGTGTCCCGCTCACCCGTGCCAGGACCGCCACAGCGCCGCGTACGCCCCGTCGGCCGCGACCAGCTCGTCGTGACTGCCCAGCTCGCTGATGCGGCCGTTCTCGACGACGGCGATGACGTCGGCGTCGTGCGCGGTGTGCAGCCGGTGGGCGATGGCGACCACGGTGCGGCCGTCCAGGACACGGGCCAGGGAGCGTTCGAGGTGACGGGCCGCCCGGGGGTCGAGGAGCGAGGTCGCCTCGTCCAGGACCAGGGTGTGCGGGTCGGCCAGCACCAGTCGGGCCAGGGCGATCTGCTGGGCCTGTGCCGGGGTGAGCGCCAGACCGCCCGAGCCGACCTCGGCGTCCAGCCCGTCCTCCAGGTCCCGCGCCCAGCCGTCCGCGTCGACCGCGCCCAGTGCCGCCCACAGCTCCGCGTCCGCGGCGTCGGTGCGGGCGAGCAGCAGGTTGTCGCGCAGGGTGCCCACGAACACGTGGTGCTCCTGATTGACGAGGGCGACGTGGGAGCGGACGCGTTCGGCGGTCATCCGGGACAGCTCGGCGCCGCCCAGGGTGATCCGGCCGTTGCGGGGCCCGTAGATGCCCGCGAGCAGTCTGCCCAGGGTGGACTTGCCCGCACCCGAGGGACCGACCAGGGCGAGCCGGGTGCCGGGCGCGACCGAGAGCGACACCTCGCGCAGGACGTCGACACCCTCGCGGTAGCCGAAGTGCACCTGGTCCGCGTGTACGTCCCGGCCTTCGGGGGCCAGCTCGGCGTCCCCGGCTTCCGGCTCGATCTCCCGCACCCCGACCAGGCGCGCCAGCGACACCTGGGCGACCTGCACCTCGTCGTACCAGCGCAGGATCAGGTTGACCGGATCGACGAGCATCTGCGCGATGAGCGCACCCGTGGTCAGCTGGCCCACTCCGATCCAGCCCCGCAGGACGAAGACCCCGCCGGCCATCAGGACCGAGCCGAGCACCACCACGTGGGTGAGGCTGATGACCGGAAAGAGCACGGAGCGCAGCCAGAGGGTGTACCGCTCCCACGCGGTCCATTCCTTGATCCGGCGTTCCGACAGGGCGATGCGCCGGGCGCCCAGACGGTGGGCCTCGACGGTGCGGCCGGCGTCGACGGTCTCGGCGAGCGCGGCGGCCACGGCGGCGTATCCGGCGGCCTCCGAGCGGTAGCCGGACGGGGCCCGTTTGAAGTACCAGCGGCAGCCGATCACCAGCAGCGGCACGGCGAGCAGGACGGCCGCAGCCAGCGGCGGCGCCGTGACGACGAGTCCGGCGAGCAGCAGCGCCACCCAGACGACGCCGATCGACAGCTGCGGCACGGCCTCGCGCATGGCATTGGCCAGCCGGTCGATGTCCGTGGTGATGCGGGAGAGCAGGTCGCCGGTGCCGGCGCGTTCCAGGACGCCGGGCGGCAGCCCGACCGAACGGACGAGGAAGTCCTCGCGCAGGTCGGCCAGCATCCGCTCACCGAGCACCGCGCCGCGCAGCCGCACCTCGCGCACGAACACGGCCTGTACGGCGAGCGCGAGCACGAACAGCCCGGCGGTCAGGCCCAGATGCAGTTCCCGTGCCCCGTCGGACACCCGCTGCACGAGTCCGCCGAGGAGGTACGGGCCCGCCATGGAGGAGACCACGGCCATCGTGTTGACGGCCATGAGGAGCAGGAAGGCGCGGCGGTGCCGCCGGAACAGTTCGGCCACGTAGGCGCGCACGGTCCTCGCGGTGCCGACGGGCAGGGTGGTGGCGGTCGTCGGGGCCGCCGGGTCGTACGCCGGTGGCGCAACGCCGATCATGCGCTCTCCTCGATCTCTTCAAGGACGCCCGGCAGGGCGGCTTCGTCGTCCAGCGGATCCCGCGGGTCGTCCCGGTCGTCCCGGTCGTCTCGGTCGTCCCGAGCCCCGAGCGCCACCGGCTCGTCCTCCGTCTCGCGGGTCACGACGGCCCGGTACCGAGGCTCCGTGCGCAGCAGATCGCGGTGCGCGCCGACGGCCGTCAGCTCGCCGCCGTGCACCAGCGCGACCCGGTCCGCGCGGTCCAGGAGGAGCGGCGACGAGGTGAACACCACCGTCGTACGTCCCGTCCGCAGCTTCCGCACGCCCTCCGCGATCCGCGCCTCGGTGTGCGAGTCGACGGCGGAGGTCGGCTCGTCCAGGACGAGCACCTCGGGGTCGGTGATCAGCGACCGGGCCAGCGCGAGCCGCTGGCGCTGGCCGCCGGACAGCGACCGTCCCCGTTCCGTGATCCGGGCGTCCATGGGATCCCGCGTGTCCGCGGACCCCTCGACGAGGGTTTCCAGTACGTCGCCGCACTGCGCGGCCGCCAGCGCGTCCTTGGCGCGGACGCCGGCGGACGCGGGTACGTCGAGGAGGTCGCGGAGCGTGCCGGACAGCAGGACCGGATCCTTGTCCTGGACCAGGACGGCGGTGCGGGCGCTGTCGAGGGGGAGTTCGTCGAGCGGTACGCCGCCGAGCAGTACCGAGGGGCCCGGTTCGGCCGGATGGCCGCCCAGCCGTTCGGCGAGCCGTCCCGCCGCGTCCGGGTCGCCGCACACCACGGCGGTGAGCAGGCCGGCCGGCGCGAGCAGGCCGGTGGCCGGGTCGTACAGATCACCGCTGGGCACCTCGGCCGCGCGTGATCCGCCGGCGTCCGTATGCCGCTCCAGGGACAGCACGCGGGAGGCCCGCTCGGCCGACGGGCGGGAGAAGGAGTACGCCATGGCGATCTCCTGGAAGTGCTGCAGCGGGTAGGCGAGGATCATCACCGCGCTGTAGACGGTGACCAGTTCGCCGACGTCGATGCGGCCCTGGCGGGCGAGGCCGATGCCGTGCCAGACGACCGCGACCAGCAGCAGGCCCGGCAGCAGCACCTGGAGTGCCGCGATCAGGGACCACATCCGGGCGCTGCGTACGGCGGCGTGCCGTACGTCCTGCGAGGCGCGCCGGTAGCGGTCGAGGAACAGTTCCTCGCCGCCGATGCCGCGCAGCACCCGCAGTCCTGCGACGGTGTCCGAGGCCAGTTCCGTCGCCCGACCCGCCTTCTCGCGTTGGAGATCGGCGCGCCGGGTGGCCCGGGGCAGCAGCGGCAGGACCGCGAGGGCCAGCAAGGGCAGGCCGACCGCCACGAGGACGCCGAGAGCGGGCTGGTAGACGAGCAGGCCCACGCAGACCAGGACGACCGTCAGGGCGGCTGCGGTGAAGCGGGAGACGGCTTCGACGAACCAGCCGATCTTCTCGACATCGCCGGTCGAGACGGCCACCACCTCACCGGCCGCGACCCGCCGGGTCAGCCCCGAACCCAGCAGGGCGGCCTTGCGGGCGAGCAGTTGCTGGACGCGGGCGGCGGCGGTGATCCAGTTGGTGACGGCGGCGCGGTGCAGGAAGGTGTCACCCACCGCGACGCCGATCCCGCAGACCGCCATCAGCAGGCCGGCCAGGGCGAGCCGGGTGCCCGAGCGGTCGACGACGGCCTGGACGGCGAGGCCCACGCAGAACGGCAACGACGAGACGGAGGTGAAATGGAGCAGGCCCCAGGCCAGCGCCTTCAGCTGGCCACCCAGTTGATTGCGCCCCAGCCACCACAGGAATCGGGGGCCCGAGCGTGCGTCCGGCACACCCGGGTCGGGATACGGAAGGTCTTGGATCTGCATGAGGTCCCAGTGGTTCGTGTCAGGGCGGAATCGGACGGGGGTGAGGACAGGAGCGGCGGCAGCAAACCGTGCAAGGCTCGCGTCGGTGCACGGCGAAAATCAAGGGGTTTTTCCACGGTGGCGCGGGAAACGGACAAGCCTGTCGGTGGAAGGGACCGCGCGGCCTCGTCCGGCTGGACGCGGCATTGCCGAGACGGCCGACCGCCCCGTAGAACACCGGCCATGAGAAGACGCATAGTCATGTGCATGCTCGCAGGGGTGGTCCTCCTGGCGAGCGTCCTCCTCGGCTCCCCGGTGGCCTCGGCCCGGATCCTCCCGGCTCGGGCACACATCCCGGCCCAGCCCCGGGTGCCCGCCCCGGCCGAGGCTCCGGCCGACGTCCCGGCCGAGTTCGGCACCGACTGGCACGACCCGGTGACCGCCGCGCCCCCGGTCGCCGTTCCGGATGCCAGATCCTGCCGGGTCACGCTCGCGGAGGTCCAGTTCCGCGACTTCACGCCGTACCGGGGCGCGTACACGCCACCGCGCGGTTGCGGTGACCGCTGGAGCAAGGTCGTGCTGCGCCTCGACGGCAAGGTGCGGGGGCGTCAGTACGACCGGCTGGGCTATCTGCACGTCGGCGGGGTCGAGATCCTGCGCACTTCCACGCCGGAGCCCTCGCCGGACGGTATCGAGTGGTCCATGGAGAAGGACGTGACCCGCTACAGCGACACCTTCAGCGATCCCCAGGACGTCGAGATGCTCATCGGGAACGTCGTGGACGACACTTACACCGGTGTCATCGACGTCAAGGTCACCCTGACCTTCTACGCGGGCAGGGCCGCGGCCACACCGGACCGGGTCCTCACCCTCACCGACACCGACACCGGCCAGGGCACCACCCTCACCACTCCGCGCAACAGCGAGCGCATCCTCGCCGAGGTGTATGCCACCGGATCCGGGGGCGGTTGCGAGGAGTTCTGGTACCTGACCGTGGCCGACCCCGCTCCGTACTCCTGCAAGGCCGACCGGGGCCCCTACCGTGAGGTGCAGATCAAGGTCGACGGCCAACTGGCGGGGATCGCAGCGCCGTTCCCGAACGTATGGACCGGTGGCTGGTCCAACCCCTTCCTCTGGTACGTGATTCCGGGCCCACGCGCCTTCGACGTGCGGCCGGTCGAGTACGACCTGACCCCGTTCGCCGGGTTGCTCAACGACGGCCGTCCGCACCGGGTCGAGATATCCGTGGACGGTGTCCCCGAAGGGCAGTCCGGCTGGAGCGCGCCGGTGAACGTCCTCGTCTGGCAGGACCCGCACCGCACCCGGGTCACCGGCGGACTCACCACGCACCGGGTGACCGACCTCGTCAACTCCTCCACGTACACGCCCGGTTCCGTGGAGCACCGGGTGGACACCCGGGCCGGTCACCGGTTGGCCGTCGCGGGGTACCTGGACACCTCGCACGGCCGGGTGACGACCACCGTCAGCCGTACCCTGGCGAACACCTCCGCGCACCGCTGGACCGACGGTGAGACGACGGACGGGCTCGACGCCACCTGGACGGACAGGGAGTCCGTCACCGTCGGCGCCGACGGGGTGGCCCGGACCACGCGTACGGACCGGACGTACACGATGGACGGCGCGACGACCATCGGAGCGGACGACCGGCTGCGCACGGTTCTCACCCTCGGCGACCGGGCGTCGGTGGAGGCCGGCCTGGGCGGTCGGCGCCTCTCGTGGTCGCGGTTCGACGACACCTACTCCGGCGACGCGACCTACACCCTGAACGTGCCCCGTGACCAGCGGCACGCGGTCGGTACGACGAGCGAACGCTACCGGCTGTCCGGCTCGCACGGCTGCTACGACCGCTCGCTGACGACAGTCCAAGGGGTGCTCACCGAGGACGGCAGCCGTTGCTGAGCCACAGCCGTTGCTGAGCGACGGCTGCTGGTGGGTGACGGCCGTTGCCGAGTGACAGACACTGGTGAGTGACGGCTGCTGGTGAATGACGGCCGTACTGGAGTGACGGCCGCTGCCGCGGGGGCGGTGCGCAGGGGGCGACGCGGCCACCGTCCCGTACCGGCCCGTCATCCCCGGCAGGCGGCCACCGTCCCGGACGGGCGGGCCGCCTCCGACCGGCCCCGCGGCCGCGCCCGGTTGCCGCACGTCCTTGCCGGACGGGCCCGGCACCGACCCGAGGGTTCAGCAGCGCTGGGCGACTGCGCCGTCGAGGAGGGTGTCGAGCAGTCCGCCGAGCAGGTCGCGCTGCTCGGCGGAGAGCGGGGCCAGGATCTCCTCCGCCGCCGACCGGCGTGCGGCGCGCAGTTCCCCGAGCGTCGCGCGCCCGTCGTCGGTCAGCTCGATCCGGGTCACCCGGCGGTTCGTCGGATCCGGTGCCCGGCGCACCATGCCGTTCGCCTCCAACCCGTCGACCAGTGTCGTCACCGCGCGCGGCACCACCTCCAGGCGCTCGGCGAGGTCCGCCATGCGCGGCGGTGAGGCGTAGTGCGCAAGGGTGCGCAGCAGCCGGGACTGGGCCGGGGTGACGCCCAGGTCACGGCGCTCCAGATGGTGCTTCTGGATGCGGTGGACCCGGCGGGTGAGGCGCAGCAGCTGCTCGGCGAGCCGGCCCTCGGGGTCGGGGGTGGTCATGCGGGAACAATATCAGGAGTCCGTTCATTGTGAGTATAGGTAACAATGAGCTAAGATCCTCCAGTCGTCGCCGGCCGCTCCTCGGGCCGGCACCCTCACCTCCGTAGGAGCCCATGCAACCCGACCGCACCCCCTCCTGGACACCGCCTGCCGACGCGAAGGACCGGCCTCGGCAGGTGCGCCGCATCCTGGCGCTCTTCCGCCCCTACCGCGGGCGGCTCGCGATCGTCGGCCTGCTGGTCGGCGCCTCGTCGCTGGTGTCCGTCGCCACGCCGTTCCTGCTGAAGGAGACCCTTGACGTCGCGATTCCGCAGGGCCGTACCGGTCTGCTGAGCCTGCTCGCGCTCGGTATGATCCTCAGCGCCGTCCTCAACAGCGTCTTCGGTGTGCTGCAGACACTGATCTCGACGACCGTCGGTCAGCGCGTCATGCACGATCTGCGCACCGCCGTCTACGGCGGTCTCCAGCGCATGTCGCTCGCCTTCTTCACCCGCACCCGCACCGGCGAGGTGCAGTCCCGCATCGCCAACGACATCGGCGGCATGCAGGCCACCGTCACCTCCACCGCGACCTCCCTGGTGTCCAATCTGACCGGGGTGGTCGCCACGATCGTCGCGATGGCCGCCCTCGACTGGCGGCTGACCACCGTCTCGCTGGTCCTGCTCCCGGTGTTCGTGTGGATCGGCCGCCGCGTCGGCAACGAACGCAAGCGGATCACCACCCAGCGCCAGAAGCAGATGGCCGCCATGGCCGCCACCGTCACCGAGTCGCTGTCCGTCAGCGGCATCCTGCTGGGCCGCACGATGGGCCGCGCCGACTCCCTCACCCGGTCCTTCGCCGGTGAGTCCGAGCAACTCGTCGACCTGGAGGTGCGGTCCAGCATGGCCGGACGCTGGCGCATGGCCGTGATCACCATCGTCATGGCCGCGATGCCGGCCGTCATCTACTGGGCCGCGGGGATGACGCTCCAACTGGGCGGACCCCAGGTCTCCATCGGCACCATCGTCGCCTTCGTCTCGCTCCAGCAGGGCCTCTTCCGGCCGGCCGTGAGCCTGCTGGCGACCGGTGTCCAGATCCAGACCTCGCTCGCCCTCTTCCAGCGCATCTTCGAATACCTCGACCTGCCGATCGACATCACCGAGCGGGACCGGCCCGTCCACCTCGACCAGGTCAAGGGCGAGGTGCGGTTCGAGGAGGTCGAGTTCCGCTACGAGGCCAAGGACGGCCCCGTGCTGGACGGCATCGACGTCACCGTCCCCGCCGGCGGCAGCCTGGCGATCGTCGGCCCGACCGGCGCCGGCAAGTCCACGCTCGGCTATCTGGTGCCGCGGCTCTACGACGTCACCGGGGGCCGGGTCACCCTGGACGGCGTCGACGTGCGCGACCTCGACTTCGACACGCTCGCCCGGGCGGTCGGCGTCGTCTCGCAGGAGACGTACCTCTTCCACGCCTCGGTCGCCGGCAACCTCCGCTTCGCCAAGCCGGACGCCACCGACGAGGAGTTGTACACGGCGGCCAAGGCGGCCCAGATCCACGACCACATCGCGGCGCTGCCCGACGGATACGACACGGTCGTCGGCGAACGCGGCCACCGTTTCTCCGGCGGGGAGAAGCAGCGGCTGGCCATCGCCCGCACCATCCTGCGCGACCCGCCGGTCCTCATCCTCGACGAGGCGACCAGCGCGCTGGACACCCGCACCGAACACGCCGTCCAGGAGGCCATCGACGCCCTGTCCGCCAACCGGACGACCCTCACCATCGCGCACCGCCTCTCCACCGTCCGGGGAGCCGACCAGATCGTGGTCCTGGATTCCGGGCGCGTGGCCGAACGCGGTACGCACGAGGAACTGCTGGCGCTCGGCGGGCGCTACGCGGCCCTGGTCCGCCGGGATGCGCAACTGGAACCGACAAGCTGAAGATATGCCAGGTTTGCGGGTGTATGCGGGTTAACGTGCCCGCATGCAGATGAACACTCCGTCACGGAGCACGATTCGACTGACGCGCCGGGGCAAGCTCGTCCTTGTCGTGACCGGCGCCGTCGTGGCCGGCACCGCCGTGGCGGTGCCGCTGCTGACCCTGGGCGACGAGCCGTCCAAGCCCGTGAGCCTGGTGATCCCGGAGGGCTGGCGAGCGAGCCAGGTCTACGAAGCCGTCGACAAGGTGCTCGCCCTGCCCGTCGGCTCCACCGCCAAGACCATCGGCAAGGCCGGTCTCAAACTGCCGCACGACGCCGAGGGCAACCCGGAGGGCTATCTCTTCCCGGCCACGTATTCCGTCGTGAAGGGCGCCACCCCCGAGTCACTGCTCCAGACGATGGTCGACGCCGCGAACGACAAGTTCAACGGCGCCCCCGCCGCGGCCGGTCCGCAGCGCAACGCGATGAACGTCTACCAGGCGGTCACCATCGCGAGCATCGTCCAGGCCGAGGCATCCACCAGGAACGACATGGGGAAGGTCGCCCGGGTCGTGCTCAACCGGCTGGCGCGCGGCATGCCGCTCCAGATGGACTCCACCATCAACTACGCGCTGCGCCGCCACACGATCCGCACCAGCTCGGACGACACCCGCATCGACAGCCCCTACAACTCCTACCAGCGCATGGGCCTGCCGCCCACGCCGATCGACAACCCGGGCGAGACGGCGATGCGCGCCACGCTCACCCCGACTCCCGGCGACTGGCTGTACTTTGTCACGGTCAAGCCCGGCGACACCCGCTTCACCTCCGACTACACGGAGCACCAGCGCAACGTCGCGGAGTTCAACGCACAGCAGCACAAGAGCGGTCAGCCGCAGCAGAGCCCGAGCAGGACCGCGGCGCAGTCTCCTGCCGCGCAGTCACCGACCTGAGCAGCCGGGACGTCACGCGGCGGCAGCCTCGGTGGCCAGCAGCCGCCTGATGTCCCGTACGGCCGCGCGTCCCGCCCGGTTGGCGCCGATGGTGCTCGCCGACGGACCGTAGCCGACCAGGTGGATCCGCGAATCGGCGGCCACCCGGGTCCCCTCGACACGGATCCCGCCGCCCGGTTCGCGCAGCCGGAGCGGCGCCAGATGGTCGAGGGCGGCCCGGAATCCCGTCGCCCACAGGATGACGTCGGCGTCGACGTGCCGCCCGCCACCGTGTTCCGGTGAGTCCAGCCACTCGACGCCGTCCGGGGTGATCCGGTCGAACATCGGCTGCCGGTCCAGGACGCCGTCCCGCAGCCCCTGCCGGATGGCGTCGTTGAGCGGCAGGCCCGTGACCGAGACCACGCTGCGGGGCGGCAGCCCCTGCCGGACCCGTTCCTCGACCAGCGCGACCGCGGAGCGGCCCGCACCCTCGTCGAACGGGCCCTCCCGGAAGACCGGTGGCCGCCGGGTGACCCATGTGGTGGCGGTCGCGTACGGCGCGATCTCCAGGAGGTGCTGGGTGCCGGACGCGCCGCCGCCCACCACGACCACCCGCTGCCCGGCGAACTCCTCGGGCCCCGCGTAATGCGCGGTGTGCAACTGCCGTCCGCGGAAGGTCTCCTGTCCCGGATAGACCGGCCAGAACGGCCGGTCCCAGGTGCCGGTGGCACTGATCAGCGTCCGCGTCGACCAGGTGCCGTCCGAGGTCTCGACGAGCAGCCGGCCGTCCGCCCCCTCGCGTACCGCACGGACGTCCACGGGCCGCCGTACCCGCAGACCGAACGTGCGCTCGTAGCTGTCGAAGTAACCGCCGATGACCTCCGCCGACGGCCGGGCCGGATCGGCGCCGGTCAGCTCCATCCCCGGCAGCGAGTGCATCCCGTGCACCCTGCCGTACGTCAGCGACGGCCAGCGGAACTGCCAGGCGCCGCCGGGTGCGGGGGAGTGGTCCAGCACCACGAAGTCGCGGTCCGGCTCGAAGCCGGTGCGCCGCAGGTGATAGGCGCTGGACAGGCCCGCCTGTCCAGCGCCTATGACGACCGTCTCGACCTCGCGCTCGCTGTCCACGGCCGTACCAACAGCGGTGCGGGCGCGGATCTTCCCGGCGGCCGGTCGGCGGGAGGCCCCGCCGCCGGGCTCGCCGCGACGGGTCCCTGCGGGCGGCGGGCGACCCGGAGCCGGCCCATGGGTCAGGATGGGGGCATGCCAGATGCCTTCACCACCCGGGTGCTGAACGTCGCCACCGGCTCCCGGGAGCGGGTCGTCGACCTCACCGGCGACTGCGAGACCTTCCTGCGCGAGGCCGCGGCCGGCCGCGACGGCCTGCTCAACCTCTTCGTACCGCACGCCACCGCGGGGATCGCCGTCATCGAGACCGGCGCCGGCAGCGACGACGACCTGCTGGCCGCCCTGCGCACGCTGCTTCCCGCCGACGACCGCTGGCGGCACCGCCACGGCAGCCCCGGCCACGGCCGCGACCACGTCCTCCCGGCGATCGTCCCTCCCCACGCGACCCTGCCGGTGCTGGGCGGACGCCTGGAACTGGGCACGTGGCAGTCCGTGTGCCTGGTGGACACCAACCGGGACAACCCGAACCGCCAGGTGCGGCTGAGCTTCTTGGCCTGAGCACGGCCGGCCTCGGCGTGGCAGCCGGATCGTACGTTGTGCGGGGGTGAACGGGGGAGCCCTGAGCGGTGCCGACCGCCGCGCCGTTCGCAGGGTGCCGGCCGACTCTGAAAACACCGGCGGGTCCGGCACCGAAGGTGCCGACCGGTGAGCCGGCCGAGGACGTCGGCGCCGCAGCTGACGCCCCGAGCGACGACAGGACCAGGTCCGGCCTCGGCCTCGTCCGGTCCTCCTTCGGACTTCCACAGGTGCCGCATGGTGGCTGTCTCGGCCGCCATGGACCCGAGGCCGGGGCTGTCGGCCGGCCGCGTGTGTGCATCCTGGGTGACCCGGGTGACCAGCGGTCCGATCTCCCTGTCCGTGTGGAGCGCCGGGACCGGCCCGGTGCGGCGGTGTCGGCAGCCGCACCGGGCCGGTCCGGGACCCGGGCCGAGGCGCGTCTCTCAGTCCCGCTGCCACTTCAGCGCGCGCCGCTCGAAGACACCGATGACCGAGCTGGCGAGCACCACCATCGCCACGATGATCACCAGCGCGGCGAACAGCCCCGACGGGTCGAACTGCTGGGTCGACGTCATCGAGTAGTAGCCGAGTCCCTCGTCGGCCGAGATGAACTCGCCGGCGATGACGCCGATCATCGCGAACGACACCCCGGCCTTCAGACCGGCGAACAGCGGTACGGCCACCGACGGGACGACCACCTTGCGCACCACGTACAGCCGGGACGCGCCCATGGCCCGCGCCACCTCGACGAGCGGCTGGGGCACGTTGCGCATGCCGGAGTAGACGTTGAAGAAGACCAGGAAGAACACGATCATGCTGGCGATCGCGATCTTCGAGCCGATGCCCAGGCCGAACCAGAGCAGGAACATCGGCGCCAGCGCGACCTTCGGAATGCCGTTGATCGCGTTCAGTATCGGCTCCAGGATCTCCCCCACGATCTTCACCGCACCGAGCGCCCAGCCCAGCACGGCACCGGTCGACGCGCCGAGTGCCCAGCCCAGGACCAGCTCCTGGGCGGTCACCAGGATGTGCCGGTGCATGTCGCCGTCCCCGAGGACGTCGACCAGCTTGGCCACCACGTCGACCGGGTTGCTGATCAGGAAGTAGTCGATCAGCCGCCCGCTGACGAGCTGCCAGAGCGCCAGGATCAGCAGGACCACACCGAGCTGTCCGAGCAGGACGAGCCGGCCGTGCCGACCCCGCGCGTGGCCGCCGGACTTCTGCCGGACCACCCGCCCCCGTCGCATGGCGACTGGCTCCTGACCGTCGACGATCGTCATCGCGCCCTCCTTGTCCTCAGGAATCCAGATCGGTTTCGAGCAGGCTCCACAGCTCGTGGCGCAGCTCCTGAAAACTCTTCAGATCGGTGATGTTGTAGACGTCACGGGGACGCGCGAGCGGAATGTCCACCGTGCGCCGGATCCGGCCGGGACGACCGGTCATGACCGCGACCCGGTCGGACAGGGCGATCGCCTCGGTCAGGTCATGGGTGATGAAGACCACCGACGTCTGCCGCCGCTGCCACAGGTCCAGCACGGTCTTCTGCATCGTCGTCTTGGTGATCGCGTCGAGCGCGCCGAAGGGCTCGTCCATGAGCAGTACTTCGGGCTCGTAGACCATGGTGCGCGCGATGGAGCAGCGTTTCTGCATGCCGCCGGACAACTGCCGGGGATAGTGGTTCTCGAACCCGTCAAGCCCGACGATCTTGATCCACTCCCGGGCCCGTTCGATCCGCTCCGGCGGCGTTCTCCGGGAAGTGCGGACATGCGCGAGCGTCGTGCGGAGGAGGGCGGGGTGAGGTCGACGGCCCGACCTTTTTGTCTGTCCGGCGGGCGGTCGGTCGGTTCGAGGTGGGAGCGGGCGGTCGTCGTGGCGGCGGTTTTCCGGGGCGTCGGCCGGTTCGGGGTCAGCCGTTGCCCGGGTTCTTGGGGTTCTCGGCGTTCTTGGGGTTTTGGGGGTTCTCGGGGGTCTCCCCGAAGGACACCGACCCCCGCGGACGGTCCGTCGTGAACGCGTTCTCGTCGTACGGCGCGATCCTCATCGCTGGCCTCCGTCTGTCGCGCGGCCCGTGCCATCGCTCGACCAAGAAACCTTCTCGGCTCCATCAAGAAAGCTTCTTGGTAGGTTTGTGTCAAGGTAGGTGACGAGCTTTTCGGGATCGGTCGGCTGCGTGTGGAAATATGGAGGCCGATGCCTTGCGGGTACCTACTAAGTAGGTTAGGGTGAGGGGGTCGTCATGGTCCCGAGTCGTTTCACCGCCCGGCTCGGGAGATCCAGGGGGAGTGACATGTCCACGCCTCGTACGCCTGCGAAGGTGTTCCGCGGCAGGGTGGCCGACCAGATCGTCGAGGACCTGCGAGAGCAGATCCTCAGTGGTGCCCTGCCGGACGGTTCGCGGCTGCCGGCCGAACGTGAACTGGCCGCCCAGTACGACGTCAGCGGTCCCACGATCCGCGAGTCGATCCGGGTGCTGACCGCGATGGGTCTGGTCAGCAGTCGTAACGGCAGTCGGGCCACGGTCACCGCGCAGGGCGACACCCTGCTCGCCCTGTCCATCGCCTCGGTCGTCCAGGTGGAGAAGGTCAGCGCACGGGAGGTGCTGGGCCTGCTCGGCGTGCTCAACGCGTTCGCCGCCGAACTCGCCGCCGAGCGGGCCTCGGACGAGGAGATCGCCGGGCTGCGCGAGGCCGCCGGGCGGATCGCCGAGGCGCAGAACGTGGAGGATTCCGCCACGGCGTTGCAGCGGTTCTTCGCCACCCTCGCCGACATCTCCCACAACCCGCTGCTCGCCGCGCTGTGCCGGTTCATCTCCGAGGTGCAGATCGGGCTCGCGGTCAAGATGTCCGGCGGCGAGGGCGGCGACTGGGGCCGGGTCGCGGGGCGCTTGCAGCCCGCCCGGCTGGAGATCGTGGAGGCCGTCGCCACCCGGGATCCGGCACAGGCCGCCGCCGTGGTGCGCGACTACCACCGGCAGGCCGTCGAGCGGGTCATGGCGATGCGCAAGGGCGACGAGACCGAGCGCTCGGACGGACTCACCGAGGCGCTCGCCGCCTGGCTGCGGGCGAACGTCGGACTCGGCGGGCGGATCAGCAGGCCCCGCGAGGAATGACCGCGGCCGGCCCGCCCGGTCGTCACGGACTCTCACCCCACGCCACACGCCCTGACTGAAGCGGCGACCGGTGGTGCGAGAGGATCGCGCCGTACTCCGCCCCCGCGCCATCTGGGCGCCCGGACCGGACCGTGTGCCGCGGTTCGCGCCGTCGCCTCCCCGCACCACCGCGCCCCGGCCCGCGGCGCGACGACCCGGGCAGGGCCACCCGGCGCGATCTGCGACAAGGACGGGCAGAATTTGCATCGCTGTGCAAGTATGGAGGGTGCCGGACGCCCGGGAGGACCGGGCGCCGCCGACCGAGGAGGAGGTGAGCGACATGGATCGCAGCAGCGGTAGTAGCAGTCCCGGCCATACCGGGCCCCGCATTCCCATGTCCCCCCGCTCCTCGGGCATCCGGTAGCCCCCCGCCCCGCACCGGCGGCTGCCATGCCCTCGACCTGCCCCGTCACGACGGGGGAGGGGAGGTTCCCATGGCGAACCTGACCACTGTCGAATTCCTGCTGCGGCTCGCGGTGGGCGTCAGCTGCGGCGCCCTGATCGGCGTCGAGCGCCAGTGGCGCGCCCGCATGGCAGGACTGCGCACCAGCGCGCTCGTAGCCGCCGGGGCCACGCTGTTCGTCCTCTACAGCGTGGCCGTCGGTGACACCGGCAGCCCCACCCGGGTCGCGTCCTACGTCGTGTCCGGCATCGGCTTCCTCGGCGCCGGAGTCATCCTGCGCCAGGGCGGCGGCGTCCGCGGCCTCAACACGGCCGCCACACTGTGGTGTTCGGCGGCCGTCGGCGTGCTGGCCGCTTCCGGCCGGCTGGCGCTGTGCGCGATCGGTACGGCCGTCGTCCTCGGCGTCCACCTGCTGCTGCGTCCGGCCGGCCGGCTGATCGACCGGCTGCCGCAGCGCGACCCCGACACCGAGGGCGTGCGCGCGAGCGTCCACCTGGTCTGCGACCGCGCGGACGAGACCCACGTCCGCGCGCTGCTCACCCAGGCCCTCACCGGAGACGGGCTGGCCCCCACCGGGCTGCGGGTGCTGCGCGACGGCGAGGACACCACCGCCCTGCGCGCCGGTGTCTGCGTCACCGGCGACCCCGCCCGCAGCCTGGAGCGGCACATCGCCCGGCTCTCCCTGGAACCCGGCGTACGGGACCTGCACTGGCACCTGGACCACAGCCCCCTCGACACGGACCACGGCCCCCTGGACACCCGCCGTGGCCCCCTCGACACGGACCACGATCCCCTCGACACGGAACGGAGTTCTCTCGACACGGAACAGGAACGACGGGAGGCGAGAGCGGCATGAACGACCTCGACACACTGAGCGCACGACGCACCGTCCGCAAGGCCGCCCGGCGCCTCGCGGAGGACGCCCCGAAGCTCGCCGTCGGCTCCGCGGGCGCCTACCGGGCCGGTCTTGCCACCCGCGCGGCCGAACTGCGCAGGGCCGTGCTTCTCGCCTGGCTGTGTGGCGTGCCCGAGCGCGTCATAGCCGCCGACGGCGGTCTGTCCCCGAGCGTCGTCCACGAGTGGATCTCGGCCGGGAACCCGCCCGGCGAAGGGTCCGACGGGCCGGGATGAGGCACGACGCCCCGCCCCGGCCCGGACCGGGCGCCACCGGTCAGGACGTGGCCGGCTCACCCCGGACGGCGCGGGCGGCGGCGACCAGGTTCTCCAACGAGGCGCGGGCCTCCGGCCAGCCGCGGGTCTTCAGGCCGCAGTCGGGATTGACCCACAGCCGCTCGGCGGGGATCGCCCGCAGGCCGGTGCGCAGGAGCTCGGCGGTCTCCTCGGCGCTCGGGACGCGTGGGGAGTGGATGTCGTACACACCGGGTCCGGCCTCGCGCGGGTAGCCGTGGGCGGCCAGCTCACGCGCGACCTGCATGCGCGAGCGGGCCGCCTCCAGGCTGATCACGTCGGCGTCGAGGTCGTCGATGGCCTGCACGATGTCACCGAACTCGGCGTAGCACATGTGGGTGTGGACCTGGGTGTCCGGGCCCACCCCGCCGGTGGTGAGCCGGAACGCCTCGGTCGCCCAGTCCAGATAGGCGGCCCGGTCGGCGGCCCGCAGCGGCAGGGTCTCGCGCAGGGCGGGCTCGTCGACCTGGATCACCGGGGTACCGGCCGTCTCCAGGTCGCCGACCTCGTCGCGTAGGGCGAGGGCGACCTGCCGGCCGGTGTCGGCGAGCGGCTGGTCGTCACGGACGAAGGACCAGGCGAGCATGGTGACCGGGCCGGTGAGCATGCCCTTGACGGGGCGGTCGGTCAGGGACTGCGCGTAGGCGGTCCAGCGCACGGTCATGGGGTCCGGGCGGGAGATGTCGCCGGCCAGGATCGGCGGGCGGACGTAGCGGGTGCCGTAGGACTGGACCCACCCGTGCCGGGTGGCGAGATACCCGGTGAGCCGTTCGGCGAAGTACTGGACCATGTCGTCGCGTTCGGCCTCGCCGTGGACGAGGACGTCCAGGCCGGTCTTCTCCTGGAAGGCGATCACCTCCCGGATCTCGGCCTTGATCCGCTCCTCGTAGCCGGCGCTGTCGATCCGGCCGGTCCGCAGGTCGGCGCGGGCGGTGCGCAGGTCGGCGGTCTGCGGGAAGGAGCCGATGGTGGTGGTCGGCAGCAACGGCAGGCCGAGGCGGGCGCGCTGGGCCGCCGCCCGCACCGGATACGGCTGGTCACGGCGGGCGTCGGCCCCGGTGACCGCCGCCGCGCGGGCGCGCACGGCCGGGTCACGGGTGAGCGGCGAGGCCGCCCGGGAGGCCAGGTCGGCGCGGTTGGCGGCCAGTTCGGCGCTGATGGCCGCCGTGCCGTGGGCCAGGCCGCGGGCCAGCGTCACCACCTCCGTGGTCTTCTGACGGGCGAAGGCCAGCCAGCGCAGGAGCTGCGGTTCGATGTCCCGCTCGACCGACGCGTCGAGCGGGACGTGCAGCAGGGAGCAGGAGGCCGCCACATCGACCCGGTCGGCCAGACCGAGCAGCGTGCCGAGCGTGGCGAGGGACGCCGCCAGGTCGTTGACCCAGATGTTGCGGCCGTCGACGACGCCGGCGACCAGGCGCCTGCCGGGCAGTCCGCCGACCGCGGCCAGCGCGTCGAGCTGGGCGGCCCCGCGCCCGGTGAAATCCAGCGCGAGCCCGTCGACCGGCGCGTCGGCCAGCACGGGCAGGGCCTCGCCGAGCCGGTCGAAGTAAGAGGCGACCAGCAGCTTCGGCCGGTCGGCGCGACCGCCGAGGGCACGGTAGGCGCGTGCGACGGCGCCGAGTTCGGCCGGCGTGCGGTCCTGGACGAGCGCGGGCTCGTCGAGCTGCACCCACTCGGCGCCGGCCGCGCGCAGGTCGGCCAGGACCTCCGCGTACACCGGCAGCAGCCGGTCGAGGAGGGTCAGCGGATCGAAGTCCGCCGCGACCCCCGGCGCGGGCTTGGCGAGCAGCAGGTAGGTGACGGGGCCGACCAGCACCGGCCGGGCCGCGAGGCCCAGGGCGAGGGCCTCCGTCAGCTCCGCGACCTGCTTGGCCGAGTCCGCCGCGAACACCGTGTCCGGGCCCAACTCCGGCACGAGATAGTGGTAGTTGGTGTCGAACCACTTGGTCATCTCCAGCGGCGCCAGGCCCTGGGTGCCCCTGGCCATGGCGAAGTAGCCGTCCAACGCGTCCGCCGCGACGGCGGCCCGGTGGCGGTCCGGGACCGCGCCGACCATGACCGTGGTGTCGAGGACGTGGTCGTAGTACGAGAAGTCACCGGTGGGCACTTCGTCGATGCCGGCCTCGGCGAGCTGCCGCCAGGTGGCCCGGCGCAGTCCGGCGGCGGTGGCGCGGAGCGCGTCGGCGCCGACGCGGCCCGCCCAGTAGCCCTCGACGGCCTTCTTCAGTTCCCGGTGCTGTCCCTGACGCGGGTAGCCGTACACGGTGGCGCGTGCGGCCCCGGCTGTGGGCTCGGTGGTCACGGAGATCTCCTTCGCGAGACGATTCCCTGAGGTCCCGGCGACGGGACGGGGGCGCGAAGGGGTGCCGGACCGGACGGCACGATCACGCGTGGCAGCGTGTGTTCGTCCGCCTGGCCTCACTCCCCGGACGGTGTCCGGAGGTGTCCCCGACCCGCCCTCGGGGTCACCGGGATGTCCGCGCACGAGTGGTTCGCGCGCGGGCAGCGGGCAGGTCTTCGGACTCGCGGGCACGTCTCGTCCGTACGAAGCACAGAGCCGTACGAGACTCCTACTGGCCGTCGCTTCCCAGGCCCGGTACATCGGGCCCAGTGCGTATGACGGCGGTCGTTCCCGCTCACCGCTGCGGGGCAGTCCCGGATTTCCACCGGGTTCCCTCTTACGACGCGTCCCGTCCGGCTGACGGGGGCGAACCAGCTGCACCGGCCAGCCTACGGGGCGGGCCACGGTCGCGTCCGGTCGCGTCCGGCATTCGGATGGCGGACCGGCCCGTGCCGCCGCCCGACGAGCACCGGACGGCGTCCGTCCGTACCCCGGTGTGCCTCCCACCGCACGGCCGTGGCTGCCCTCGTGGCGGAGCCCCGGCCGCTACTGTTGCGGCCCATGGGTGCACGGTTGCCGCTCTCGGCGGTCTCCCGGCTGTTCGGATCGACGGCCGGCGGCGCGGTCGTCGGCGTGGCCGTCGGGCTGCCGACCGACCTGCCCCTCGGGCTTCTCGCCGGCATCGCGGCGGCGGAGACGTTCTTCGTGGTGGTGGGCTGGATCGTGCTGTGGCCCCTGGACGCCGAGGAGACCCACCGCAACATCCGTCGCGAGGACTTCCGTCCGGTCCTGGAGGAACTCGTCGTGGTCGTGGCCGCCCTGTGCGGGCTGCTCGGCATCGTGCTGCTGCTGTCGTTCGGCAAGTCGGCCGACGGCCATGCCGCCGCGGTCGCCGCGCTCGGCGGGGTCTTCATGGCCTGGGCGGCCCTGCACCTGATGTACGCGACGCGCTACGCCTACCTCTACTGCACGGCGTCCGGCGGCATCGACTTCAACTCGGACGAGCCGCCGGCGTACCGGGACTTCCTGTACTTCAGCTACAACCTCGGCATGACCTACCAGGTCTCCGACACCAGCGTGTCGAGTTCGACGATCCGTGCGGTGGCGCTGCGGCACTGCCTGCTGTCGTACGTCTTCGGCACCAGCATCCTGGCCACCGTGATCAACCTGGTCGTCGGGATCGTCTCGGGCTGACTCCGCTCCCGCGCCGTACCGGACGGTCCGTGCACGGCCCGGCCGGTGATGCCGATGGCCGAAAACGATGTGAGGGCGGCCGGTCGGCCGGCCGGCGGTGCGGGCCTGTAGTGCGGGATCGGGCGGACCCGCCGGTGCGGGAGGCGTCGGCGCAGCTCCGGGCGGGCGTCGACGCCCGCTGCACATCCGGCCTTCTTTGCCACACCATTGCCTTGATTCCCGCCGTTTACCAGAGCTTTGCAGACTCCACACGTCCCAAGCGTGCATGTCCCTGTTGTCAGCGGGAGTTGAAATGGGCCACGGCCACAGACACGACCACGGTCACCACCACCATCACCACGGGGGCGACGAGTCCACGTCCCTGCCGCCCGCGCTCGACCTGTCGGTGCCCGACGCGGAGTTGACGCCCAGCCAGCTGTCCCGGCGCTCCATGCTCCGCCGCACCGGACTGCTCGGCGCCGGCCTGGCGGCCGGCAGTGTCCTCGGCGGCGCGGGCCAGGCGGCCGCGTCCCCGGCCACGACGGCCAACGCGTCGCACGACTCCCGTTCGGGCGGCTACCTGTGGCTCGCCGGCGACCACCACATCCACACCCAGCACAGCAACGACGCCAAGTACCGCGTCATCGACCACGTCCGCCAGGGCAACGCGCACGGCCTGGACTGGATGGTGATCACCGACCACGGCAGCGAGACGCACGCCAAGATCGGTGTGGAGAAGGTCAACCCCGACATCGTCGCGGCCCGCGACAAGATCGAAGACACCCTGGTCTTCCAGGGCCTGGAGTGGAACATCCCCGCCGCCGAGCACGGCACGGTCTTCGTCCACCCGGGCAAGAACGAGGTCGCCGTGCTGAAGGAGTTCGAGAACTCCTTCGACGGCTCGGTCAAGAAGGCCACCGCGAACACCCCGGCCAACGAGGCGCTGGCCATCGCGGGCATCAACTTCCTCGCCGACCAGGTGCGCCGCCGCAAGGTCAAGGACGCCCTCTTCCTGGCCAACCACCCGGCCCGCAAGGGCATCGACTCCCCGCACGAGATCCGCGGCTGGCGCGACGCCGCGCCCGCCATCGCCGTCGGCATGGAGGGCGCCCCCGGCCACCAGGCCGCCGGTCTGCCGAAGCCGCAGGGTCCGGGCGGCGGCCGTGGCTACTACGACGGCAGCCCTGGCGCCGACTCGTTCGCCGGCTACCCGCTGGAGAGCTACCGCACCTGGGGCGGCTTCGACTGGATGACCGCCACCGTCGGCGGCCTGTGGGACAGCCTGCTCGCCGAGGGCAAGCCCTGGTGGATCACCGCCAACTCCGACTCCCACAATGTGTACGCCGACAGCGCCGTGCGCGGCCCGAACAGCAACTTCGAGGCCAACGGCCGCTACGAGGACCCGGTCTACGGCGGCGGTCTGAACCTGACGGACGGCGACTACTGGCCGGGCCAGTACTCCCGCACCCACGTCGGTGCCTCCTCCTTCTCCTACCAGGCGGTCATGGACGGCATCCGGGCCGGCCGCGTCTGGGTCGACCACGGCGGCCTGATCAGCGGCCTGAACGCGCAGCTGCGCTCCGGGTCCAAGTCGGTCACGCTCGGCGACTCCCTGTACGTGCGCCGGGGCAACCAGGTCGACCTGGTCATCGAGATCAGCCTGGCGGGCGGCCCCAACTGGTCCCAGTTCGTGCCCACGCTGGCCCGGGTGGACGTCATCCAGGGCGACGTCACCGGACGGGTCGCGGACAAGGACGCCTTCGCCACCCCGAACACCAAGGTCGTGAAGTCCTTCGAGGTGAACAAGTCGACCGGTTCCGTCCGGCTGACCTACTCCCTCGGCCGGGTGGACAAGCCGGTGTACGTGCGGCTGCGCGGCACCGACGGCAACCGCTCCGCCGTCGGCCTGAACGGCGCCGCCGTGGACCCGGCGGGTCCGGCCATGGACGTCCTCGGTGACGCCGACCCGTGGAAGGACCTCTGGTTCTACTCCAACCCGATGTGGGTCCTGCCCGCATGACGGCACCGCACCACGTGCCCGGCGTCCGCTCCGTCATCGGGGTGGACGCCGGCACGGTCAGCCTGCGCGAGGCGGATCACCTCGTCCACCGGCTGGCGGACGGACTCGGGCTGCCGGACGGCACCATCGCCTGCACCCATCTGGTCCGCACCGCCGACCGGCGGGGCACCACCGTCTCGTTCGCCCTGCCCGACGAGGCGGCGGCCCGTGCGGTGTGGCAGCGACTGACCGGCCCCGCCGACCCGGAGCCGGGCCTGGGCGCCGTGCTCGGCGACCGCACGCACGGTCCGGCACCGGCCGCCCGCACGGCGGAACCGGCCGTGGCCGAACACGTCCGCCGCAGCGGCGGGCGGGCCGTGCTCTATCCCGGCGCGGACCGCCTCACCGGCACCGTCACCCTGGCCGACCTGCTGGCCATCTCGGCCATCGAACGGGTCGTCGTGGTCGGCGCGCCCTTCGCCGCCGAGCCGGATCCCCGGACACCGGTGGTGACCCAGGACCACGTACGGCCCGAGTGGCGGGACGGCCGGCTGACCCTCGCCCTGGTCCCGGCCGCGGGCGGGACACTCGCCCCCTTCGAGGTGCCCAACCCCACACCCTGCTGCGCCGACCACTCCTGACGGCCCCGCAGCGAGCGCCGACCGGTTCACCCCGGCCCCGCACCGGCACCGCCCCGGGCCGCCGGTGCGGGGGAGCGGTGCCCCGCGCCCCTGGCCGCGGCGCACAGCGCACGGTCGGCCTCCACCAGGTACCGGGCGGCAGCCAGCCAGCAACGGGCGAACCTTTCCCGGTCGACCGGCCGGAGACGGCCGAAGGGATCGCGGGAGCGGTCCGCCGCGGCCGAGTGCAGGGCGTCGAGGGGATCGGCGGCCGTGGCGAGGCCGTGCCCGCGCAGCCGCCGGCGGTCCGCCGTGTCACCGGCGGAGAAGGCGAGAACACGTCGGCCGCCGGCCGCCGACTGGTGGATCCGGCGGCGCAACAGGTACGGCGGAGCCTCCTCGGGCACCGGCTCGGGAACCGCCCCGGCCGCCGGTGGCCGGCCGATGGGCAGATCCGCGCGCAGCAACCGGTCGAAGCCCAGGTCCAGATGCGCGCCGGGCTCCGCCGGATGACCGGTCGCGAGCAGCAGGGCAGGGGGATGGGCGGGCGGGGCGAGCCGGGCGACGATCCGCAGCGAAGGTGGGCAGGAAGTGCGGCACGGTCCGGCCGAGCCGTTCGCCCAGCGCCTCGAAGTCCTCTTTGGCGGCGCCCGGCCGGGAACCCGCCTGGCGGGCGAGCCGCTCCACGTCCTTGACCAGGGCCGGCGCGTGGTGCCCGTTAGCCGGGTCGTTGACCAGCGCCCAGGCGGGGAAGCCCAGCGTCTCCCGCCGCACCTGGCCCACTTCGGGCGTCCGCGGGTCGCGCACAGGCCCAGGAACTCCAGGGCGCGGTCCTCGGCCTCGCCGAGGGTGCCGGGCACCAGCCGGACCACCCGCCGCTCGCCGAGGGCGGGATGCCCGTAGGAGCGCACGGTGAGGACGTCGGCGTCCTCGCGCGCCGTGCTGCCCGGCGGCAGCACGGCGCCGGCTTCCAGCAGCGCGGCCGTGGTCGTGTCGTCGTACTCCGTGTGCGTCATGCGGCCCGCTCCTCGTCCTCCAGGTCGCGCCCCGCGTACAGCGCGGCGGCCATCCGCATGCCCTCCGACCAGGCGACCGGACCCACCGGACCGAGCTTCAGCACCCGTCCGGCGGGATCGGTCCACAGCAGGGGGCCGGTCTCGGCCTCCTCGTAGCCGTCGTAGTCGCCGGCCCAGACGCGGGCCTCGGTGCCGCGGCCCCCTTCCAGCACGGAGCAGACGGCGTGCCCGCCGCGCACCCGGTAGCGGAGCTGGGCGGCCCGGCCGTGCAGGAAGCGCAGTTCCTTGAACGAGCCGCCCGCGTACTCCACGATCTCGGTGCCCTCGGTGCCCTCGGTGCCCTCGGTGCCCTCGGTGCCCTCGGTGCCCTCGGTGCCCTCGGTGCCCTCGGTGCCCTCGGTGCCCTCGGTGCCCGGTGCCGCCGGGCGGTGCCACACCTCACGGAAGCGCTGTCCGACGCGCTGCTCGACACCGAGTTCGACGGCGAACTCCCGCAGCTCCTCCAGGTCGTCGAGGAACACGGGGTGCGGGACGCGGACCAGTTCCGGGGCGATGCGCACGGTGTCCCGTCGAGGTCGACGAGGCCGAGCCCGTGTTCGGCGTCTGCGTCCCTGAGGAAGCCCGCGACCTCGCCGTCGGCCCCGGTGACGACCATGTCACGCAGCGTGGACCGCCAGGCCGGGTCCGCCCACACCCCGGTGACGACGGCGAGCGGCACCGGCGGCGAGCGCACCATCCACCGCTCCACGTCGGCCAGGCAGCGCTGTTCGTGCCGCTCCAGCCATTCGGCGAGCTGCCGCAGCCCGGCGACCGCGGGATCGTCCGCGAGCTTGGCCGGAACCGACTTCAGCCGCCGTCCGGCCGCGTTGCGGCACACCACCTTCCCGCCGTCGAGGGCGACCTCGTAGTCGCCGGCCGTCACCCACCCCATATGTGCCTCCCGCACCGCATTGATCAAGTGACGGGAACTCTGGGGCGGGCCACTGACAACGCCCCCGGCGTCCGCGGGACCCGGTTTCGACCGGGCACCTGGTGGATCCGGCCACGGAGCAATCGCTTACCGTCCCGAGGCCAGTGGCGTCGCTATGACTCGATCGAGTGAAGCAAGGACCCCGGCTGTGCAGAAGCTGTGGACTGTCTGTCGGTGGCGCGCGGAAGTGATGTGGTGGTACCGGGAACTTGACCTTCACGAAACCTTTTCGCCAGGTGGCCAGAAGACGCCTTGTTCAGTCAACTGCACACGAACCAAGGTGGTTCGAGCACCTGAGCATCAGGAGTCACAAGCTGTGCTGCTTGGCCCGGACAACCGAACCGTCCGGGCGCTGACGGGGGAACTTGATGCGGTGCGCTCGGCTGCCGTCGCGCTCGGCGCGCGGCTCGACAGGCGCACCATCCGAACATGTCCCTCCGCTCTCTGCCTCTTGGTGCCTATGCCCGGTGCCCGAGACAGGGATAGGAGGGGGAGCCGATGAGCGCGGTGAACGCCGCCAAGCCGACGTATCCCGGCGTCTACGTCGAAGAACTTCCCAGCAGCACCCGCACCATCTCGACCCTGACCACGTCGGTGACCGCTTTCGTGGGCCACACCCGGCGCGGTCCGCTGAACGAGCCGGTACGCGTCACCAGCTTCGCGGAGTTCGAGCGCCGCTTCGGCGGACTGAGCGCACGCAGCGCCGTCGGCTACGCGGTCCACCAGTTCTTCGGCAACGGCGGCACGGTCGCCGTCGTCGTGCGGGTCACCAAGGCGCGCAGCGGCAAGGCCGCCTGCGTCACCCTCAAGTCCACCGAGGGCCGCAGCGAGACCAAGGTCCTCGACGTGCACGCCAAGGAGCCCGGCAGCTGGGGCAACGGCCTGCGGGTCGCCGTCGACCACGACACGCCCTGCCCCGACGACACCTTCAACCTGCGCGTCTACGACGCCAGGGGCGAGGCCAGGGAGAGCTTCACCGGCCTGTCCATGGACCCGGCGGGCGGCAGCTTCGTGCAGACCGTCGTGGGCGCCGGCTCCCGGCTGATCCGCGTCGAGGCCGTCGGCGAGGGCCGCCCCGACCCGTCCGGGACCGTCTCCAAGCCCTTCGGGCACGACCTGCCCGACCTGGCCGTCGGCCTCACCGTCAAGATCGGCGACGTGGAGCGCGAGTTCACCCTCCACGACCCCGACTCCGACGGTGAGGCCCCGTCCTCCGTGACCGGTCTCGCCCTGCTCCTGGAGCGCAAGCTGCGCGCCCTGCCCGACGCCCCCGGCAAGCACACCTTCGCGGGCGCCGAGGTCACCCCCTTCGGCCGCCGCGTCCAGGTGGTCGCGGGCTCTACCGATCCCGAGGACGTCGTCCGCTTCCTCGGCGAGTGCGCCAACGACCTCGGCCTGGAAGCCTCCGTCAACCCGCCGGTGTTCCCGCTGGCCGGCGGTGAGGACGGCGAGGCCCCCGGACCGCGCGACCTCATCGGCTCCGAGGCCGACAAGACCGGCATCCAGGCGCTGCGCGACGTCGCCGACGTCAACCTGCTCGTCCTGCCCGAACTCGCGGCGTACGAGAACACCGAGGACGCCGTCACCGTCGTCTCCGCCGCCCAGCGGCTGTGCCAGGAACGGCGGATGTTCCTGCTCGTCGACGCGCCCGGCGCCTGGGTCAGCGTGGAGGCGGCACGCGCCGGAGTCGCCGCCTTCGACGCCGTACGCGGCAACCACGCCGCCCTCTACTTCCCGCACCTCCAGCTCACCGACCCGCTCACCGGGCGGCTGCGCGCCTTCCCGCCGTCCGGCGCGGTCGCTGGCGTCATCGCGCGCACCGACTCCGAACGCGGCGTGTGGAAGGCCCCGGCCGGCACCGAGGCCCGGCTGGCCGGCGTGCACTCCCTCGCCGTCAGCCTCACCGACCGCGAGAGCGGACTCCTCAACCCGCTCGGCGTCAACTGCCTGCGCACCTTCCCGCTGACCGGTCCGACGGTGTGGGGCGCCCGTACCCTGGAGGGCTCCGACGCACTCGACAGCGAGTGGAAGTACGTCCCCGTCCGCCGGCTCGCCCTGCACGTCGAGGAGAGCCTGCAACGCGGCCTGCAATGGGTGGTGTTCGAGCCCAATGACGAGAACCTGTGGCAGCAGATCCGGCTCAGCGCCTCCTCGTTCCTGCACACGCTGTTCCGGCAGGGCGCCTTCAAGGGCGGCACCCCGCGCGAGGCCTACTTCGTCAAGTGCGACAGCGACACCACCACCGACGAGGACGTCGCGAACGGCATCGTCAACGTCCTGGTCGGCATCGCGCCCGTACGTCCGGCGGAGTTCGTGATCGTCAAAATCCAGCAGACGTCCGGGCAGTTCGAGCTGTAGGCCCACGGGAACCCCAAAGACGTGGAGAGCTGAAGGAATCCGATGGCAGAGTTCACCGTCAACGCCCATCGTTTCGACCCCTACAAGAACTTCAAGTTCCTGGTCCTGTGGGACGGTCGTACGGTCGCCGGCATCAGCAAGATCAGTCCGCTCAAGCGGACCACGGAGGTCGTCAAGCACCGGCACGGCGGCGACCCCTCCTCCCCGCGCAAGTCGCCCGGCCGCTCCGAGTTCGAGGGCATCACGCTGGAACGCGGGGTCACCCACGACCCCGAGTTCGACCGCTGGGCCAACAAGGTCTGGCAGGTCGGCGCCGGGCTCGGCTCCGAGGTGTCCCTCGCCGACTTCCGCAAGGACATCGTCATCCAGGTCCTCAACGAGGCCGGCCAGGTCGCCGTGTCGCACAAGCTCTACCGGGCCTGGCCCAGCGAGTACCAGGTGCTCGGCGAACTGGACGCCAACGCCAACGCGGTGGCGATCCAGAGCCTGAAGCTGGAGTGCGAGGGCTGGGAGCGGGATTACGAGGTGCCCGAGCCCGAGGAACCGTCCTTCCTCAACCCGGCCTGAACCCGGACCGGTCGAGGAACGCGGGGGAGACATGGCTATCACCGGGACGGCCGGACTGCTGGACACCTGGGAGGCGGGGCTCGCCGAGGCGCCCGCCGGGCGTGCCCTGCTGCTGCACCGCACGGCACGCCCGGACAGCGACCCGGGGACGCTCGTGGCGCTGCCGGTCGGCGAACGCGAGGCCGACCTGTTCGCGCTGCGCCGGGCCCTGTTCGGGGAGCGGATGCAGGTCCGGATGGACTGCCGGACCTGCGGCCAGGACATGGAGTTCGAACTGGACGCGGGCCGGTTCGCCCGGTCGGCGACCGGGCCGCGGGAGCCGGTCGTCCGGCTCGCCGAGGACGGCTGGGAGATCGAGTTCCGGCTGCCCGGCCCGGCCGACCTGACCGCGGCGGCCCGGTCCGCCGACCCCCGCGCGGCACTGCTCGCCCGGTGCCTGGTCTCGGCGGTGCGGGACGGGGCACCGGCGCCCGCCGGCGCCCTGCCGACCCACGTGCAACGACGCCTCGCCGAGACCGTCGAAACCGCCGATCCGGCCGCCGACCTGACGCTCGACGTCCGCTGCCCCGAGTGCGGCGCCGCCACCCGCGCCGAACTGGACATCGCCTCCTACCTGTGGACCGAACTGGACTCCTGGGCACGGGACCTGCTCCTCGACGTCCACCTGCTCGCCACCGCCTACGGCTGGAGCGAGCCGGAGATCCTGGCGCTCAGCCCCTTGCGCCGCCGCTACTACCTGGAGCTGTGTGCGGATGTCTGACTCCACCCCCGAGGCGCCCCCGGCGGAGCCCGACTTCCTCGACCGGCTGATCGCCCGGCACACCGCCCCGCGACCGGCCGCGTCCCGGGTACGGCCCCGGCTGCCCGGCCCGTTCGAGCGCGTCGAGGCGGTACGGGCCCGCACCCCGGACCCCGGCACCGCTGACCCGGCCACCTGGCCCTTCACGGTGCCGGCTGCCGCGGCGGACCAGGACGCGCCCGGCCCGGCCGGCACCGTGGGCCCGCGGTACACGGAACGGGAGCGCACCGTCGTGCACACCCGGCAGGCACCCGCCGCACCGGCGGCCCGGCCGGCTCCGGCCGCCCCGGTCGAGGCCCCCCTGCTGCGTCCCGTCGCACCTCCCGCGCCGGGCCCGCTCCCGATGCCCCGGCCCGGACCGCGCACCCCCGGGCCGGGGCGCCCGGAACCCCGCGCGGACCGGGCCGCGGCGTCCCCGCCCACCCTCCCGGGCCGGGACGCCGATCCCACCGCCGTCGTGTCCGCGACAGCGCACCCCAGCCCCGCGGACACGACGGCGGCCCGGGACGCCGTACGCATGGCCGCCGCCCGCCGCCCCGCACGGGCGCCCGAGCAGGTGGTCCAGGTGCAGATCGGGCGACTGGAGGTCACGGCCGGCCAGGCGCCGTCCGGTGGCCGGGCCCCGTCCGCCGCCCGGTCGGCCGAGCGGCCGGGCGCCGCCCTCAGCCTGGCCGACTACCTGGCCCGGGGGCGCGAGTGAACCACGCCGGCAGTGACCGCGGCAGCACCGGCACGACGAGAGGAACCGAGGAACTGACGCCATGAGCAACGCACTCGTCATCGCCCATGTCAGCCAGGCCCTCGCCCTGCTGATCGAGTCCCACCTGCGGCCGGAGATCGACATGGCCGTCAAGGTGGAGCCGCGCAAGCCGCCCGCCGACCCGCCGACGGACCCCACCATCTCCGTCTTCCTCTACCAGGTCACGCCCAACGTCTCACGGCGCAACGACGACCTGCCGACCCGCGCCCCGGACGGCACCCTGGTGCGCCGCGCCGTGGCCGCACTCGACCTGCACTACGTGATCAGCGCGTACGGCGACGAGACCGAGCTGGTCGGGCAGCGGCTCATCGGCTCGGTGGTGCGCACCCTGCACGAGATCCCGGTGCTGCCGAAGGACGTCATCGAACTCGCCGGGGAGAAGCCGTACTTGGCGGGCAGCGACCTCGCCGAGGCGGCCCAGCGGGTGCGGTTCACCCCGACGGCGATGGACGTCGACGAGACGTCGAAGCTGTGGGGGATGCTCTACCAGACCCCGTACGCGCTGTCCGTGGTCTACCAGGCGTCCCTCGTCCTCATTGACGGCCGCGAGACGCCCGTGCCGGCGAAGCCCGTCGAGCGGCCCGAGGTACGGGTGCTGCCCTTCGGGGCGCCGGGCGCGCCCGTACCGCCGGGACCGTCACGTGCCGACGAGCCGTCGACCGGCGGGGACGAGCCCGGCGCGGCGGAGACCGGGGCCGGCGCGGGGAAGACCGGCACCGCCGGGGCAACCGAGCCCGCCGGCGCCGGCCGGGCCGCGAAACGGCCCGGGAAGGCCGTCACCAAGGCCACACCGAAGGCGCCCGCCCGCACCCGCGGGGCGGCGCAGCCCGCCCGGGCGGGCAAGACCACCAAGCGGACGACGCGGACCACCCGGCCCGCCGAGCACCCGGACACCGGCCCCACGACGCGGTCCGGGGCCGACGAGGACGCGGAGAGCTGAGGCGGCGTGGGATCGAGGAGGGCAGGTGACCACATGGGCGCACACACGACGCACCAACCGGCGACGGCCGCCGCGCCCGGCGACGGCACGCCGCTGACCACGGAGATCCACCGCGTCCTCACCCGCGTCGACACCCACGCGGCCCGCGCCGCCCGGGACACCGCGCACCCGGACGGCGGCCGTACGGAGCGCGGAGCCGAGGACCCCGGTGCCGCCCACGGCGCGGGTGCCACAGGCGCCGGCGCCGACGTCGTACCCGCCGGCCCGGGATCCGCCGCCCTCGCCGCCCTCGTCGACTGCTTCGGGCTCACCTCGTTCGAACGTGACGTCGTCCTGCTCACCGCCGCCGACGAACTCGACCCCACGACCGCCGCCCGGTGCGCGGCGGCGGCCGGCGACCCGCAGCGCGCCCACCCCACCTTCTCGCTCGCCCTGGCCGCGCTGGACGACCCGCACTGGAGCGCCCTCACCCCCGTCGCCCCGCTCAGGCGCTGGCGGATCGTCGAACTCGACGACCCCGCACGGCTCACCACGTCCAGGCTCCGGCTGGACGAACGCATCCTGCACTTCCTGCTCGGCTCGCCCTACCTGGACGCCCGCCTGCACGGCCAACTGCGCCGCGTACCGGTGCCGCGGGCGCTGACGCCGTCCTACGACCTGGCGGCGAGCGGCCTCGCCGAGGGCTGGACGGCGGGCACCGGACCGGACGCGCCACTCGTCCTGGTGACCGGCGGGGACCCGCGCAGCCGGGCCGAGATCGCCGCGGCGGCGGCCGCACGCTCGGGCCTCGGTCTGTACTCGATGAGCGCCGAGGACGTCCCCTCCGACCCCGTCGAGCGCGACCGGCTCGCCCGGCTGTGGCAGCGCGAGGCGATCCTGCTGCCCTCGGCGCTGCTCGTCGAGGTGGGCGAACTGGACCGCGACCAGCGGGCGGCGACCGAGGCGTTCCTGGCCGGGGCCACGGTACCGGTGGTGGTGTCGAGCGAGGACCCACCGCGGTCGGAGCGGCCGTACCGGGCCAGGATCACCGTGCCCCGGCTCGACGACGACGAGCAGTTCGCGCTCTGGGGCGACGCGTTCCGGGACGTCGGCGACCTCGACGACGGCGAACTGCGGTCGCTGGTGGCCCAGTTCCAGCTGCCGCCGCACGTCGTGCGGTCCGCGGCCGCCGCCGTACGCCGTCTGCTGCCGCACGAGGACGAGCTGGACACCGCCGGCCTCGCCTGGCGGGCCGGGCTCGACGAGGCACGGATCGGCATGGACGAGCTGGGCCGGCGGATCGAGCCGCGGGCCGGCTGGGACGACCTCGTCCTGCACGAGCGGCAGACCGGCGTGCTGCGGGAGATCGTGGCGCACGTGCGGCAGCGGGCGACCGTCCACCAGGAGTGGGGATTCGCGGCCACCCTGCGCCGCGGCCTCGGCGTGACCGCGATGTTCGCGGGCGGCTCCGGCACCGGAAAGACACTGGCCGCCGAGGTCATGGCGAAGGAGCTCGGACTCGACCTGTTCGTCGTCGACCTCTCCCAGGTGGTCAGCAAGTACATCGGCGAGACCGAGAAGAACCTCCGCCGGGTCTTCGACGCCGCCGAACGCGGTGGCGCACTGCTGCTGTTCGACGAGGCCGACGCCCTCTTCGGCAAACGCAGCGAGGTCAAGGACAGCCACGACCGGTACGCCAACCTCGAAGTGAGCTACCTGCTCATGCGGATGGAGGCGTACCGGGGCCTCGCCGTCCTCACCACCAACATGAAGCAGGCTCTCGACACCGCCTTCCTGCGCCGCATCCGCTTCGTCGTCGACTTCCCCTTCCCGGCCGAGCCCGAACGCGCCGAGATCTGGCGCCGGGTCCTGCCGCCGCAGGCCCCGGTCAAGGACATCGACCCCGGACTGCTCGCCCAGCTCACCGTCGCCGGCGGCTCGATCCGCAACATCGCCCTCTCCGGAGCCTTCCTCGCCGCCGAGGAGGGCGACCGGCTCCAGATGCGGCACATGCTCGCCGCCGCCCGCACCGAGTACCTGAAGCTGGAGCGCTCGCTGACGCCCACGGAGGTCCGCGGATGGGTGTGAACCGCTCGCGGGACCGGGAACCCTCGACGGTCCGGGTCGAGATCGGCGAACTGGTGCTGGACGGCTTCCGGGCGGATCCGGAACGCGTGTCGGCAGCCTTCGAGACCGAACTGACCCGGCTCGTACGGCTGCACGGCGTACCGCTGGCCGTGGACGGCCCGGTCGCCGTCGACGCGCTGTCCGGCCTTCCGCCGCTGCCGGCCGGGCTGTCCGCCCGCCGGCTCGGCCAGGAACTGGCGCGCGCCGTGCACGAAGGGCTGAGCGGTCACGGGGAGGTGACCCGGTGAGCACCCGGACCGACGGCCGTGCGGAGCAGGCCGCCGAACAGCGCCGTCGCAAGCGCAAGGAGCGGGCCGCCACGTCCCGCACGCCCGAGCCGAAGAACATCGTCAGCGGCGCGGGCCAGCCCCTCGACCCGGGCGTGCGGCGGGAGCTGGAGGAGCAGCTGGGCCACGACCTCGGCCGGGTACGGCTGCACACCGGCCGGGACGCCGGACAGCTGACCGAACTGCTCGGCGCGGACGCGGTTGCCGTCGGCCAGGACATCCTCTTCCGCGAGGGCGCCTTCCAGCCCGGCACCGACGAGGGCCGACGCCTGCTCGCCCACGAACTCCAGCACACGGTGCAGAACCCGCACGGCCTCGGCACGCTGCGGGCCGGCCGCGAACTCGGTGCCGTGAGCCTGCCGCAGCAGGCCATCGAGCGGGAGGCGGAAGCGGCCGCGCAGGCGGTCGTACAGCCGGCCGCCGCGGAATCCGCCCCACAGGTCGAGGAGGGCCAGGCCACACCCGGCTGGCTGCGCTACGCCACCGTCGACGCCGACCGGATGCGCGCCGAGGCCGTGGACCCGGCGACCCTTGTGGACCGGCTCGCCGGCCATGTGCTGCGCGGACTGCGCGGCGACCCGGCCGACACCTCCGGGCGGGTGCGGCTCCAACTGGCCCGCATGTCGGAGCAGTTGGAGGACGCGGTCATCGAGCGCCTGGAGAACCGGCTGCTCACCCCCGAGTACGACCGGCTGCTGGAGATCGCCGAACAGGCCCGCCCCGGCCCCGTCGAACTCCAGCCCGCCGACACTCCGTTGCCCGAGATCGACCTCTTCGAACAGCTCGGTGTCGAACGTACCCAGTGGCAGACGAAGCAGGACGCCGACCGCGGGACCGCCGACCAGCGGGCCGCCGACGCGCGCGAAGAGCAGCACGACGCCAAGGCACGCGACGAGAAGACCGGCAGCGATCGCAGCCGGGCCCACGCGGACGCCGCCACGGAGGAACAGGACGCCGCCCGGCGGACCGAGCAGGAGGACGAGCGCAACGCCTCCCGGCAGCAGGCGAAGGAGGAACAGCAGCAGGAGGACGAGCAGGCCGCCACCGACCGCGAACGCACCGACCAGGCCGCCGACGAACGCACCCGGGGGCAGCAGGAGGGCACCGAACAGGCCACGGAGCAGCGCAAGGAACAGCGCGAGCGGGAGGAGGCCGACCCGCGGCAGGCCACCGCGCCCGGCGCCGACAAGCGCAAACAGCGGGACGACCAGACGCAGCCCGCCGCCGGGTCGCGGCCGGCCGGACCGGATCCCGGGCAACAGGCCCAGCCCGGCCCGGTACGCCCCGAGAAGGTCGACGAACGGGCCGAGCAACCCGACTCGGCACTGTCCGAACACGGGCTCGACGAGAAGGACGAGGACGGCGGCGCGGACGCCGAGCCGCGCGAGGAGGAACGGCCGCTCGGCCTCGAAGCGGGCGCCGACCAGGAGGTCGCCGGCGGCGAGGACGCGGACACCCGGACACCGGGCGGGCGCAACGAGCCCGTGCTCAAACCCGAGGACTATCTGCCCGAGGCCGACCTCGACCTGTCCGCCGTGCCCACCGCGGACAAGCTCGGACCGGGCGATGCCGATCCGTCGCCGCCCGCCTTCCCCACTCCGCCGCCGACGAAGGCCGAGAAGGCCGAGCAGGAACGGGAGAAGGGCGAAGGGGAACAGGACGAGGACGGCGCCGGGCCCGAGGCGAAGGCCCCCGGCCAGGACGAGGGACCCGTCGAGGGCGAGGCCCCGCAGCCCGAGGACGGACCCGTCGCGCAGGCCCAGGACCGCGGCACCAAGGAACTCCAGGAGACGGACAAGCCGCTCGACCAGGAGGTCGGCCCGGACCTCGCGACCCAGGACAAGGAGCGGCCCGAGCCGGAGACCGAGAAGCCCGACGCGGAGCAGCAGCAGGAGAAGGAACAGACCAAGGACGCGGACGACTCCGGTGCCGACGGGGCGGCCGGGGACGACGAGCGGCCGGACGCGAACGACGAGCAGGAGGAGCAGGCCGAACAGCGGGAGCGTACGGCCGCCGAGTCCCGTACGGGCGCCGCGTCCCCGTCGGCCCCCGGCTCCGCGCCCTCGGTCGCGGCCGCCGTGTCCCGGCCTGCGGGCGCGCAGACCCCCAGGACACCGGTCGAGGACCGCGACCCCTCGCCCGCCACTCGCCGCGGTGCCGAACCGCCCCGGTCCGAACGCGAGGCGCCCCGGGCCAAGAGCCGGGTGCCCAAGGAGACCGGGCCCGGGGCCACACCGCGCGGTCCTGTGGGCGCCGCCGAGAAGACCGGGCCGGCCGTCGCCGCGGGCCCGGGTGCCGCGCCGTCCGTCGCACAGGCGGCGGTGAGCCCGGCCGCCGAGCAGACCGACGGGCCCGGCCAGACCGCGGCGACGGACGCGCCCCGGCCCGAGGCGTCCTTGGAGAAGGACGGCGGTGGCTGCGCGCCGCCCGCGCCCGCGCCCGAGAAGGACGAGGGCGCGCAGGGCAGTTGCGGCGGGGGCGGTGGCGAGGCCGCGTCCGAGGAGAAGCAGCAGGATCCGCCGGACGTCTCCGGGCAGGACCCCAAGGCCGCCGTACAGACCGTGAGCAAACTGGCGCCCGACCAGGCGGCCGCCGCCATGCCCGGCGTCGACCGGGCCGCGGACAAGAAGATCGCCGCGGAGCAGAAGCGGCTCGACGCGGCCCCGCCGACCCGGGAACGCCCTTCGGGGGCACCACAGACGCGTTCCGCGCCGCCCGCGGCCGCGCCCGTGGCCGCGCAGGTCACCGGCAAGGTGGAGCGGATCGGCCCCGAGGACCAGGGGGAGAAGCAGAAGGCCAAGGGCGGCGCCAAGGCCGAGGGCGACCAGCCCGCCGCGGACGTTCCTTCTCCGCCGCCGCCCGCCGTGCCCGACAAGGGGCTCAGCGAGGCCGAGGCGAAGAACGTCGAGGCCGCGGCCGACGCCGTCCCGACCACGGACCCCGCACTGGAGAACAAGACGGTCGGCCCGGCGCCCAAGATCAGGCTGGAGGGCGCCAGCGACCCGACCCGCACCGACGACCAGGCCAAGGCGCTCAAGGACAAGCAGTCCGACCTGCGGACGACCGGCCGCGAGGACGCGGCCAAGCCCATGGGCGAGGACCAGATCTTCCCGGACGCGCCCCGGGAACAGCTCACCGGGAAGGCGTCCGGCGGTTCCGGGGGCGGCAAGGGCGGCGCGCTCGCGGCCACGCCCGCGCCGAAGGCCGGCGTCGGCGCCGTCGCCAAGCAGGAGAAGGGCACCGAGATCACCGGTGCCGCGGGCAAGGCACAGGGCGACCTCGGCGCCAAGGAGAAGGAACAGCAGCAGAGCGAGCAGCAGGCCAAACGGGACAAGCAGACCGAGATCGACCGCGAGGTCGAGCGGAACACCGCACAGCAGACCGCGGAACGCGGCAAGGTCGCCCAGGAGACGCAGAAGCAGCGCGAGGACTGGCGGACCGAGCAGGACAAGAAGATCGAGGACGCGGACAAGCAGTCCGAGGACGAACACGGCAAGCAGAACAAGGAGATCGTCAAAGCGCGCGACGACAAGGACAAGGAGATCGTCGCGCGCAAGGACACGGACAACGGGAAGATCGACACCGAGCGGGAGAACGCCGAGAAGGAGGCCAAGAAGAAGAAGGAGGAGAAGAAGCCCTCCGGGGGGCTGTTCGGCTGGATCGCCGACAAGGTCGCCGACTTCTTCAAGGGCCTGCTCGCGGCGGTCACCGCGGTCTTCGACGCCGCCCGCAAGGCGGTCAACGGGATCATCGACCAGTTCAAGGAGTGGGCCAACCAGGCCATCGACTTCGTACGTGACCTGGCGATCAAGGCGATCAACGCGCTGGCGGATGTCCTGATCGCCCTCGGCGACACGCTCCTCGCCGCCTTCCCCGCGCTGCGGGACCGCTTCCGCAAGGCCATCGAGGGCCTGCGGGACGCGGCCGTCGCGACGGTCAACCAACTGGCGGACGGCCTGAAGAAGGCCGTCAACTCACTCCTGGACGCCCTGGCGGCCGGCCTGAACAAACTGCTCGACGTCCTGGAGGCGGGCGTCAAGGCGGTCATCAAGGCGTACCAGGCCGTCATCGAGGGCGCGATCAAGTTCGCCCAGGCGGCCATCGAGGCGCTGGGGAAGTTCGCGGCACTCGTCGCCGACATCGCGCCGGACCCGGGCGGCTGGATCTCCAAGGCGGGCAGCGCGGCCAAGACGGGCATCACTGACCACCTCTGGGGCGCCATCAAGGTGGCGGTCAAGCAGTGGTTCGACACGAAGGTCGAGGGCGTCCTCGGCCTCGGCAAAGCGGTCATCGACGTCCTGGTCAAGGGCTGTGTCTCGATCAAACAGATCGGCAAGATGGCCTGGGACGCGATCATCGCCTCCCTCCCGATGATGATCGCCACACTTGTCATCGAGAAGGTCGTCTCGATGATCGTCCCCGCGGCCGGCGCCATCCTGACGATCGTCCAGGGACTGATGGCGGCCTGGTCGACGGTCAGCTCGATCCTGTCGGCGTTCTCGAAGTTCTGGGCGTACCTGAAGGCGGTGAAGGCGGGCCCGGCGGCCTGCCTGTTCGCGGAAGCGGTCGCGGCAGGCGTCGTGGCCCTGCTCGACTTCATCACCAACTTCCTCCTCCAGCGCCTGGCCAGGGCGACGAAGGGCGTCGGCAAACGACTCAAGGCCATGGCCCAGAAGATCATGGACGGCCTGAAGAAGGTCGGCGGCGGGGCGAAGAAGGCGGCCGGGGCCGCGGTCAACTCGGCGCGAGGGGCGATGCGGAAGGCCAGGCAGAGGCTTGCCGAGCCGGCCACCGCACACAAGCCGAAGGGCGAGGCATCACCCGACCCGAGATCGCCGGTCAAACCCAAGGACGCGGCTACGCCCAAGGGGCCGGCCAGGACGGACACCCATCCGCAGAAGCCGAAGGACCAGAAACCCGGGACGGAAAGGCAGAACAGGGACGGGACCTCAGACCGGACTTCGAGCGCAAGGAAGGACGCCGCCCCGGAGAAGCCGACCAGGAAGAAAGAGATCGAGGGCCCCAAGCCGGCCAGGCCCAGGAAGCCCAAGTCCCCCGTGGGGAAGGCTCTCTCGAAGGCCAGGGGCGCGGTCAAGTCCGCTCTGAAGAAGGTCGGCAACGCGGCGAAGACGCTGGGCCGGAAGCTGAAGAAGTCAAGGGTCGGCAAGGCACTCAAGAACAGCGCCGCCAAGCTGCGGAACGCGTACAAGAAAAAGCGGGATCGCCTGCGTGAGAACAGAAGGAGGCAGGCGGATCAAAAGAGGCAGAACCGCAAGGACCACAAGTCCAAGAAGAATTCGCGAGAGTCCAAGGACGCCCGCCTGCGGCAGATTGTGGCCCGCATCCGGCGTGTGATCACTCCGCTGCTCAAACGGGGGATCCAAGGTCCGGTCTACTACGCCCTGCTCCAGGGGCTGAAGACTTGGTATCGCCTCACTGGGCTCAGCTCGACCGGGCACCCCGCCTTCCGCATCCTCGCCACGCTCAATCCGAGCGAACCGGTGCTGCCGGGGGAGTGGGAGGAAGAGACCGCCTACTTCGATGCCTTCGGTGTGGAGGACCGGCACCGCAAGTCCAACAAGAAGGACAAGGAGAAGAAGGAGGACGATCCGAACGTCGCGGCATTCCGAGCGGCCGTGCGGACACGCCTCAACGGTCTGGACGAGTACGCCTCCATCACCGACGTGATGAATCTCTGCGGTGAGGTCGCGGACCATACGGAAGGAATCAACCGGGGGCAGTTGGGCTGGACGCAGATGCCGTCCTACTGGCTGCTTTCACTTCATCATCCAGGGGCCTCGATAAAGCCCGTTGGCATGTTCCGTGAGCCCAACATGTATCAAATGGTTGCCAAGGGGAAAGCGCAACCGATCTACAAGGACGCGTTTGACGGAGAATTCGTCCGCGATGCAAAGAACCAGTACGTCCCGCGCTATGTGACCAGGAACATTGCGGCAGAGGACAAAGTAACCCACAAGCGTGGCCAGGGTATGATCCCGAGGGGTTACCGGGATGAGAAGCTCAATCTGAAACCGGACGGACAGCGGGCGAGAAACACGGTTGAGGAGCATGTGACGGGCAGGGAGATGTCCCAGTTCATCTCCACCACCAAGCTGGAGAGCAAGACAATCAAGGACCCGAAGGGCGACGCCTGGAGCACGGCCAAGGGGCAGAAATTCTACGGAATGGCCCGAATTGATCTCTCCTATGTCAATCCGAAGAATATCTTCGACCTCACGACCACGGTCGGGCAGCGCGAATGGAAGCTGGATTCACCGGGCACCGCGGTCCTTCAGCAGGCATTGCGAGATGTGGTGCGCACACAGGAAGTGCTGATCAAGGGAATAATTCCGCAAGGTGCCATCGAAATGCTTGAGTAGGTCCTGAAAGGAGGATGGGAATGAGCCGGTTCGAAACGTACCACTGGCAGGGTGTGACGCTCGACGACCCCGGACTCGAAGCCGCACGGTCTGAACTCGCAAGTCCGTCCGATCAGGATGCCGCTCTGCGTGCCTTCGTCGACCTCCTGCGGAGTGGGGAAACAGCGGCAATGGGGATCGCCCTCGACCACTATCACTATGCGATTTCCATGGAGCGGCACGGCTTCGGGAACGTGCTGAGGGGCTACGGTCACGAGGCGTTGCAGTGTGCGCGACAGATCCTCCGAGGGGCTCCCTCCGCCGCATCGCAAACCGGTGCCTCGATGAATGGTGCGGAATACGCGAGCGCACTGCTCATCATGATCAACAGGGCGGAGGAGGAAGATGTCGAGTCGATCGCCCGCGTGCTTGACGCGCCGCCGAACTATGATGCCGAATCGGCAGCGTTCAAGTCAGCCGGCAGAATTCTTGAGCTGTCGACAGGTGCGAACGAGAGGTTGGTCACGGCGCTGGCCCGCGTGATTTTCGACGACCGCAGAGATGCCGGCGATCGTCTTGACGCACTTGAGGCGCTCGCCAAGGGCTCATCCCCGCAAGCTCTCGTCGAAATCAAAACGGCCATGGAGCTGAACGATCTGGGAATGCAGACAACGGCGGCATACGCCCTCGCCGTTCACGACCTGGCGGCGTACCGGAGTCTCATCGAGGAGAAGGCCGCCGCATGGCCCGAGGACGCCCCTTACCCAGCCTCCGACGTGAGAGACATCCTGGTCGAATGTGACGATTCCGCGGAGGAGAAATGACCCGCTACGCCGACATCCCCAAACCCATCCGCTCCGGAATCGTCGTCGTCAGCCCCGACACCGGCATCCCCCGACGCATCATCGTGCTCCAGTTCAACCCGGACACCCTGGAACGCAGCATCGCGCCGCAGTCCGCCGGGGACAGCGGTGACGGCGGAGGCGGCGGCACCGGCAGCGGCGACCGGAACGAAGCCCTGCGGCTGAAAGGACCGGCCCAGGAGACCTGGAAGTTCACCGCCGAGATCGACGCGACCGACCAGCTGGAGATCGCCGCGCCCAACGGCATCCACCCCCAGCTCGCCACGCTCGAAATGCTCGTGCAGCCCACCACCGCGCAGCTGCGCGCGGCGACCCGGCTGACGCAGAAGGGGGCCATCGAGATCAGCCCGATCGAGATGCCGCTGACACTGTTCACCTGGGGGAGCAAGCGGGTCATGCCCGTCCGGCTGACCGAACTCTCCGTCAACGAGTCCGCCTTCGACGTGAACCTCAACCCGATCCGGGCCTCCCTCGGCATCGGGATGAAGATCCTCACCGTCAGCGACCTGCCCGCCGGGCACCGCGGCGCCGACCTGTACATGGCCCACCTCGCGCAGAAGGAGCGGCTCGCCGCCGCCGCGCGCGGCGGCGGCCTGGGCGCCCTCGGCCTCGGCGGCGCCGACCTCGTGACCGGAAGGGGCTGAGACCACCGCCATGGCCGACATCGAACCGTACGAGAGCGCCCTGGACTCCCTGCCGGGCGCGCACCCCTACCCGCGCACCAGTCGCTACCACGACGCGGAGATCGGCGTGCACCGGCGTGCGGACGGGACCGAGGTCCGGTACACCAAACGGCGCCTGCTGCCCCCGCTCGACGAGGAGACCGAGCCGCACACCGTCGGCGCCGGGGAGCGGCCCGATCTGCTCGGACAGCGTTTCCTCGGCGATCCGGGCCAGTGGTGGCGGATCGCCGACGCCAACCCCGTGCTCGACCCGCGGGAGCTGACCGACGAACCGGGCCGCGTCATCGGCATCCCGCTCAGCGGCGGGTTCCCACGCGGGGAGCGGCATGTCTGAACAGCCCGTGGGGCAGGGCCCCGTCCACATCCAGCTCCAGATGGGGCCCACGCTGGCCCGCCCGGTCCCGCTGGAGGTCGCCGAGGCTCTGCTGTCCGCCCAGATCACCGCCACCGCGGGGGAGCGCAGCGGCTTCCAGTTCGCGTTCGACCTCACGAAGAACGGGCTGATCAGCAGCCGGTTGCTGCCCGAGGGATTCTTCGATCCGAAGACCCGCGTCATCCTCACCGTCAGCGTCCGCGGCACCCCCGAGGTGCTGTTCGACGGGCTGATCGTCCGGCAGGAGGTCGGCGCCAGCAACATTCCGGGCCACTCCACCCTCACCGTCACGGGCGAGGACCTGACGCTGCTCATGGACCTGGAGGAACGCACCGCCCGCTACCCCAACCTGCCCCCGTCCGAACGCGTCCTCGCCATCCTGCGCCGCTACTCGGAGTACGGCATCCGGCCGGACGTCTACACGGAGAAGGTGGCCCAGCCCCCGCACCAGGACCTGCGGGTGCACTACCAGACCGGCACCGACCTGCAGTACGTCACCGAACTGGCCCGCGCCAACGGGTACACCTTCTACCTGGAGCCCGGACCCACCCCCGGCCGGTCCGCCGCCCGCTGGGGACCCGAGGTCCGGCTCGGCGTCCGTCAGCACGCCCTCAACGTCAACATGGACGCCAACACGACGGTCGACCAGCTGACCTTCTCCTACGACGGCACGGCGCGGGAGGAACCGCAGGCCCGCTGGCAGGACCCGGGGACGCGGCAGACCACCCTGCTGCCGCAGCCGCCGATCAGCCCCCTGCGCCCGCCGCTCGGCCGCCGGCCCACCCCGGCCCTCAAGCGCAAGACGCTCTCCGGCACCGCCAAGCAGCAGCGTGCACAGGCCGAGGCGGAACTCCTCGCCAGGGCCGCCGTCTCCGCCGACGTCATCTCGGGATCCGGCTCGCTCGACGTCAACCGGCACGGCTACCTCCTCCAGCCGCGCCGACTGGTCGGCGTGCGGGGGGCGGGCCGCGCGTACGACGGCGACTACTACGTCAAGTCCGTGACCCACAGCCTGCGCCCGGGCTCGTTCCAGCAGAACTTCACCCTCTCCCGGGAGGGCCTGGAGGCACGCAGCGACCGCGTCCGGCCCTGACCCGAACCACCTAGGAACCAGGAGCAGTTCAGCATGGCGGCACCCAGCAATCGCTATCTCGGCAAGTTCCGCGGCCGGGTGGTGGACAACAACGACCCGCTGCACATCGGCCGGATCACGGCCGAGGTCCCGGACGTCCTCGGTGACGAGCCGTCCACGTGGGCGCTGCCCTGCCTGCCGTTCACCGGACCCCAGGCGGGCCAGTTCGTGGTGCCGCCGCCCGGCGCGGGCGTGTGGGTGGAGTTCGAACAGGGCGACCCCAGCTTCCCGGTGTGGACCGGATGCTGGTACGGCGACGCCGCGGAACTGCCGCCCGACGCACGCCGCGAACTCCAGGCGAACGCGGCGAGCAAACCGGTCGTGGTGCAGACCCCGCAGGACCACAAGATCGTGCTCAACGACACCGCCGGCGCCGAACAGGGCATCCTCCTGCAGGCCCAGGGCGGCGCCTACATCCGCATCACCAAGGAAGCCGTGGTCATCGCCACCGGCGCCGGCGCCGAGGTCATCCTGCGCGGTCGTGAAGTGACCATCAACGAGGGCCAGTTGACCGTCCTCTCCAAGCGATAGACAACGGGGGAAGAACTTGTCCGGAAGTCTGCTGGACGCGAGCGCCGTCATCGGCTGCCCGCACGGCGGCCGTGCCGCGCCGGCCACCACGCCCACGGGCGGCCTGCGGATCGCGGGCGCCGCCGTCGTCACGGCCACGGCCGCGTACGTCGTCACCGGCTGCCCGCACATCGTCGACGGCGTGCCCTCGCCGTGCGTCTCGGTCCGCTGGACCCCGGACGGCTCGGGCATCACGGCCGACGGCGCACCCGTGCTGCTGGACACCTCAGCGGCCCAGTGCCTCAGCGCGGCCTTCGTCCCCCAGGGCCCGCCCGTCGTCCAGGCCGCGCAGCGAAAGGTCACCGTCCGATGAGGCCGACGAGCCACCGCACCCGCACCGACATCGCGTTCCCGTTCCACGCCGACCGGCGCGGACGGACCGCGCACGCCCGCCCCGCCGAGCACGTGCACGACCTGATCGAGCAACTGCTCTTCACCAGCCCCGGCGAACGCGTGATGCGCCCCGACTTCGGCTGCGGACTGCTCGACCTGGTCTTCGCCCCGGACAGCCCCGAACTGGTCAGCACCCTCGAACTCGCCGTCCAGGCCGCTCTCCAGCGCTGGCTCGGCGACCTGGTCGAGGTCGTGTCCCTCGACATCGCCGGCGAGGACGACGTCGTACGGGTCCAGCTGTCGTACCTCGTACGGGCCACGGGTTCGGTGCACGAGGACCTCTTCGAGGGGAGGGCGGCATGAGCGCGGGAACCACCCGGCGGGCCAAGGTACGCGCCGCCCAGCTCAACGGGATCGACGCCGTCGAGGCCGGCGACGACGGGCTGCTGCTCAGCGTGACCTTCCTCGGCAAGGCCCCGCACGGGCTCGGCCCGGAGAACGTCCGGATCGACGGCGGCCGGCGCATCACCGGCATCACCGCCGTGGACCTCAGCGTGGAACGCGAGGAGGACCCCGAGCTGGACGACCGGCTCCACGTCACCCTCGACCGGACCGGCGACACCTCCCGCTACCGGCTGTCGCTGGTGGAGGCCGACCCGTACGGCCGCCCCGGCACCGAACCCTTCCGCGGCTTCGACCAGCGCTACCACAGCGCGCCGTTCTCCTTCCGGCCCGGCCGTCCCACCCCCTTCGACTGCGCCGACGCCGCCGAACCGCCCACGGACCTCCCGGCCGTGCCCGTCATCGACTACACGGCCCGCGACTACGACACCATCCGCAAGGTGCTGCTCGACCGGCTCGCGCTGACCACCCCCGACTGGCAGGAGCGCAACCCCGCCGACCTCGGCATGACACTGGTCGAACTGCTCGCGTACACCGGCGACCAGATCAGCTACCAGCAGGACGCGGTCGCCACCGAGGCGTACCTCGACACCGCGCGCCGCCGGGTCTCGGTGCGCCGGCACGTCCGGCTCATCGACTACGCCATGCACGACGGCAGCAACGCCCGCGCGTACGTCACCGTCGGGACCGCCGCCGACCACACCCTGGCCCCGGGCACCTTCCGCTTCGCGTCGGTCGACGTCCGCACCCTCGACCCGCACGACCGCCCCGAACCCGGCACCGTCATCGACGAGAACGACCTCGGCGACCTGGACGAGCGCGGCTCCGTGGAGGTCTTCGAACCGGTCGTCGCCGCCGATCCGCTGCGGCTGCGGGTCGCGCACAACGCGATCCGGCTGTGGACCTGGGACGGCGAGGTGTCCGCCCTGCCCAAGGGCGCCACCGCGGCCACCCTGCGCGACGAGTGGGCGGACCCCGAGACCTGCCGGGAACGCCGTCTTGACCTGAAACCGGGCGACGTCCTGGTCCTGGAGGAGGTCAAGGGCCCGCGCACCGGCACCCCGGGCGACGCCGACCCCGCCCACCGTCAGGCCGTACGCCTGACCTCCGTCACGCCCGGCCTCGACCGCATCGACGACCAGCCCGTCCTGGAGGTCACCTGGGCCGCTGAGGACGCCCTGCGCTTCCCGTTCTGCCTGACCACGCGCGGCGGACGGGACTGCCTGCCGGTCGCGGACGTCACCCTCGCCCGCGGCAACACCGTCCTCGTCGACCACGGCCGCTCCGGCCTGCACGAGAGCGTCACCGTGCCGCCGGCCCCGGCCGTCGTGGCATCCTGCGACCCTCCCCCAGCCTCCGGCCAGGGGTACCCCCATCTCGCTTCGCCCGGCTTCGGCTGCCCCGACCGTACCGAGGGCAACGCGCCCGCACGGCTCATCACCCTCCTCACGGACCGGACGGAGAGCGGCCGGGCCCTGACCCCGGACGACGTCCGCCACCTGTTCGAGACCGTCGGGGAACGGGCGACCGTACGCGCCGGACTCGGCCTGGAACAGGCCGGGCAGCGGTCCACGGGAGCACCCCCGGCCGGAGGCTGGGGGAGGGTGGTGCCGAGCACCGCCTACGCACAGGCCGCGGCGCTGCGGACGCTGCTCGCACAGTCCCTCTACCCGGGCATCCGGCCGCGCTTCCGCCCCGTCCTCGGCCGGGCACCGGTCACCCAGGCGGTGCCGTACCCGGACCCGGCCACGGTCGCCGCCGGGCAGGCCGAACGGATCGCCGCCATCCCGGGCCGGGTCCGGCAGCGGCTCGTGGACCTGTGGCGCAGCGCCCGCGACCGCGACGGGCTCGGCGACGAGGAAGTCACCGAACTCGCCCTGATCTACGGCCTGAAGGTGCTGGAGCGACTGGAACTGCACCGCCACCCGGTGCGCGCCCTGCGCGAACTGCTGTACCGCTCCGACGAACTGCTCGACGCCAAGCTCCGGCGCATCGGGATCCTCGCCGCGCGGGCCCGGGCCGGCACGGTCCTCGACGGGCACATCGCCTGGGAGATCGCGCACAGCTGGGGACCCGCGTACGCGGCCGGACTGCACCCGGAGGAGCCGGTGCTGCGCGGCCCGGCGACCGCCGCCCTCACCCAGGACCCGCGCCGTGCCCTGCCCGCCGTACGCCTCCACGACCGCGACGGGACCTGGGACCCGCGCCGCGACCTGCTCGACAGCGCCTCCCGGGACCGGCACTTCGTGGGCGAGCAGGAGGACGACGGACGGCTCGCCCTGCGCTTCGGCGACGGACGGTACGGCGCCGAGCCCACCCCGGGGGCCCGGCTGGCGGTGCGCTACCGGCTCGGCGGTGGCGTCACGGGCAACGTCGGCGCGGAGGCCATCAACCACCTCGTCGTCGAGGCGGGCGGCACCCCGCCGGCCGCCACCGTCCGCAACCCGCTGCCCGCCACCGGCGGAACCGAACCCGAACCCCTGGAGCAGGTACGCCAGCTGGCCCCCCTCGACCTGCGCCGCACCAGGCTGCGCGCGGTCACCGCCGAGGACTACGCGGCCCTCGCCGCCGCCCTGCCGGGAGTGCAGCGGGCCGCGGCCGCCATCCGCTGGACCGGCAGCGTCCAGGAGGCCCATGTCGCGATCGACGCGTACGGCAGCGGCAGCCCCTCCCCGGAGCTGCTCACCTCGACGGCCCAGGCCCTGGAGACGTACCGGCGCATCGGGCACGACCTCGTGGTCGGCCCCGCCCGGCTGGTCCCGCTGGACATCGCCCTCACGGTGTGCGCCCTGCCCGGCCACCAGCACGGGCAGATCCTGGCCGACCTGTACCGGGTGCTCGGCCGCGGCCGGCTGCCCGGCGGGCGCCTGGGCTTCTTCCACCCGGACGCGCTGACCTTCGGCGAACCCGTCCGGCTCAGCCGGCTGGTCGCCGTCGCGGCGGCCGTGCCCGGGGTGCAGAGCGTCGAGGTCACCCGGCTGCGCCGGCTGTACGAACCGGACCGAGGAGAGAGGGAGGACGGCGTGCTGCGGCTCGGCCCGCTGGAGATCGCCACCTGTGACAACGACCCGGACCGGCCGGAGAACGGCCGGCTGGCGGTATCCCTGGGAGGTGCCCGATGACCCGGGGCTGCTCCTGCGGCGGCGCGTGCGGCGGCCACGACGAGCGCCTCGCCCCCGCCCCGCCGCACAACCCTCCCGGCCGCAGCGCCCTCGACTACCGCGTCGGCGAGTACGGTTCCTTCCTCGCCGCGCTGCTCGACCGGCTCGCCTCACCGGCGTACCCGGCGCTGACCGGGCTGACCGTCCGCACCCCCGACGACCCGGCGATCGGCTTGCTCGACGCCACCGCCGTCCTCGGGGATCTGCTCACCTTCCACTCCGAGCGGATCGCGGACGAGGCGTACCTCCGCACCGCGGGCGAACACCGCTCACTGGCGCTGCTCGGCCGGCTCGTCGGCCACCGGCCGCGGCCGGGCGTCGCTGCGGGCACGCATCTCGCGTACACCCTCGACCACGACCCGCGCGCCGCCGGCCTGCCCGTGCTGATCCCGCGCGGGGCACGCAGCCACAGTGTGCCCGCCGCCGCCGACGAGGAGTCACTGACCTTCGAGACGGCCCGGGACCTCACCGCCCGCTGGGACTGGAACGAGCTGAAGGTGCGGCGCCGCCGGCCCTCCCTCGTCACGCCCGAGGACCTCGACCGCCGCTCCGAACTGTTCGTGGAGGGCACGGCGAACTCCCTCCAGACCGGTGACCAGCTCCTCTTCGTCTTCGGCGAACAGGCGGGCGGGCAGCGACTGCTGCTGCCCGTCGCGGGCGTCCGCATCGACCGCGAGGACGAGACCACCGCCGTCTCGCTGCCGAAGTCGGCCCCGCCCACGCTCAAGGAACTGGTGGACGAGGTGCGGCGCTGGACGGCGGAGCCCGCCGCTCCCGGTGAGCCGGGCGAGGAGCCGCCGACGCCCGAGGTCCCCGATCCGCGGCCGGTCAGCCGGCTGATCGAGGACTTCGACGACCAGGTGCTCGCGCCGCTCCGGGCGGACCTGGGCGGCACCACCACCCCGGAGGGCCTGGCGGCCCGGCTGGCCGAGCCGCTGGCCCGGCTGAACGAGGCACAGGTGCTGGCCGAGCCGTATCCGGACGTGGCCGCGTGGTTCGAGCGGCTGGAGGCGGTCCTCGCGGAACTCGCCCGGCGCGCCCTGGGCCTGGCACCCGCGCAGCCGGTCCAGCCCGCGCCGCCGGGGCAGGCCGCCCAACCGGGGCAGGCCGCCCAACCGGGGCAGGCCGCCCGGAGGGGCGAGAGCCCCACCACCGAGGGCGCCGGGGCGGCGACCCCGCGGCCCGCGACCGGGCAACAGGCCCAGGCCCGTCCCGAGGATCCCCGCCAGGCCGCCCTCCGGGCCCTGGCCGGTGTCCTGCCGGCCCTGCGCGGCTCCGCACCCGCCGCCCGCGCGGGCACCCGCACCCAGCGCCCCGGCACCGACACCGCCCGCCTCCTCACCGCCCTCGATCCCGCCCTCGGCAGTCTCTACCCGGCCTGGCGCACGGCCGCCGCCCCGGCCGCCCCGCAATTGCTGCGCGAACTGCTCGCGCTGCGCGTCACCGCCGCCCCGTTCGGTGCCACGGCCCCGCTGAAGCCGGTCCAGGACGACCGGGGCCGGGTCATCCGCAGCGCGGACTGGCCGCTGACCGGCGCCGTGCTGGCGAGCATGCGCGTGGTGTACGACACGGCGGGCAAGGCCCCGGTCCGGGCCGAGTTCCAGTACGTGGAGGGCGCCGGCTCCGACCAGCGCGCCGAGAACCTGCCCGTCGTCCAGCCGGTCACCTTCCCGCTCGGCCCCGGCCGGGTCGACCTGTCGACCCGGGCCGGGCAGGACCGCGACCTGAACTGGCTGGGCCGGCGCCCCGCCGACTCCCAGGAACCGGGCGTCACCGCCCGCCTCCAGTCCGGGCTGCCCGAATGCACCCTGTTCGTCGCCCGCCCCGACGACGACGGCTCCGTCCACGTGGGAGTCAACAACGGCACCACCCACGAGAGCACCCTGCGGCCGGGCGCCGCCGAGCAGTTCACGCACGGCGACTTCGAGGTGACGCTCAAGTACACCGTCGGTACCACCGAACCCAACGTGGAGATCGTCATCGCCGGCAGACCGGCGCCCGTCAACCGCCGTGTCCTGCAACTCGACACGGTCCAGGACGGCATCACCGTCGGCAGCTGGGTGGCGGTCCGGCGCCCGGCCAAGGGCGCCGAGGGCGGCATCCCGGGCGACGCGGAACTGGCCTTCGTCACCACCCAGGTGGTCGCCGCGCGCACGGCCGCCTACTCCAACTACGGCATCACCGGCCGCGGTACCGAACTCACCCTCGCCGACCCCTGGCTCGACGAGTTCGACGTCCTGCTCTCCCACATCCGCGACACCACGGTGGACGCGGCGGGCGAACCGCTGCGCCTCGCGGACGAACCACTCGGCGACGAGGTGCACGGCAACGAGATCGAACTCGCCGACCTGTACGACGGGCTGCGGCCCGGCCGGCTGCTGATCGTGACCGGTGAGCGCACCGACATCCCGGGCGCCGCCGGGGTCCCCGCCACCGAGGTGGTGACCATCGCCGCCGCCGACCCGGCCGTCGACCCCCGGCTGCCCGGCGACCACGTGCACACCCGGCTGACCCTCACCACGGACCTGGTCCACCGCTACTGCCGCTCGACGGTCCGCATCCTCGGCAACGTCGTCGAGGCCACCCACGGGGAGAGCCGGGAGGAGGCCGTCGGCAGCGGCGACTCCGACCGCGCGGGCCAGACCTTCGCGCTCTGGCAGTCCCCGCTGACCTGGCTCGCCGCCGACAATCCTCTCGGCGCCACCCCCGTCCTGGAGATCCGGGTCGACGGCGTCCTGTGGCACGAGGTCGACAGCCTCGCCGGGCGCGGTCCCACCGAGCGGGTGTACATCACGGGCACCGCGGCGGGCGGCCGGACGACCGTGACCTTCGGCGACGGCGTGCACGGCGCCCGGCTGCCCAGCGGCCACGAGAACGTCCGCGCCCGCTACCGCTTCGGCACCGGCAAGGCCGCCAACGTCCCCGCCGACCGGATCACCCAGCCCCTCACCCGCCCGCTCGGCGTCACCGCGGTCACCAACCCGCGTCCGGCCACCGGCGGCGCGGACGCCGACGGGCCCGGTCTGACCCGCCGTACGATCCCGCTCGCCGTCTCCGCCCTGGACCGTCTGGTCTCGCCGTCCGACTACGCGGACTTCGCCCGCTCCCGGGCCGGCATCGGCCGGGCGGCGGCCCGGGAACTCTTCGACGGGCGGCGCCGGGTGCTCCAGGTGACGGTGGCCGGGACCGACGACGTGCCCATCGCCGACGACGCGGACGTCCTGCGCGCCCTGCGCGGCGCGCTCACCGAGTACGGCGACCCGAACCTGCCCGTCCGCGTGGACGTGCGCGAACTGGTCCTGCTGCTCGTCTCCGCCCAGGTGAAACTGGCACCCGACCACACCTGGGAGGTGGTCGAACCCCGGCTGCGCCAGGCGCTGCTGGCCCGGCTCGGCTACGCCGGACGGGAACTGGCGCAGCCCGCCCGGCTCTCCGAGGTGCTGGCCACCGCCCACTCGGTACCGGGCGTCGACTACGTGGACGTCGACGTCTTCACCGGCGTGCCCGCCTCCGCGGAACCGGAGCAGCTGACCGGGCTGCTGGCCGCCCCCGGGGTGCCCCGGCCCTCCGTACCGGCCCGCCCGGCCGCGTACGAGGAACGCACCCACACCGTCCGCGACGAGCACGGCGAGACACTGTCGTCCGTCTGCGCCCGGTACGGCGTCCCGCTCGCCGAACTGCTCCGCCTCAACCCCGACATCACCGACACCCGGCGCCTGGACAAGGGCCGGACGGTGTTCGTCTTCCGCGGCATCCGCCCCGCACAGCTCGCTCTGCTGTCGGCGCGCGCCGCCGACACCCTCATCCTGACGGAGGTCAAGTGATGTCCCCCGACGCCGAGTTGGAGACCCCGGCCTCGGTCGCGCCGCGGGAGCCGGACGGCCTCGCCGAGCTGCTGCCCCGCTGGCACCGGCTGCGCGACGCCGAAGAGGGCGAACCGCTGCGCGCCCTGCTCGCGGTGATCGCCGAGCAGCTCGACCGGGTCCGCGACGGCGTCGCCCAGGGCTACGAGGACCTGTTCGTGGAGACCGCGGCCCCCTGGGTGCTGCCGTACCTCGGCGACCTGGTGGGCTACCGCACCCTGCCGGGTTACGAGCGAAGCGAGGCGGGGGCACCCCCGGCCGGAGGCTGGGGGAGCGTCCTCACCACCGGCCTGCACGCCGGCGGCCGGGACGCGCTCGCCGAAGCCGTCGCCCCGCGCCGCGACGTGGCCGCCACCGTCGCCCACCGCCGCCGCAAGGGCACCCTCCACCTGCTGGAGGAACTGGCCGAACAGGTCGCCGACTGGCCCGCGCGGGCTGTCGAACTGTCCCGGCTCGTCGCCCACACCCAACCGGTGAAGCTGTACGGCAGCGGCCGGCGCGGGGACCGCGGGCGCCTGGTCGACCTGCGGGACGGGGCCGCGCTCGCCGTCGCCGGCGGACCGTTCGAACAGTCGGCCCGCACGGTCGACGTACGCCGCGCCGACTCCCGCCGCAAGCAGGGCGGCTGGACGCCGGCCGGGGTCGGGCTGTTCGTGTGGCGGCTGAAGGCGCAGGCGCTGACCTCGTCCCCGGCCTACTGCATCGACCGCGCCCGCAACCTCTACACCTTCTCCATCCTCGGCACCGACACCCCGCTGGTCACCAGGCCGGTCCCGGAGCCGTCGCCCGCATCCATCGCCGCCGTCGACAACGTCCCGGCGTTCATCACCCGCCGGCTGCTGCACGACCGGCTCGCCGACTACTACGGTCCCGGCAAGAGCCTCGTCATCCGGTGCGACGGCGAGGACCGGCCGGTGCCGCCCGCCGACGTGGTGGTCGCCGACCTGTCGGACTGGCGCTACCGCCCCAAGCGGGGCCAGGTCGCCGTCGACCCCGAACTCGGCCGCATCGCCTTCGGGTCCCGGCCGGCGCCCCGCCAGGGCGTCTGGGTGGACTACCACCATGCCACCGCCGCCGACCTGGGCGGCGGCGAGTACGACCGCGACCGCGAACCCCGCCCGGACGCCACGGTCCTCAGGGTCGGACCCGGCCAGCCCTACCAGCGGATCATGGACGCCTACCGGGCCTGGCAGCAGGACCGCGGCCGGCACCGCACCGGGATCATCGAGATCGCCCACAGCGGCGCCCACCAGGAGCAACTGGACTTCGACCTCGACCCCGGCGACCGTCTCGAACTGCGCGCTGCCGAGGGCTCCCGGCCGGTGATCAGACTGCTCGACTGGTACAGCAACCGGCCCGACGCCCTCAACATCCGCGCCGTGTCCGACGACTGCGCCCCGCACGAACGACCCCGCATCGTCCTCGACGGGCTGCTGGTCGCCGGCCGCGGCATCAACGTCACCGGCCCGATGGGCGCGGTGGTCGTCCGGCACAGCACGCTGGTGCCCGGCTGGTCCCTGGAGCCCGAGTGCGAGCCGCACTCGCCCGACGAGCCCAGCATCGTCCTGGACCGCACCACCGCCTGCCTGCAGATCGAACACAGCATCCTCGGCACCATCGAGGTCATCGGCGACGAGGTCGGCGAGGACCCCCTCGACATCCATCTGCGCGACAGCATCCTGGACGCCACCGGCCACGACCGCATCGCCCTGTCCGCCCCGGACGGCCGCCACGCCCACGCCGTCCTGCACCTGCACCGCACCACCGTCATCGGGGAGGTACGCACCCACGCGGTGCGCATCGCCGAGAACTCGGTCCTCACCGGCGAACTGCACGTCGCCCGGCGCGGCATCGGCTGCCTGCGGTACTGCTACGTGCCGCCCGGCTCGCGCACCCCCCGCCGCCACCGCTGCCAGCCGGACCTGGCCGGCCCGGCGCAGGCCGCGCGGGTGCGGCCGCTGTTCGCGGGCGAACGCTACGGCACCCCGTGGTACGGGCTGCTCGCGGACCGCTGCGCCCCGGAGCTGCGGCGCGGCGCGGACGACGGCGCGGAACTCGGCGCGTATCACGACCTGTACCGGCCGCAGCGCGAGGACGGCCTGCGGGCCCGGCTCGCCGAGTACGCGCCCGCGGGCACCGACGCCGGGATCTTCTTCGTGACATGAGCCGCCCGTCCGTGAGCGAGCCGCCCGCCGCCTTCGAGACCACATCCTGAACCAGGGGGACACCCTTCATGCACGCCGATCTCTCCCGTTCCACCTTCCGCCCCGAGCGGCACTACTCCGCGGTCATCGCCCAGCAGGGCCGCGTCCAGCTCGACGCCGACCTGAACGAGCAGACCGCCATCCAGCTCCACGAGGCCCGGATCCGCACCGCCGACCTGATCGGCCGGCACGGCGGACCGCGCGACGCCACCGGCTTCCACATCGAGTACGTGGGCGGCAAGCTCGACATCGACACCCTGTACATCGGCGGCGGCCGTTACTACGTCGACGGCATCCTGTGCGACGCGGACCGTCCGGCACCGGACACCCCCGTACCCGACGAGGACACCGCGGACCAGCCGCCGGCTGCCGCACAGCCGTTCTGGGACTACTGGAACCAGCCCGACGGCTTCCGCGACCCGGAGCGGCCCGGCGACCGCCTGCCCTCGCCGGGACAGTCCCCGTTCGTGGCCTACCTCAAGGTGTGGGAGCGGACCGTCTCGGCCGCCGAGGACCCCGTGCTGCGCGAGGTCGCGCTCGGTGCCGCGCTGCCCGACACCGCCGTCCGCTCCAAGGTCGTCTGGCAGGTGCTGCCGCTGTCCCTGGGCGAGCTGGAGATCGAGGACGCCGACCCCTCGAAGGAGGTCGTCCGGGCCGCCTTCGACCGCTGGGCACAGCGCCAGGCCGCGCCCGCCACCCGGCTCGCCGCCCGCGCCGAACGGCCCGAGCACGCCGACGAGGACCCGTGTCTGGTCCGCCCCGACGCGCGCTACCGCGGCCAGGAGAACCAGCTGTACCGGGTGGAGGTCCACGCCGGCGGCGAGGCGAAGGACGCCACCTTCAAGTGGTCCCGGGAGAACGGCTCGGTGGTCTTCCCGATCGATGGACTCGACGGCACCTGGGCGGAGTTGTCGACCCTCGGCTTCGACGACAAGCTGGACCTGGACGTCGGCGACCTGGTGGAGGTCACGGACACCGCGTACGCCTCCCGTCCCGACGCCCTGCCGCTGCTGCGGGTCGAGGAACTGGACCTGCCCGGCCGCCGGGTCCGGCTGTCCGCCGAACCCGACGCGCACGTCGGGCGACTGCCCCACCTGCACCCGTTCCTGCGCCGCTGGGACCACCACGAAGGGCCCCGCCGCAAGGGTCGTACCGCGGCGCTCAAGGGCGGCGCGATCCCGGTGACGGAGGGGGAGTGGCTGCCCCTGGAGGACGGTGTCGAGGTGTACTTCGCCGCGGGCGGCACCTACCGCACCGGCGATCACTGGCTGATCCCCGCCCGCACCGCCACCGGCGGCGTCGACTGGCCCACGGACCCGGCGCGTCGCCCCCTGCTGCGGCAACCGGCCGGTATCGAGCGGCACTTCGCGCCGCTCGCCCTGGTCAAGGGCGAGGAGGGCGCCGTCGATCTGCGACTCGCCTTCGGACCGCTCGCGAGCAGCATCCCGGCGGCGGACGAGGCGACCCTCGCGGCGGAGGCGTCCGCCGCGCGGGAGGAACGAGCGGCGGAGGCCGACCCCTCCGGCGGCCGGTCACAGACCACAGCGACGGCGGAGGCGGCCGTGGAAGGAGACGAGTGATGGCACAGCCGATGAGCGCGTCCAAGCTGGTGGAGATCCTGCGAGCGGAGGGCGTGACGGTCCACGAGGTGCGCAACTGGCGCACCCACAACCGCAACACCAAGGGTCCCTGGGGCCCGATCAACGGCGTGATGATCCACCACACCGTCACCTCGGGCACCGACAACTCGGTGAACATCTGTTACAACGGCTATTCCGGGCTGCCCGGCCCGCTGTGCCACGGCGTCATCGACAAGCAGGGCCACGTCCACCTCATCGGCAACGGCCGCGCCAACCACGCAGGACTCGGCGACAGTGACGTGCTGCGGGCTGTCGTCAACGAGGCGAAGCTGCCGCACGACAACGAGGCCGACACCGACGGCAACCGGCACTTCTACGGCTTCGAGTGCGTCAACCTCGGCGACGGCAAGGACCCCTGGCCGGAGGCGCAGAAGGACGCCATCGCACGGGTCGCCGCCGCCATCTGCCGCCACTACGGCTGGAGCGAGCGCTCGGTGATCGGCCACAAGGAGTGGCAGCCGGGCAAGCAGGACCCGCGCGGCTTCACCATGGACAGCATGCGCGGACGCATCGCCGCCCGGCTGGCCGGAAAGGGCGGCGGGAAGGGCCCGGGGGAGCCGGAGAAGCCCAAACCGGCCCCCAAGCCGAAGTACGCGCCCTTCCCGGGTGGCGGCTTCTTCCACATCGGGCAGAAGTCGGCGGTGATCACGGCGATGGGCCGCCGGCTCGTCGCCGAGGGGTGCGGCCACTACGAGCAGGGACCGGGCCCGGAGTGGACCGAGGCCGACCGCAAGTCCTACGCGGCCTGGCAGCGCAAGCTCGGCTTCAAGGGCAAGGACGCGGACGGCGTCCCCGGCCGGACCAGCTGGGACAAGCTGAAGGTGCCGTCGGACGGCTGAGCGGGCGCGCGCCGGGCGGGGCGGTCAGTCCTGCCCGGCCCGCTCCTTGCGCAGTTCCCTGAGGCGGGTCGCCTCCTTGCGGACCCCGGCCTGGGTGGTGCGCTCCCGCTCCAGCCACGCGGGCCCTTCCCGCTTCAGCGACTCGATCTGCTCGGTGGTGAGCGCGTCGGTCACCCCGCCGCGGGCCAGGCCCGCGATGGACACGCCCAGCTTCGCCGCGACCACCGGACGCGGATGCGGGCCGTCGCGCCGCAGCTCGCGCAGCCACTGCGGCGGCTCGGCCTGGAGCCGGTTCAGCTCGGCGCGCGAGACGACACCCTCCTGGAACTCTGCGGGGGTGGCGGGGAGGTACACACCCAGCTTCTTCGCCGCGGTCGCGGGCTTCATCGTCTGGGGGCTCTGCTGCGACGTCATGGGTCAAGGGTATCGGCCGGCCACGGGAGGCCCCGCCACGGCCGGTACCCTTGGCCCGGTGACAGGCCATGGCCCGGCGACGGGCCCGCAGGAGACACCGTCCTTCCGTCTCGCGTACGTACCAGGGGCGACGCCCGGCAAGTGGGCGCGGATCTGGCACGAACGCCTGCCCGGTGTCCCGCTCGCCCTCCTGCCGGTGCCGTCCGCGGAGGCGGCGGACGTGCTGCGCGACGGCACGGCCGACGCGGGCCTCGTCCGGCTGCCGGTCGATCGCACGTTCTTCAGCGCGATCCCGCTGTACACCGAGACGACGGTGGTGGTGGTCCCCAAGGACCACCTGATCACGGCCGCGGACGAGGTGACCCTCGCCGACCTGGCCGACGAGGTCGTCTGGCACCCCCTCGACGACGTCCTCGGCTGGGACGCCCCGCCCGGCGAGCCCGCCGCCGAACGGCCCGCCACCACCGACGACGCCGTCCAGCTCGTCGCGGCCGGGGTGGGTCTCCTCGTCGTCCCGCAGTCACTGGCCCGCCTGCACCACCGCAGGGACCTGACCTACCGCACGGTCGTCGACGCCCCCCAGTCGGGCATCGCCCTGTGCTGGCCCGAGCACGCCACCACCGACCTGGTCGAGGACTTCATCGGGATCGTGCGCGGACGCACCGCCAACAGCACCCGCGGCCGGGGCACCCTTCAGGCCGGGCAGCCCCAGCAGACCCCGCCGAAGCGGAAGCGCCCCGAGGGGGCCGCCCGGCAGCAGCCCGCGGCGGGCGGCTCGGCCGGCCGCACCCGGCAGAACCGCTCCGCCGTCAAGGGGACCAAGGACTCCACGAACACCAAGAGCGGCAAGAGCACCAAGGGGATCAAGGGGGCCAAGGGGACCGGTAGCGGCAGGCCACGCCGCCGGTCCTGATCCGGTGGGCGCCGCGGTGCCGCTCGTGGCCCCGGCGGGCCGCCGCGGTCCCGGTCGGCTCCCCTGGTGCGGTCCCCGCCGGGCGGGCGGCGGACGGTCAGCCGCCCGCCGACGGGCCCCGCAGATCGGCCACGGCCAGTACCAGCGCCACCAGGACGAACACCAGCGCGGTCACGAAGCCCAGCCGGAGCGCGTCGGCGGCCCGACCGTGGTTGGAGAGATGCGCGAAGTACACCGAGCCCACGACGGCGATCCCGGCCGCCGACCCGATCCGCTGCCCGGTCTGCAGCACTCCGCCGGCCGCCCCGGCGCGGCGCACCGGGACCCCGGCGAGCGTCAGCGTGGTGTTGGGCGAGACGGTCAGACCGGAGCCGACACCGGCGACGAGCAGCGGCAGCGCCGCCGCCCAGCCGGCCTCCGGGCCCGGCACCAGCCGCACCGCCGCCATGGCACCCAGCACCCCGACCGCCACCGCGAGCAGCCCGATCACCACCAGCCCGCGGCCGTAGCGGACGACGAGCCGGCCGCCCGCCAGGGCGGCCGCCGCCGACCCGACCGCGAACGGCATCGCGGCCGTTCCGGCGGCCAGCGCGCTGTAGCCGAGGCTGTTCTGCAGGTACAGGGAGTAGATGAAGTACACCGAGGTGAATCCGGCGAAGTACACCAGGCTCAGCAGCGAGCCCAGCGAGAACGACCGCAGGGTGAACAGCCCCAGGTCCAGCAGCGGCCCCCGGCCCAGCCGGCCCTGCCGCCGCTCCCACGTCCAGAACGCCGCCAGCAGCAGCACGGCCACGGGAACCAGGGCCCACTTGCCCCGGCCGGGCCACGCCTGTTCCTGCACCACCGGCAGCATCAGCGCGAACGCGCCGCAGCCGAGCAGCAGCACGCCCGGTACGTCGAAGCCCTCCCCGGCGTTCCCGCGCGGCGCGATTCTCGGCAGCAGCCGCAGCGCGGTCGCGAACACCACGAGGCCGATCGGCAGGTTGAGGTAGAACACCCAGCGCCAGCTGCCGAACACCTCGATCAGCACACCGCCCGCCAGCGGACCGACGGCGGTGGAGACGGCTACGACGCTGCCGAACGCGGCGAACGCGCGGGCCCGTTCGCTGCCCTGGAACAACTGCATGATCAGCGCCGACGTCTGAGGTGCGATCAGGCCGCCCGCCACGCCCTGCAGCAGCCGGAACACCACCAGCCAACTGCCCGTGGGGGCCAGCCCGCAGGCCACGGAGGTGAGCGTGAACAACGCGACCCCGGTGAGGAACACCTGCCGGCTGCCCCGCAGATCGGCCAGCCGTCCGGCGGGCACCAGACACAGGCCGTAGGTGAGGGCGTAGCCGGAGACCACCCAGGACAGATCGGCCGGGTCGGCGTGCAGGCCGCGCTCCATCGACGGCACGGCGACATTCACGATCGACGTGTCGAGCAGGGTCATGAAGCCCGCCGTCAGACAGACCGCGAGCGCCTTCCAGCGTCGCTCGTCCGCGAGCGGCTCGGTCTTCTGGGCCTGGACGGTGGTCATGGCGACCCGAAGAGGCCGGGGCGCCGGACGCCCGGCCCGGTGGGCGCGGGGGCGGCGCGGTGGGACAGCCCGGGCTGCCGGTGCGGAGGGATCGGGTCGGTGGGCATGGGGCAGACCTTCCTGTGCTGTCCTGCGCTCACCGTAGGAACCGACGTCACGCCCCGCGCGCCGGGACGTCAGGAGAACGGGCCGTCACCGGCCGTGCCACGGCCGGACGGCAAGGCCGGGGCCGCTTTTCGAAGCCGAACAGCCATGCTGCGCCGTCCGGGTGGCGGCCCCGTTCCGGGCCCCGGCCGGGCCCGCCCGGCCGGGGCGGGGAACGGCGGTTCGGCGCCGCGCGTGGTGCGTGCCGGCGCACACCGGGGCGCCCCCGGGTGGATCACCCGCCCGGCGCAGGCCGCCGGGCGGGCCTGTCGTCCGGCCGACCGCGACATCCGCGTCAGCCGTGGCCGGTGCCGGTCCACCGCCACGGTGCGCGCCGCGCTCCGGCCGACCACACTGACCTGACCGAGCCGTTGCGAACCCGGCCGGGCCGGCACCGGCCCCGTCCGGTTCACGTCCCGTCGGCGGCCGGGTCCGGACCGGGCGGGCCTGGTCTAGACCGCCGGAGATCGACTGCTACCGTCGGCCCCGGACGTGGCACGCACGAGAGGGGACAGCGGTGGCAGACGGCAACAGGCGGCGCAGGGCCTTCATCGGGTCGTTCACGGCGGCGGGCGGCCCCGGGCTGGTGACGGCGGCCGTCCACCCGCACAGCGGTGCGCTCGCCGTGCTCGACCGTGTCGACGGTGTCCCGGACCCGTCGTATCTGGCCCTGTCGCCCGACGGGGGCACGTTGTACGCCGTCAGCGAGACGGCCGACGGCGCGGTCGCCGCGTACCGGGTCAAAGGCGACAAGCCGGTTCTGGCCGGGGCGCCGGTGCCGGTCGGCGGCAGCGGACCCACGCATCTCGGCCTGTACGACGGTCACCTGCTCATCGCCAACTACGGCTCCGGCAGCGTCACCGCCGTGCCCGTGCGCGCCGACGGCGCCCTGGCCGGCACCCGGTCCGGGGTGCTCCAGCACGTCGGCGCGGGCCCGCACGAGCGGCGCCAGCGGGGCCCGCACGCCCATCAGGTGCAGCCGGACCCCAGTGGCCGCTGGGCGGTCAGCGTCGACCTGGGCACGGACTCGGTGCGGGTGTGCACCCTGGAGCGGGGCGTCCCCGTGCTGTACCGCGAGATCGCCTTGCGGCCCGGTTCCGGCCCCCGCCATCTCGCCTTCCATCCGGGCGGGGCGTACGCCTACGTCGTCAACGAGCTGACCCCGACGGTCACCGTGTGCCGCTGGGACGCCGAGCAGGGCCTGCTGCGGCCGCTGACCGAGACGCCGCTCCTGCCGGGTGCGCCGGCCGGTGACGCGTATGCGTCGGGCATCGTCGTCTCGCCCGACGGCCGCTTCGTGTGGACCGCGACCCGCGGTGAGGACGTGCTGTCCGTGTTCGCCGTCGAGGGTGAGGGGCTGCGGCTGACGGGCACGGTGCCGTGCGGCGGCCACTGGCCGCGCGCGCTGGCCGAGAGCGGTGGTTTCCTGTACGCCGCCAACGAGCGGTCCGGGAACGTCACCTGGTTCGCGATCGACCCGGACACCGGACTGCCGCGTTACGACGGTTCGGTGGAGGTGCCCGCGGCGTCCTGCGTGGTCTTCGACTGAAACCGGTCTTCGACTGAAACCGGCCTTCGTCCGGAACGGTCGTCGTCTGAAGCGGTCTTCGTCCGGTGCTGCGTTCGGCCGATGTTGTCCGGCAGCTGCCTGACATCGATACATGTGCCGCGGGCCCGCTCTCCTGCCGGAGCGGGCCCGTGGGCGTGCGCCTGCCGTGGCGCCGACGCGTGGTGCGTCAGCGGGCCTGGGCGCCCTGCCGCTGCTGCGGTGCGATGCCCAGCGCCGTGGTGTACTTCGCCAGGGCGAGCTTGCCGACCGCAGGGTACGCGCCGAGCGGTTCCGCGGTGGCGCAGTCCGCCTCGGTGGCGGCCGCCGCCAGCAGGTCCGGGTCGATCTCGGGGCCGATCAGGTACGGCGCCAGCGCCAGCTGCTGCGAACCCGAGGACCGCAGCTGCTCGGCGACCGAAGCGATCGAGCCGTCCGCGTCCAGGGCTGCCGCCATCACCGGCACGGCCAGGCGCGCGGCGAGCAGCATGCCGGTGATGCCCGCGGCCTGCACGGCCTCGTCACCGCCCACGGAGGCCAGGACGATGCCGTCCGCGGCGGTCGCCACGGTGAACAGGCGGGCCCGGTCGGCGCGGGCCAGGCCCGCCTCCGAGAGGCGCACGTGCAGCGCCTCGGCGAGCAGCGGGTGCGGGCCGAGGACGTCGGTCAGCTCGGCGGCGACCCGGCTCTCCATCACGGCCTGGCGGACCCGCCGCAGCAGTGCGTTGTCCGGACCGGCCAGCAGCGGCACGACGACGGCCACCGGGCCGTCGGGCTCCTTGGCCTCGGAACCGGCGGCGAGAGCCTGCTCGTAGCGGGCGGTGCGCTCGTCGGCGGCCCGCGTCAGCACGGCCTGCAAAGTGGGGAACTCCGCACCGTCCCCGTCCACGTACCCGATCCGGGCGTCCAGGCCGGGCAGCTCGGAGCGGGCGATGCTCACGACCTCCTCGGCGAGGCTGCGCGTGGCGGTGCCGACCGCACCCGGCACCGCGAGGACGAGCGCGGGCGCGTCCTCGGGGGCCACCAGTGGTTCGGGGCGGCGGTGCCGTCCGGGCTGGCGGGGTCGCGGCATTCGTACGGGCAGGCCGGACTCGGGCCCAGTGGGGGAGCTCATGGCGCCGCATGTTACTGGCTTCCTGGGCTCCCCTGTTCGGGGAGGGTGCAGGTGAACGGTATACGTCCGCTTTTGTCTGACGAGTTACGTACAGATCAGAAGTGGGCGATACCTGCCTCCGGCGATGCCCAGCAGGGAGAACGGCGCTCCGGCACGGCCCGGCCGGCGGAGCGTTCAGCGGTTCACCACGTACAACATCTTTTCATCACCCGGCAGGGTGAGCCGTCCGGCCACGAGGTCCGTGGCGATCCGTACCGCGCCGTGCAGCGGATCGCCCTCGGCCGGCACGCGCGGCGCGTACGGCAGCCGCTCCGCCAACTCCTCCGCCAAGGGGACGAGCAGCGGGTCGCCCAGCCGGAACAGGCCGCCGGTGACGGCCACCCGCGGCCCGCCGGAGGCGGGACAGACCGCCGCGGCGGACTCGGCGATGTGCCGGGCCGCCGCGCGCAGGATGCCGGCCGCGACCGGGTCCCGCGTCGCACAGGCGGCCACCAGGGGTGCGAACGAGGCGAGGACGGCGGGCCGGTCGGAGCGCGGATAGAGCAGACCGGGCAACTGCGGCAGCGGGCCGAACCGCTCCTCCGCGCAGGTGCGCAGTGCCGCCGAGCCGCCGTCGCGTCCGTCGTGGGCGCGCAGCGCCGCCTCCAGGCCGGCCCGGCCGATCCAGGCGCCGCCGCCGCAGTCGCCGAGCAGATGGCCCCAGCCGTCCGCCCGCCGCCAGCTCGTCAGGTCGGTGCCGACCGCGATCAGCCCCGTGCCGCCCGCGACCACGGCGCCGGGACGGGAGCCGAGGGCGCCCGCGTAGGCGGCCACCGCGTCGGCGGCGAGCGCGACGGACCGTACGCCGAGTTCCCGTCCGAGCGCGTCCGGCAGTTCGGTGCGCAGCGCGTCGCCGAGGGTGGCGAATCCGGCGGCGCCGACGACCGCCGTCGTCAGCTCGCTCACCCCGGTCTCGGCGGCCGACGCGCGGGCCATGGGCAGGAGTTGTGCCAGCAGGTGCGCGGGATCGATGCCCCGCGCGCCGGTTCTGACCGGCTCCCGCGACTCCCTCGGGGGTGCCGGCTCCCGGCCGGGGACGCCGACCGTGACGCGGAGGCCGGAACCCCCGGAGTCGACGGCCAGGAATCCGGCTCCGGCCTCGGTGGGGCTCACCGGAGGCGGCCAGGTGACAGCGGGCGCGCCTCGGGCGTGACCGGGAGGGCCGGGCCGAGCGCGGGTGCGAGGGTGCCGGGATCCGGGCACCGGAGGCGGGCGGCCGACCCGGCGTGCCGGCGGCGGTGGAGCGGCTGGAGCACTGGACGCGGCAAACTCCGCTCCTTCCCGGTGACCGGCTGGGCGATCCGCTCCGACCGGTTCGGCGGCGCCGACGATGCCAATGGTGCGGACGGGGAGGAAGACTAGCGCCGCGGAACGGCCGTCCGCGCCCCGGCCGTCGTCTCCGCAGTGGCCGTCTCCGTGTGCAAGGGGTGCCGGGGTGTGCCAGTAGAGTGACGCGGGTGGCACCACGACCCTTGCATGAACTTGTCGAAGCGGGCTGGGCGAAGGCTCTGGAACCCGTGGCCGGACGCATCGCGGCCATGGGGGACTTCCTTCGGGCCGAAATAGCCGCGGGCCGGACCTATCTCCCGGCCGGGGCGAACGTACTGAGGGCTTTCCAGCAGCCTTTCGACGACGTCCGTGTGCTGATCGTGGGTCAGGACCCCTATCCCACGCCGGGGATGGCCATCGGGCTGAGTTTCGCCGTGTCGCCCGAGGTGCGTTCGTTGCCGGGCAGCTTGGAGAACATCTTCCGTGAGCTGCATACGGACTTGGGGCTGCCCAGGCCGTCCAACGGCGATCTGACACCGTGGGCCGCGCAGGGCGTGCTGCTGCTCAACAGAGCGCTCACCACCGCTCCGCGCAGTCCCGGCGCGCACCGCGGCAAGGGCTGGGAAGAGGTCACCGAGCAGGCGATCCGGGCGCTGGCCGGGCGTGGTACGCCGCTGGTGTCCATCCTGTGGGGCCGGGACGCCCGCAATCTGCGCCCGTTGCTCGGGGACCTTCCGGCGATCGAGTCCGCGCATCCGTCGCCCATGTCGGCGGACCGCGGTTTCTTCGGCTCCCGTCCCTTCAGCCGGGCGAACGACCTGCTGGGCGGGCAGGGCGCGCAGCCGGTGGACTGGCGCCTGCCGTAGGGCGCGGTGCGTGTGATGGCTTCGTCCGGTGCCTCCCGTGCCTCGGCCGAGGGCCCGAAGCCGTCACGCGGGCACCGCCGCCGGCGTCCTGCGGGCGGTACGCGGTGAGCGCCGGTCAGGGCGATGCGAGGGCCCCGGAGGCAGGCCGTGCCCGGCGCTTCCCGGCCTGTGCCAGGGGCGGTTCCAGATCGCCGACGGCGATCATCACTTCGCGCAGCGCCTCCGACGCGGCCCGGGTCACCTCGGGCGGCACTTCCCGGAAGAACCGGGACTCGGCCTCCGACCAGGTCTCCATGGTGGCGTCGGCGGTCTCGACGCCGGTGCGCGTCAGCCGGACCCAGGAACTGCGTCCGTCGGTGGTGTCCTGCTCCCGTTCGATCAGGTCCGCCCTCTCCAGCCGCTTGAGCACGGTGGTGACCCCGCCGGAAGTGATCAGGAGCCGGTTCTTGAGATCGCTGGGCCGTAGCTCGTAGGGCGCGCCCACCACGCGCAGGGCGCTGATCACGGCGAAGTCCGTCTTGGTCAGGTTCCACGGCACCAGCGCCGCGTTCAGGGTCTCTTCCAGCAGGACGCCCAGGCGGACGGCGCGGCGCGCCACTGCGTACTCCGGTCGTTCCAGTTCGGGCTTCTCGCGCCGCCAGGAGTCGACGAGGCCGTCGGTGAGGTCTCTTTCACTGGCCCTGCGCTTCATCGTTCCCCCTGGTGGGTGCACTGCCGAACCTCTGCCACAACCCCGAGTGTACCAGCGGACGCACTCTGAAAAGCTATTTGAAAAGCTAGACAAATAGCTTACTGGTGAACTAATTTCGTCGGCAGGGCCGAGCTACGGCCACCGCGCGGAGCAGGAGGCAGGTGGGTCATGAGCAAGGGGGAGCCGGATGACGTCCGAGGCGTGGTGGCAGCGCTGGCGGCGTCCGCGAACGTCGAGATCATTCCGCTGCGCGGGGTGGACCAGAAGCTGCCGGGGATACCGGTCGACACCACCGTGACGGTCACGTGCTCGCCGAAGTTCGGTCTTGACCGGACCCTCGACTGCACGGAATCGGCCGTGCGGGCGGGTCACCGCGTGGTGCCGCACCTCGCGGCACGGCAGGTGACCGACGAGGCGGAACTCCGCCGTGTCGTCGGCCGGCTCGACACCCTGGGCGTCAAGGACCTGTACGTCATCGGCGGTGACGCGGCCACGCCGGCCGGCCCGTACACATCGGCGGCCGAACTGATCGAGGCGCTGGCCTCGATCGACCACGGCCTGGAGCGCATCGGCGTCGCCTGCTACCCCGAAGGGCACCCGAAGATCGCCGACGACGTGCTGTTCGACGCCCTGCGGCGCAAGCAGCCGCACGCCCATTACATGGTCAGCCAGCTCTGCTTCGAGGTCGACACCCTGGTCGGCTGGTTGCGGCGGACGCGCGCGGCGGGAATCGAGCTGCCGCTGCGGCTCGGCCTCGCGGCGCCCATGAACCTGCGCAGACTCATGGAGCTGTCGGTCAGGATCGGCGTCGGATCGTCGGTCCGGTACCTGACCAAGCAGCACGGCTTCGTCGGAAACCTCGTGCGAGGCAGCTCCTACCGGCCCGAGGAACTGCTCTACCGGATCGGCGCGCAGCCCGCCTTCGACGAACTGGGCATCGAAGGGCTCCACCTGTTCTCGTTCAACCAGATCCCCGCGACGGTCGACTGGCAGCAGCGCATCGGCGGTACCGCGCCCGTTCGGACGGCGTGACCCCGCCGTGCGCGGCAGCGGAGATGCATGATGGCGGACCGGTCGAGCGGCCCGGTCGGGTCATGGACGGTCGGCGCGTTCCTCGACGCGGTGGCGGACGAGGTGCCCGTCCCGGGCGGGGGAGCGGCGGCCGGCACGGTGACCGCGCTGGTCGCCGCGCTGGCGGAGATGGCCGGGAGATACGTGCGAGGACACGCCGCCGACCCGGCCGAGACCGCCGGCCTGGTGGCCCGGAGCAAGGCGCTGAGGGCGCAGGCGAGCCGGCTGGCCGACGAGGACGCGGCCGCCTACCAGCGCTATGTCGAGGCGTCCCGGCTGCCGAAGGAACCGGACGCCGAGGCACGGCGCGCGGCGGTCCGGGCGGCTCTGGAGGCCGCGGCCGACGTACCCCCCGCACTGGCCGCGGTGGCGACGCAGGTCGTGGAGGTCGCGGCCGAACTGGCCGCCTCCGGCAATCCCCGGCTGCGGTCGGACGCGTGCACCGCCGCCCTGCCGGCGGCCGCGACCGCCCGCAGCGCGGCCCTCCTGGTACGGGAGTACCTGCGCGCCCGCCCCGACGACCCGCGCACGGCCGCGGCCGAACGGAACGCCGTCCGGGCCTCGTCGCGCGCCGCCGGCCTCGTCGCCCCGTCGCACCACCTACCGGATCGGACCACGTCATGACCGCACAGCTGATCGACGGCCGCGCGAGGGCCGAACGCCTGAAGGCCGACGTGGCCCGGGAGGTCAAGCAGCTCACCGCGGACGGCATCGCCTGCGGCCTGGCCACCGTGATCGTCGGCGACGACTACCGGGCCCGTGCGTACGAGCGCCGGCTGGCCAGGGTCGCGGGTGAACTCGGGGTGCCCCACCGCCGGGTGGCACTGCCCCCGGTCAGCACGCACGACCTGCGGGCACAGGTGCACCGGCTCAACGACGACCCCTCGGTCACCGGCATCCTCGTGCTGCGGCCGCTGCCGGCCCACATCCACGAGGCCGAGGTGTTCCGGTCGCTGTCCCCGGTGAAGGACATCGAGGCGGTGCATCCGGAGAACGCAGGGCTGCTGGCGCTCGGCGTACCCCGCTACGTCCCGTCGACGGCGGCCTCGGTGTACCACGTGCTCGACCAGTGGCTGGACTCGGCCGGTGAGGACCGTCCGGCCTTCTACCACCGCTCGCTGATCGTTGTCGTGGGCCGGTCGAACAACGTCGGCAAGCCGGCGGTGTCGCTGGCGTACGAACGCGGGGCGGCGGTGGAGTCGGTGGACGAGTGGGCCAGCCGGACCGGTCGGCTCGGCCGGTACACCCGACGCGCCGATGTGCTGATCGTCGCGGCCGGTGTGCCCGGCCTGATCCGGTCGGAACACGTACGAGCGGGCGCCGTGGTGCTGGACGTCGGCATCAACCCGCTGCGCGATCCGGACACCGGCGCCGTGCGCATGGTCGGCGACGTCGACACCGAAGACGTCCTGCCCAGGGCCCGGGCGGTGACGCCGGTACCCGGCGGGATCGGGCCGGTGACCGACGTGTGGCTGCTGCGCAACACCGTCGCCGCCGCCCGCAACGCCCCGGGCTCGATCCCCGCACAGAAAGACGGGAGCAGGTCATGACCACAGCCCAGGTACCGACCGCCCAGGCCGCCTCCCGGGTCTCGGACTACGTGCTGACCCTTTCGTGCCCGGAACAGCCGGGCATCGTCTACGCCGTCGCCCGGTTCCTGGTCGACCACGGCTGCAACATCGTGGAGAGCCAGCAGTTCGGCGACCGCGAGACGGGCAGGTTCTTCATGCGCGTCCAGTTCGAACCCGTCACCGGCACCGGACTCGATCTCGCCCGGCTGCGGCGGGGCTTCGCCCACGTGGCGGGCCCGCTCGGCATGTCCTGGCGGCTGCTGGCCGCCGCGGAGCGGCAACGCGTCCTGATCATGGTCAGCAAGTACGGGCACTGCCTGAACGACCTGCTGTTCCGGGCGGACAGCGGCTGGCTGGACATCGACGTGGCGGCCGTGGTGTCCAACCACCCGGACCTGGCCGTGCTGGCGGACAACTACGACGTCCCGTTCCACCACGTCCCGGTCACCGCCGCCACCAAGGCCGCGGCCGAGGCCAAGCTGCTGGAGCTGGTCGCCGACCTGCGGATCGACCTGGTGGTGCTGGCCCGTTACATGCAGGTCCTGACAGCCGGCCTGTGCAAGCAGCTGGAGGGCCGCGCCATCAACATCCACCACTCGATGCTGCCCAGCTTCAAGGGCGCTCGCCCCTACCAGCAGGCGTACCGCAGGGGGGTGAAGCTGGTCGGGGCCACCGCGCACTACGTGACCTCGGACCTGGACGAGGGACCGATCATCGAGCAGGAGGTGGCCAGGGTCGACCACTCCATGACCGCGCAGCAGGTCACCGCGCTGGGCCGGGACAACGAGTGCCTGGCGCTGGCACGGGCCGTGCGCTGGCACACCGAGAACCGGGTGCTGCTCGACAACGGCCGCACGGTCCTCTTCCACTGACGGCGCGGAAGCGGCGCGAAGGTGAAGGGGCGAGTCCCATGGACGCGATGGCCCGGTCCGGCGCGGGGCCGGGAACCGGGCCGACGAGCACCGCGCCGTCGGCGCGACGGCCTCGCCGTACCCGGTCTCGCCGGAGGCCGACGGCCCGGCGGTGGCGGCAGCATGACCGGACCGCCCGTCCGCAGCGCACCTCGGCATCGGCCCGGTAACGGCCCTGGCACGGCGAGCATCCGCAGAGGTGCCCGTCCCACCAGATCGCCGCCCGCCGGCGGCGGACGGTCACGGCGTGCAGACCGCCACGGCGCGCACCAGCAGGACAGCCCCGTCCGGACCGGCCCGCCCCAGCCCGTTCGCCGTGTCGCAGTGGACCTCCACTCCCGGCCCCCGCTCGTGCCCGAGGCCGGGCCCACCGCAAGAGTCCCGTGCAGAGAGAGGCAAGCAGCATGTCCAGCAAGAGCCTTGAGGACAAGATCCAGCAGGCGGGAAATCCCGCGCGCATGCTCCGCGACGCGCCCGTCGGTGTGTATGCGTTCCCGTTCCGCGGCGAGTACAGCAACTGGCGTGACGAGCAGGAGGCATGGAACAGGACGGCGGTCCTGTTCGACCAGTCGTTCCACATGACGGACGTCTACTTCGAGGGGCCCGAGGCGCGCAGGCTGATGTCCGACGTGGCGTTGAACAGCTTCCGCACCTTCGGGAAGAACAAGGCCAAGCAGTTGATCGTGTGCAACCACGACGGCCGCTTCATCGGAGACGCCATCCTCTTCGGCCTGGCGGACGACAAGTTCCAGCTGGTCGGTACGCCACTGGCGCCGAACTGGGTGGCGTACCAGGCGGAGACCGGCGGATACGACGTCGAGGTCACCCGGGACGAACGCAGCGTCGACAACGGGGGGAAGCGCCGGACCTACCGCTACCAGCTCCAGGGGCCCAACGCCCTCAAGATCATCGAGAAGGCGCACGGCGGGCCGACAGACCGCATCAAGTTCTTCAACATCGGCGAGTTCACCCTCGCCGGCCGCCCGGTGCGGGCACTGAACCACACCATGATCGGGATTCCCGGACAGGAGATGACCGGGCTGGAGATGTTCGGCCCCGCCGACGACGCGCCGGCCGTGCTGGACGCGCTCCTGACGGCCGGCGCGGAATTCGGCCTCCGCCAGGGCGGTTCCCTCGCGTACCCGACGACCGGGGTCGAGTCGGGCTGGGCCGGCCTGTGCGTGCCGGCGATCTACACCGGTGAGCGGATGAAACCGTACCGCGAGTGGCTGCGCGCCGAGGGCTTCGAGGCGAGCGCCTCGCTCGGGGGGAGCTTCACCTCGGACGACATCGAGGACTACTACCTCACGCCGTGGGACCTCGGCTACGACCGCGTGCTCAAGTTCGACCACGACTTCATCGGCCGGGCCGCGCTGGAGGAACTCGCCGACCAGCCGCACCGCAAGGAGGTATGGCTGCGCTGGAACGACGACGATGTCGCCCGGGCCGTCGCCGCCAGCCTCTTCGGCGGCAAGGACCGCGCCAAGTACCTGGACATCCCCTACAGCGTCTACGCCACCTTCCAGTACGACAAGGTGCTGATCGGCGACCGGCCGGCCGGACTGTCCTTCAAGGGCGCCTACACCGTCAACATCGGCGGCTGGGCCTCGGTGGCGTCGATCGACGAGGCCGACGCCCAGGACGGCACCGACGTCACCCTCGTCTGGGGAGAGGAGAACGGCGGGTCCGCGAAGCCCTCCGTCGAGCGGCACGTCCAGACGCCGATCCGGGCCACCGTCCACACCACCCCGCTCGTGTGACGCCGTGCAGAGAGTTCCGCTGAGATGACGACGACTTCGACGGGTGCCCGGTCGGTCGGGGGACTTCCCATGCGAGAGCGCTGCCTGGTCATGGGCATCCTGAACGTGACCCCGGACTCGTTCTCCGACGGGGGCGACCACCTGGCGACCACACGGGCGGTGGACCACGGTCTCGCGCTCGCCTTGGCCGGGGCCGACATCGTGGACGTGGGAGGCGAGTCCACCCGCCCCGGAGCCCATCGGGTCCCGCTCGACGTCGAACTGAGCCGGACGGTACCGGTCGTGCGCGCACTGGCGGATTCCGGGGTGATCGTCAGCATCGACACCATGCGCTCCGCGGTCGCGTGCGCGGCCCTCGAAGCGGGGGCGCGGCTCGTGAACGATGTCAGCGGCGGGCTCGCCGACCCCGCCATGGCCGCCTCGGTGGCGCGGGCCGGCGTGCCCTACGTCGCCATGCACTGGCGGGGACCGAGCAGGACGATGCGGCGGCACGCGGTCTACCGGGACGTCGTCAGCGAAGTCAGGGCGGAACTCGGCCGGCGGCTGCATGTCCTGGTCGACGCCGGTATCAGTGCCGAGTGCATCGTTCTCGACCCCGGACTCGGCTTCGCGAAGAACGGCGCCCACGACTGGGAACTGCTGCGTCACCTCGGCGAACTGTCCACGCTGGGCCGTCCGCTCCTGGTCGGAGCCTCCCGCAAGTCCTTCCTCGGCGCACTGCCCGGGACGGACGCGGACCGGACCCGGCCACCCGGGCGGGACGCGGCCACCGCGGCGGTCTCGGCTCTCGCCGCCGCGGCCGGCGCCTACTGCGTCCGGGTGCACGAGGTGGCCCTGACACTGGACGCCGTCCGGGTCGCCGCCGCCTGGACACAGGACACCCGGCCGGGAACGGCCCCTTGAGGGTCGGCTCCCGAGGAGACCCCATGACCACCATCACCCCACTCGAACCGCGGCCCGAGGGACCGTCCGAGCCCGAGCACGGCGGTGCTCCGGACGACCGCGCCGCCCCGGACCTCACCCAGGCCGCCCGGCACGCCCGCGCCATGTTCGCCTGCCTGGGAATTCTCTGCGCGGACGAGCACACGATCCACGCCCCCGAACGGTTCGTCCACGCCGTGGCCGACCTGACCGCGGGCCACCGGCATGACCCCCTCCGGCCCCTGGACGTCACCTTTCCCGCCGAGTCCGCCGACCCCGGCATGATCGTGGTCTCCGGTGTCCGGTTCGTCTCGCTGTGCCGGCACCACCTGCTGCCCTGGGCGGGCACGGCCACCGTGGCCTACCTGCCGGCTCCCGGCGCCCGCGTCGTCGGCCTGTCGAAACTGGCCCGCCTGGTCGAAGGACTGGCCGCCCGCCCGCAGACCCAGGAGCGGCTCGGGCAGCAGATCGTGCACGCCATCGACAGCAGGCTCGACACCCTCGGCGCCGCCTGCGTGATCCACGCCTCGCACCCGTGCGGGAACCTGCACGGCGCCCCCGCCCCGGAGGCCCACACGGTGACCACCCACCTGCTCGGGGTGTACCACGACGATCCGGCCGTCCGCGCGGAACTCCTCTCCCTGGCCACGCCCCCAAGACGCTGACAACTCCCGCCCATGCGGCTACCGTTGGTGGCGGCCGGTAACTGCCATGCGCGGACGTGTAGTTGAGGGCCGACCGGGGGACCATGACGATCACTCACGAGGCACAGGGCACCAGCACCGACCTCCTGCGCAGCGAGTCACTGAGGTTCGGGCAGGACGACGGCGGCTCGCGGCTCGGCGCCGACCCGTACGCCGAGAAGCACACCACGGTACTGACCCGTGCCGCGCGGACCGCCGCCGCGCGGATCCCACCGCCGGCCGGCGGCCTGGACAACCTGCCCGTGCTGCCCTCCCGGCCCTTCGTCGGCCGTGACGTCGATCTGAGCCGATTGGCAGGTCTTCTGGAGTCCGGCCAGGGCATCATCACCCAGTCGAGCGGTGCCGCCACCGCCGTCAGCGGCCTGGGCGGCATCGGCAAGACCGCGCTGGCGCTGCACTACGCCGAGGTCTCGCGGGGGAAATACCCGCTGACCTGGTGGATCGTCGGGGAGAGCGAGGAACAGATCGCCACCGGATTCGCCGAGCTGGCGTCGCGACTGCATCCGTCCTGGGCCCGGGACGCCTCCGCCAGAGAACGCACCGAGTGGGCGTTGACCTGGCTGGACGGACACCCGGGATGGCTGCTGGTCTACGACAACGTGGAGCGCCCCCAGGATCTCACCCCGTTCATGGGCCGTCTCCTCGGACGCGGGCACCAGTTGGCCACCAGCCGCAGCCGTTCCGGCTGGCCGGAGGCGGCCAGCCTGGTCGACCTCGACGTGCTCGGCCAGCAGGAGGCCGTCGAACTGCTGCGCGCCACCGCCGGCCGCGCAACCCCCGTGTCCGCCGGCGAACTGGCGCAGATCGAGCAACTCGCCGTCGATCTCGGCCGGCTGCCGTTGGCACTCACCCAGGCCGGGGCGTACCTCCGGGAGACGCGCACCGGTTTCGCCGCGTACCGGGCGCGGCTGGCCCGGGTGCCGGAGACGCTGCTCACCGACGGGACGGGAAGCTCGGGACGGACGATCGCGCAGATCTGGCGCACCAGCCTGGAGACGATCCGGACCGCCCACCCGCCGGCCGTCCCCCTGCTGTACGCCCTGGCCTGGTGTGCGCCCGAGCCGGTGCCCCGCGAGGTCGTCCTGCGCCGGGCCGGCCCCGCCGCCGAGACCGAGGGCGCGCTGGCCGCGCTGGCCGACTACCACCTGGTGACCTTGAGCCCGGACGGTCTGGCGCTGCACCGGCTGGTCCAGCGGACGCTGCGCGACGCCGCCCCCGCCCAGGCCCCGAAGGCCCGTGACCTCATGGAGCGGGCACTCGCCGCCGAGGTCGCGGAGGCGACGCCGGACCGCATCCGGGGCCTGCTCGCCCACATCCAGGCCCTGGCGGCGTCCGGTCCGGCCGGCGAACCGAGCGCCGAAGTGGCCGAGATGTACCGCCGGGGCGCCGACGAACTGGTCGCCCGGGAGCAGCACGTCCTGGCGATTCCCTTGATGACGCAGGTCGTCCACGGGACCACCCGGCTGCTCGACACCGATCACGCCGCGGCCCTGGCCGACCGCGACCGGCTCGCGAAGCTGCACGCGAAGGCGGGCGACCCGGCCGTCGCGGTCGAGCTGTGCCAGGACCTCTACCTCGACCGCTACCGGCTGCACGGCCCGGAGGCGGTTCAGACGCTGGCGAGCCGCGACCAGTTGGCCAACGCCTACCGCAAGGCGGGAGAGGCCACGCGCGCGGTGCGGGAGTTGACCGCGGTGGTCGCCGATCGCCGGCGGTTGCAGGGCGACGATCACCCGGACACGCTCACCAGCCGCGCCGGACTGGCCTACGCGCTCCAGTCGGCGGGCCGGTACGAGGACGCGGTCGCGGAGTTCAAGTCGGTCGTCGACGACCGCGACCGGGTCCTGGGCCGCCGGCACAGTGACGCGCTGGCCGCCCGTACCAGCCTCGCGTACGCCCACCGGGCGGCCGACGAGCACCGCACGGCGCTGCGGCTGTACGAGGAGGCCGTCGCGGACCGGCGGCACGTGCACGGGCCGGACCATCCCGACACACTGACCAGCCGGGGCTGGCTGGCCGCCGCGCACTCCGCGGCCGGCGACGCGCGGACGGCCCTCGACCTGTACCGGGAACTGGTCGACGACCGCAGGCGTGTGCAGGGCCCGGACCATCCGGACACGCTGCGCGAACGCCAGCAACTGGCCTACGCCCTGTGGGACGTGACAGGCCCGGACGCGGTACTGGCCGAGTTCGAGGAACTGGCCGCGCACAGCGCCCGGGTGCAGGGCCCGGACCACCCCGCCACGCTCGACTACCGCGACGACATCGCTCTGATCCACCGCGCGCGGGGCGACTACGCGCGGGCCGCCGCCGGTTACCAGGAGGTCGTCACCGACTGCACGCGGGCCATGGGGGAGCACCACCCGGACACCCTGAGGTCCCGGGCGGCACTGGCCTTCACCCGGCAACTGGCCGGCGAGCACGACCACTCGGTACGAGAGCGCACGGCACTCGTCACCGTCCACCAGGAGGTACGCGGGAGGCTGCACCCGGCGACGCTGGCCGCCCGCGCGAACCTGGCCCTGGCCCAGCGGGCCGCCGGCCGGTACGGCACCGCCATCCGGCTCTACGAAGCCCTGGTGCAGGACCGGACCCACGTCTTCGGCCCACTGCACCCCCGGGTCGTGGCCACCCGCGAGAACCTGGCCCGCACCCGGCAGAAGGCGGGCGACCACACGCGGGCGGTCGAGGAACTGGAGGCCCTGCTCGCCGAACTGGCCGCGGTGAAACGCCCCGACCACCCGCGCGTCCTCGCCCTCCGGCGCGCTCTGGCCGAGGTGTTCTTCGAGGAACGGCAGCACACGGAGGCCCTGCGGCGCCACGGCCCACTGGTCGACGCGTACGAACGGGTGCACGGCCCGGAGCACCCCGCGACCCTCGGACTCCGGGAGCGGGTCGCGGTCACCCTCCACGCGGCCGGGAAGTACACGCGGGCCGGCGAGGTCTTCGAAGCGCTCATCGCCGACCGGACCCGGATCCAGGGCCCGGACCACCCGGACACGCTGGACACCCGTAGCTGGCGGGCCCTGGTGCTGCGTTCGGCACGCGAGTACCCGAGGGCCGTCGCGGCGTACGAAGAACTGCTCGCCGACCACCGCCGGATCGGTGGCCCCGACGCGCCGGGCACCCTCGGCGTCCGCAACGACCTGGCCCTGACCCGGACGGACGCCAAGGAGCAGCAGGCCGCCGTGGCGGAGTTCTCGGCCCTGCTGGACGACCGGCGCCGACTGTTCGGGGCCGACTCCCCGAGCACCCTGCTCGTGCGGCAGAACCTGGCGGACGCCCACTCGGCGGCCGGCGACCACGAGCAGGCCGTCGCCGAGTACGAACAGGTCGTGGCGTCCCTGACCCGGACGTCCGGCAAGGACCATCCGCGCACCCTGTCGGTCCGGCAGGACATGGCGGCGGTACGGCGGGCCGCCGGGGACCACGCGTCGTCGATGAGGGAACTGGAGTCCCTGCTCGACACCCGGACCCGGCTGAGCGGAGCCGAGCACCCGGCGGTCCTCGGGCTCCACCTCGACCTGGTCAGCGGGGAGTGCGCGGCGGGAGACCACGAGCGAGCCGTGGCCCGCGCGGCCCAGACCGTCACCCTGCACACCCGGGTGCGCGGTGCCGAACACCCGGCGACGCTCAACGCCCGGGTCCTCCTGGCCTACGCGCACATGCTGTCCGGGCGGTACCGGCAGGCCGTCGCGGGGTTCGAGGAACTGGTCGCGGACCGGGAGCGCATCCTGGGCCCGGACCACTTCCAGACCCTCGCCACCCGCGACCTGCTGTCGAGTGCCCACGGCAGGCGGAAGGACTACGAGCTGACCGTCGCCGTCCTGGAGCGGCTGGCGGCGGACCGCGCCGAGGCGCAGGGCGCGGAACACTCCTCCACGCTGGCCTGCCGCCGGTACCTGGCCATGTGGCGGGAGTCCGCCGGCGACCGGGTGGGCGCGCTCCGGGAACTCAAGGAACTCCTGGACGTGCACGAACGCCTCCTCGGTCCCGACCACGCCGACACCCTCGACGTACGGGACGACATCGCCTGGGCGTACTTCGGCCAGTCGGCCGCCGGCCCGGCTGCCGAGACGGCCCGCGATCTGGTGAGCAGATGCGAACGGGTGCTCGGCGCACACCACGGCACGACGCTCGCCGCCCGCGCCCGGCTCGCGGACGCGCTCGGGGAGAGCGGCGATCTCACGGGCGCGCTGACGCAGTACACGTCCCTGTTGGAGGATCGTCGCCGGGCGCAGGGAGCGGACCACGAGGCTGTCCTGACCACGCGTCTGAAGCTGGCCTGGGCCCGGCGCTGCCGAGGCGAACACCTGCGTGCCGTACGGGAACTGCACGAACTGGCCCTGGACAGCGACCGGGTGCGCGGAGCGAACCACTCCGGGACGATCGACTGCCGCATCGATCTGGCCTACGCCAGCTGGGAGATGGGCGACACCCGGCAGGCCACGGCGGTGCTGGAAGAACTCCTGTGGCAGTGCGAGAAGGAGCTTCCGGAGGAACACCGGGTCCGGTTCTGGGTCCGGGGGCATCTGGCCTGGCTGACCGCCGACACGGGACCGGCGGACCGGGCGGTGCGCGATGCCCGGGACCTGGTGCGGGACGCCACTCGGCTCTACGGCCGCGACGGCCGGCGTACCTTGGCCCAACTCCCCGTCCTGGCACACGCCCTGCTCCAGGCCGGTGAACCGGACGAGGCGCTGGACGTGCTCGGCGGTCTGCTGCGGTCGTACGCCGGTCTCCTGCCGCACCTCGGGTTTCCCGCGACGTCCGACGCCGTCACCGATGTTCATCTGCGAGCGGCGCACGCCCCGGTGCGCCCGGGGTGGTCGACGGAGGGACCGGAGAGCACCCGGCTGGGGGCGGTCGTCGAGTTGCTGGCCGCGCGCTACGAGGGGTTCCTGCCCTCCCTCGCCGTGGAACTGGCGCACGCCCTGTCCGACACCGGTTCCCCGGACCGGGCCGTGGCCCTGCTGACCGCCGTGCACGCGGGCCGGACCCGGATGTTCGGGCCGGAGCATCCGGACACCCTGGAGAGCCTGGCCGAGCTGGCGTTCGCGTGCCTGGAGGCCGGTGACCCGCGCTCCGGGCCGGTCCACGAGCAGGTGGTGGAGTCCTGGGAGCGGGTCTTCGGACCGGACCATCCCGATGTCGTCGAGCTGCGCTGGCGGTTGCGTACCGCGCGACCGGCCTGGCGGACCCGGGTGACCCTGCTGACGGACCGTCCTGCCGTGGCCGGCCCCGCCCAGCTCGAAGTGCGGCTGGAGCACGTGGCCGGGGCGCCGGCGGCGGAGCTGGGCCGGATCGTGGTGACGGCGGGCTGCGGAACACATGCCTCGGTGGAACCGCCCATGGCCGAGTACGAGCCGCCGGACGGCGCCGCCCGCTTCGCCCTCACCGCGTGGGAGCCGGGCGACCACGCGGTCCACTTCACCCTCTACGACCACGCGTCCGGGCACGTGCTGCAGGAGATCAAGGCGGTCGTCGCGGTCCCCTCACCCACCGGCGAGGACCAGGAGGGGCCCGGAGACGTTCGACAGGCACCAGGGGAGGACTGACCGGGAATGGCCCAGGACCTGGCCGTGGAGATAGTGCGGGACCCGTCCCACGGCTTCACGGGAGTACCACAACGGCGGGGTGAGGCCCGGCGGGCACCGCAGGAACTGCGCGTGATGGTGCGCGAAGACGCCACGGACACGCTGCGGATCGAGGTGAGTGCCCCCAGACCGCGCGCCCCGCACGACCGGGAGTGGCACAGCGCCAGGCTGGAGACCCCGGCTCACGTCCTGTGGGACCTGGGCGTCCGGTTGCGCGCGCTCTGGAGCGACCTGGTGGTCCGCCACCAGAGCCCGCACGGCGACTACGGCGGCCAGGTCGGCGGTTTCCCCCTCGCCCGGACCGCGGACCTGAGCGAATACGCCACCCTGACCGAGTCCCTGGCCAGGAAACTCGCCGACCAGGGACATGCGCTGCTGCAGACCATGCTGGAGGGCAACAGCGACGAACTGTGCCTGGTCCGCGACTTCCTGACGTCGGCGTTGACCGAGCGCGGGTCCCTGCGGGTCAGTTTCGCCTCCTGTGTCCACCTGCCCTGGTCCATGCTGGCCGTGGACCCGGCGGAGTGCGCCGATCCCTGGGAGGCGTTCCTCGGCCACCGCCACCAGCTGGAGCAGGGCGGCGACGACGGCTGGGACCATGCTCCGCTCGGCCTGCGCGAACACGCCGCCACCAGCCTCAACAAGGACACGGCGCTGGATCACGTGGGGCGGGCGGCGGAGGTGCACCGGCTGCTGGACCAGCGCTCCCGGCTGGTCGTGCGTACCCGGAGCGACGAACTGCTGGAAGCCCTCTCCCAGCACGTGCTCAACGAGGACATCATGTACTTCTGGTGCCACGGCCATCTCGTCGACGGCGGCGGGTCCGGCTTCGGCCTGTCCGTCAGTCTCTCCGACGCGGAGCGGATCGACGGCCCGGCGGTCTCCTGGCGGCGGCGGCGCATCCCGCGCACAGCACAGGCCCGGTTCAGGCCGTTCGTCCTGCTGAACGCGTGCCACACGGGCCGGGGCGCGGCACCCGGTTCGCTGAAACACCTGGGCCAGGAGCTACGGGCCATGGGCGCCGAAGGCGTCCTGGCCCCGCAGATCGAGATCCCCCAGGTCTTCGCGACGGAATACGCCTACGCCTTCCTGGAGATGTACTTGACCGGCGAGCACACGGCGGGCGAGATCAACCAGTTGCTGGCGCAGCACTTCGCGCGGAAGTACCACAATCCCCTCGGCCTGACCTACTCCTTGCACTGCGGCATCAACAGCCGGCTGGACCTCGCCTCGTGAGCGCCGCACCACTGCCGCTCGTCGCGCCCGCCGAGATCGACCTGGACGACAAGGGCCGGCTGACCGTGCAGGGCGGCACGGCGCCCGTCCCCGTCGGCCGGGTCGCCGAACACCTGGCCGGACGGCTGCCGATTCCGCGCTGGGCCACCGACATCCACGTGTACGTCCACGGCTGGCAGACTTCGCCGGACGCGGCGACCCGGACCGCGGCACGGCTGCTGCGGCAGGCCCTGGAGCTGTACGAGGCGGAGCCCGACCGGTACCCGGGGCTGAAGGGCGGCGGCTACCGGCCCTGGGGTGTCGTGGTCCGCTGGCCGTCCTCCAGCCTGCCCACCCTCAAGGGCTACCGGAAGATCCGCGACCGTGCTCACGCCATGAGCGCCGAGGGCACGGGGCACGCCCCGTACGTCCTCGGGCATCTGCTCGGCTATCTGGACACCGGGCGGGCGGACCCGTCCGGCCCGGCCGTCCTGGCGGGCCGGGGCGGACAGTACCTGCACCTCGTCGGGCACTCCTTCGGCGGGCGGTTCCTGTGCGAGGCGGTGCAGCGGGCCGCCGAGCGGCCCCCCGTGCTCGGCTGGAGCACCCCGCACGACCCCCGCCGCCCGTTCACCGTCGACAGTGCCCTGATCTTCCAGATGGCCGCCCCCCGCGACGCCTTCGTGCGCCGCTTCGACACGCTGTTCCCGGGCAACGGACAGCCGGGCGCCCCGCTGCGCGGCCCGCTCGTCCTGACCCACTCGCGCTGGGACCGAGCCACGGGTTTCTGGCACCTTCGTGCCGAGAGGGCGCCCGGCATCGGTCACTCGGGCGCCGGCGCGGCACCGGTGCCGCAGTTCACCACCAAGTTGTTGCCGACCCACCAGACCTACCAGCAGAGCGCCCTGGACCACCGGATGGTCAACGTGGACGCCGACTGGCTCTACCGCGGCAGCCGGCGCACCCGGCTGCATCCCTCGGGCGCCCACTCCGACTTCCTCCGGCCCGAGTCCGCGCACCTGATGCTGACGCTGGCGGAACGCTCCCGCTGACGCGGCGGCGGCCGAGCGGTCCGCCGTCCTCGCGGGGAAGAGGACGCTGTGACGACGGATGTCCGGTTACCTCCCCTGGTTGTCCTGATCCGCGTTTGTCGGACCGAACCGGATCCATGAGCATGTGATCGTGGGCGCAGACAGGGTGGGGGAGTCCGAGCTGTGTGCCGTGCGGGATGTGGCAGCGCTCGTCGGTCTGTTGCGCGAGCTGAAGCAGTGGTCCGGCCTGAGCCTGCGCGAGCTGGAGGAACGGGCCCGTGCGCAGGGCGAGTTCCTGGCCCGCAGCACGGTCAGCGACATGCTCCGCGGGAAGCACCCGCCTGCCCCCGGGACACTGGTGGCGTTCGTCCGCGCCTGCGGCGCACCGGAAACCGACGTCCGCTTCTGGCTGGCGGCTGCCCGACGGGCCGAGGAAGGGACCGGTGCGGGGGCGTCCGAGCCCGCGCCCGGTCCGTATCCCTCGGACATTGCTGAGGCGCGGCGGCCGACCGGCCTGCGGGCACCGGCCCTGACCGCCCTGCGGTTCGGCGGGCCGCGTCGCCGGCCCCGGTTGTGGATGCTGGCCGCGGCGGTGACGACGGGCCTGGTCGCCGTCGTCGTCCGGACGAACTCGCAGGCCGAGCCCCCTCCGCCCGCACCGAAGGCATCCCCCGAGGTGGCCGCGGTGGCCGAGGACTCCCCGCGGGGCTATGTGGAGATCCGCCCGGCCCGCACGCCCCAGCTGTGTCTCAGCGAGGGCCGGGACACCCGCGGCGAGTATGTGCACGCCGTCGCGGCGCAACTCCCCTGCGAGGAGGCCAGGCCGCCCCACACCTATCTCAGACCGGTCGACACCGCCGCGTCACGGACGCCGTACTTCATCGAGTGGCAGCACCCGGTGAACGGCCGGGGCTGCCTGACCCTGCGTCGTGAGGGGCCGGGCAAGGACCTGCTGGAACCCTGGCCGGCGAGGAGCTGCGACGCGACTCGCACCTATCAGCACTTCCGCATCGAGCCGGTCGGACCGGCCGACGCCCGCTTCCGCATCCGCCAGGAGGGCACCCGGCGCTGCGTGGGCCTGCGCGACGACGCCACCGAGACCGGGGCCGACGTCACGATGGAACCCTGTAGCGGGGCGACGGACCAGGAGTTCCTGATCAGGACGGCGGCCTGAGGACCGGCACGCACCGGTGCCGCTCCCCGGCCCCGGCCTCAGCCGACGACCGCGGCCCGTACGCACAGGACGTCCGGCAGATGGGAGGCCAACTGCTGCCAGCTGTCGCCGTCGTCGCCCGACGCGAACACCTCGCCGTTGCGGTTGCCGAAGTACACGCCCGCCGGGTCGCCGTCGTCGGTGCAGAGCGCGTCCCGCAGCACCGTTCCGTAGTGGTCCTCCGGCGGCAGGCCGGCCGTCAGCGGTTCCCAGCTCCGGCCCGCGTCCGCCGTGCGGAAGACCCGGCAGCGGCGGCCGGCGGGCACCCGGTCGGCGTCGGCGTTGATCGGGAAGACGTACGCCGTGCCGGAGCGGTGCGGATGGGCCGCCGCCGCGAAGCCGAAGGTGGACGGCAGTCCCTCGCCGATGTCCGTCCAGCGCGCGCCGGCGTCGTCGCTGCGGTACACCCCCCAGTGGTTCTGGAGGTACAGCCGGTCCGGGCTGCCCGCGTCCTGGGCGATCTTGTGCACGCACTGACCGAACTCGGGGTTGGGGTCCGGCAGGAACACCGCGGACACACCGGAGTTGGACGGCAGCCAGCTCGCGCCGCCGTCCGTGGTGCGGAACACACCGGCCGTGGAGACGGCGACGGTGACCGCCTTCGGGTCGCGCTGGTCGGTGAGGACGGTGTGCAGCCCCTCTCCGCCGCCGCCCGGCACCCACTGGCCGCGGGTGGGGTGTTCCCACAGGGGCCGGACCAGTTCGAAGCTCTCGCCGCGGTCCTCGGAGCGGTACAGCGCGGCCGGTTCCGTGCCCGCGTAGATCACGTCCGGCTCGGCGGCGGCCGGGTGCAACTGCCACACCCGCTCCAGCGAAGCCCCGGTGTCCTTGGGGAACTTGACGGCGGGCCGGGCGGGTTCGGTCCAGCTGCGGCCCAGGTCGTCGGAGTGGAACACGGAGGGGCCCCAGTGGGCGCTGTCGCCGCCGGCCAGCAGGCGAGGGGTGTCGCCGCGGGTGTCGATGGCGACCGAGTAGATCGCCTGTGCGTTGAAGCAGGGACTCTCGTCGAACTCCCAGGCGTCCCCTCGCCGCCGCCCGATGAACAGGCCCTTGCGGGTGCCCACGGCGAGCAGTACCTCGGTCATGCCGATCACCTCCGGGATGTCGTCGCATCGCGTCGTCGTACAGCTGGTCCTCGGACACCGGCCAGTGTGCACCCCGCCACTGACAGTCCTCCCCGATCCGACGGCATCGCAGGTCAGCGCGGTGTCGTCGGCCCGTCGGACGCGATGCCGCGAGAGCGGTTCCGGCCAGGCGGCCATGGGCCGGTGCCGTGCGGGCGGCCGTGGACCGGTCGGCGGCGGCCGTGGCCTCCGCGGCGCCGCCCAGGCCCCCGACGGCCCGCCGAACCGAACCGCCCGGGTGGACGCGACGGATGCGCCGGGCGCCGCCCGCGTTCCCGCGCCGGTCAGTCCCCGTCCGGCAGGGCGCGCTCCAGGATCGCGTCCAGTCCGGTTCCGCCGGGCAGCGTGCCGAACGAGTGGCCCCAGTCCCCGCCCAGCCGGGACGCGCAGAACGCGTCGGCGACCGCGGCCGGGGCGTGCCGGACCAGCAGCGACGCCTGGAGCGCCAGGGCCATCGACTCGACCAGCCGGCGGGCGCCCGCCTGGTCGGTCCCGGCGAGCCGGTCCTTGAGCCGGGCCACGGCCGCGTCCAGCCGGGCGTCCGCCCCGCGGGCCAGGGCCAGCTCGCCGAACAGGGCGTCCGCCGTGCCGGGCTCCCGGCCGAGCGCCCGCAGTACGTCGAGCGCGTTGACGTTCCCCGAGCCCTCCCAGATGGACAGCAGGGGAGCCTCCCGGTAGTGGCGCGGCATGCCCGATTCCTCGACGTAGCCGTTGCCGCCCAGGCACTCCAGGGCCTCCGCCGTGAAGGCCGGACCGCGTTTGGTGACCCAGTACTTGCCGACGGCGGTCGCGATCCGGCGGAACGCCTGCTCCCCGGCGTCCCCGCGCACCGCGCGGTCCGCCGCACCGGCCAGCCGCAGCGTGAGGGTCGTCGCGGCCTCCGACTCCAGCGCGAGATCGGCGAGGACGTTGCGCATCAGCGGCTGGTCGAGCAGCCGCGCGCCGAACGCGCCGCGGTGCCGCACGTGGTGCCCCGCCTCGACGAGGGTCTTGCGCATCAGGGTGGCCGACGACATCACGCAGTCGAGGCGGGTGCAGTTGACCATCTCGATGATCGTCTTGACACCGCGTCCCTCCGGGCCGACCAGCCAGGCGACGGTCTCGTCGAACTCCGGCTCGGAGGAGGCGTTGGAGCGGTTGCCCAGCTTGTCCTTCAGCCGCTGGATCCGGAACGTGTTGCGGCTGCCGTCCGGCAGCACGCGCGGCACCAGGAAGCAGGACAGGCCGCCCGGTGCCTGGGCGAGCACCAGGAAGACGTCGCACATCGGCGCCGACGTGAACCACTTGTGGCCGCGCAGTGTGTACACGCCGGGCTCGGCGGTGGGGGTGGCCGCGGTGGTGTTGGTCCGGACGTCGGAACCGCCCTGCTTCTCGGTCATGCCCATCCCGGCCAGCAGAGCGGGCTTCTCGGACGGGACGCGCAGCACCGGGTCGTACTCCCGGGCGGTCAGCAGCGGTTCGTAGACCTTGGCGAGGTCGGGCTGGGCGCGCAGCGCGGGGACGGCCGCGTACGTCATCGACGTCGGACAGCCGTGCCCGGCCTCGGTGTGCCCCCACACCAGCCCGCCCGCGGTGCGGGCGACATGGGCACCGGGCCGCTCGTCGGCCCATGCGGCGCCCGCCAGGCCCGCGCCGACCGCGACCCGCATCAGGTGGTGCCAGGCGGGGTGGAACTCGACCTCGTCGATCCGGTTGCCGTACCGGTCGTGGGTGCGCAGCCGCGGCTCGTACTGGTTGGCCAGCTCCCCCCACTCCTGGGCCTCGGCGCTGCCGGCCCGTCGGCCGAGCAGCCGGACGTCCTCCTCGGCCCAGCCCGCGCCCTCCCGGCGCAGCCCCTCCAGCAGGGCCGGGTCCTCGGCGGCGTCGTACGGGGCCAGGGGAGGGGGCTGGTTGGTGACGTCGTGGGTGGCGTGCCGCGGCGGGGTGGAGGCGGGTGTCGAGACCATGGACCCATGTTGCGCTTTTCATGCGGCTGTAGTAATAGTGCAATAAGAAGGCGCCCGTACAGTACGTGTCCATGCGGATGAACGTGTCGGAGTCGTCCGACGAGGTCTGTCTGAGGCCGCTGTCCGCCCGGTCGGTGGTGCTGAGCCTGCTGCTCGGCGTCCATCCGCCGCGGCTGCCGGTCAAGGACCTCGTACGGCTGGTGGAGCCCTTCGGAGTCGGCGGCTCCACCCTGCGGGCCGCGCTCAGCAGGATGGTGACCGCAGGTGACCTGAGACGCACGGATGCCGTCTACGGGCTCAGCGACCGGCTGCTGGCCCGTCAGCGCCGTCAGGACGACGCGCTGCGCCCCCGCACGCGCGCGTGGCGCGGCGACTGGGAGATGGTGGTGATCACGGCGACGGGCCGTGGCCCTGCCGAACGCGCCGAGCTGCGCGCCCGGCTCGCCGTCCTGCGGCTGGCCGAACTCCGTGAGGGCGTGTGGCTGCGGCCCGCCAACCTGGGCCGCCCGCTGCCGGAAGACCTGGACCAGGTGGCCCAGCGCTACACCGCCCGCCCCGACCGGCCCCCGCGCGACCTCGCCGTCGGGCTGTGGCCGCTCGACACCTGGGCCGCCACCGGCCGGGCCCTGCTCGCCCATGGGGCAGGTGCGGACCGTCCCGCCGACCGCCTCACCGGTTTCGCCGCGGTGGTGCGCCACCTGCTCACCGACCCCGTGCTGCCGGACGCCCTCCTGCCCGCCGACTGGCCGGGCCCCGCCCTGCGCGCCGCGTACGCGGACTACCAGCGGGAACTGACCGGCACCGTGCACGGGGCGGGGGCCGGGGCCTGAGAGCAGCGGGATTGCCAGGGCCCGAGGGCCGCGGGGGACCGCCGGGACCCGAGAGCCGCGCGGACGGCCGGTGACCGGCCATGACGCGGACCGGGGCGCCGGGCCGTCGGGGCGCCGGGCCGTCCGCCCGTCTCCGTCAGACGGACCGGTGGTACTGGTCGGGCACGTGCACGTCGCCGCCCAGCTCGCGCGCCGCGTGCCGGGCGAACGACGGGTCGCGCAGCAGCTCGCGGCCGAGCAGGACCGCATCCGCCTCGCCGTCCGAGAGGATCTTCTCGGCCTGCCGCGGCTCGGTGATCAGACCGACCGCGGCGGCCGGCACGCCCGCCTCGCGACGGACCCGCGCGGCGAAGGGGACCTGATAGCCGGGGCCGGTGGGGATGCGGACGCGGGCGGCGTTGCCGCCGGTGGACACGTCGACGAGGTCCACGCCATGGGTCTGGAGCTCGGCGGCGAAGCGGACCGTGTCGTCGGCGGTCCAGCCGCCGTCCTCCAGCCAGTCGGTCGCGGAGATGCGGAAGAACAGCGGCTTCCCGTCCGGCCACACCGCGCGCACGGCGTCGACGACTTCGAGGGCGAAACGGGTCCGGTTCTCGTACGAGCCGCCGTAGGCGTCGGTGCGGTGGTTCGAGTGCGGGGAGAGGAACTCGTTGATCAGGTAGCCGTGGGCGCCGTGGATCTCGGCGACCTCGAATCCGGCGGCCAGCGCGCGGCGGGCCGCCGCCACGAACTGGTCCACGATCTCACCGATCTGATCGGCCGACAGTTCGTCCGGCACGGGATGGCCGTCGGCGAAGGGGACCGGGCTCGGCGCCAGCGGCTGCCAGCCGTGGGCCTCGGGCCCGACGGGCGCGCCGCCCTTCCACGGCCGCTCCGTCGACGACTTCCGGCCGCCGTGCGCGAGCTGGATCCCGGCCACGGTGCCCTGCCCGGCGAGGAAGCGCGTGATCCGGCGGAACGCCGCCACCTGGGTGTCGTTCCAGATCCCCAGGTCGTACGGGGAGATCCGGCCCTCGGGGGAGATCGCGGTGGCCTCGGTGATGATCAGGCCGGTGCCGCCGGTCGCCCGCGCCGCGTAGTGGGCGAAGTGCCAGTCGTTCGGTGTGCCCGCCGCGGAGCCGTCCGGTTCCGCCGAGTACTGGCACATGGGTGCCATCCAGATCCGGTTGGGGAAGGTCGCTTCACGCAGGGTGAAGGGTTCGAAGAGGGCACTCACGGCGGGCTCCAATCGACGTCACGGGACCGGCGGTCGATTCGTACGATAGGCATCGTAGTATGGGAGGTGTCAAACTACGAAGAGTTTCGTACGATGGCGGCTCCAGGACGAAGGTGAGCCGTCGTGACAACTGCCTCCGTGACCAGCCGTGACCTGCCGCATCCGAAACGTGACGAGATCCGCATCGCGGGCGTGCTGCACGCGCTCGCCGACCCGCTGCGGCTGCGGATCGTGCAGCAGCTCGCCGCCGACGGAGGCGAGCTGCCCTGCTCCCACTTCGACGTGCCGGTCACCAAGTCGACCTCCACGCACCACTTCCGGGTGCTGCGCGAGAACGGGGTGATCCGGCAGGTCTACCGGGGCACGGCCAAGATGAACGGCCTGCGCAGGGACGATCTGGACGATCTTTTCCCCGGGCTGCTCGACTGCCTTCTCGCCGCCGCCGAGCGGCAGGCCGCGCGACTCGCCGCCGCGGGCTGAACCGCCCGCCCCGGGAAGGCGGTTGAACGGCGGGTTCGGCACGATCGCGGTCGGACCGCACACGGGACGGGCGTCGCCCCACCGCACACCAGGGGGTCGGCGGTGACCGGATGCGCCGGGTCGGCCGCCGGCGGCTGAACCTGCCGTCGAATGTCCGGGCCGTTGCCGCCGGGTGCCCTGCCCGCGGGGCGGCGGCCGGCCCCGCTACGGTGCCGCCGTGCGCGCCGCCGCGAGCAGCGAGTCCCAGTCGGCGAGCTTCACCACGTGCCGGCCGAGCCGCGCGCCCAGCTCCGCCTCGGCCCGCTCGATCGCCCGCCAGCCCGGCCACTCCACCGGCTCGACCCCCTCCGCCCGCAGTACCGCCGCGGGATCCCGCGGCACCTCCCGGCGCAGCAGCACCGGGGCGTCCGCGAGCAGGGACTCGACCGTCTCCTTGGCGCACGGGCGGTTGGTGCCGATGACCCCGGTCGGGCCGCGCTTGATCCAGCCGGCCACGTACTCGCCCTCCGACGGGACGCCCGCCCGGAGCACGCGGCCCCGCTCGTTCGGCACCGTCGCGCTCCGCGCGTCGAACGGCAGCCCCGCCAGCGGCACCCCGCGATAGCCGACCGACCGCAGCACCAGCTGCGCCTCGACGGTCTCGAACCGGCCGGTGCCCGTCACCCCGCCGTGGCCGTCCGGCGCGGTCCGCTCGAAACGCACCGCGGCCACCCGCCCGCCGTCGGCCAGCAGTTCCACAGGTCGCAGGAAGAAGCGCAGCCCGATCCTGCGCGCCGTGTCCCCGGGGCGCTGTGCCGCCCAGCCGCGCAGCACCTCCAGGTTGCGGCGCTGCGGCCCGGGCAGCCCGGACGGATCGTGGTACGCCGGATCCATGGCCAGTTCGGCGGGGTCCACGCCGATGCCGGTGCCGGGCAGGGCGCCCAGCTCGCGCAGTTCCTTCGTGGTGAAGCGGGCCTGCGAGGGGCCGCGCCGGCCCACCATGACGACCTCGGACACCCGGCTCGCCGCCAGCGTGGTCAACGCGTCCTGCGGCATGTCGGTCGGGCTCAGCTCCGCCCTGCCGCGGGAGAGCATCCGCGTGACATCCACCGCGACATTGCCCACGCCGATGACCACGGCCGACCGGGCGTCCCGCACGAAACCCGCGTCGACGGCGTCCGGATGGGCGCTGTACCAGGACACGAACTCGGTCGCCGACCAACTGCCGGGCAGGTCCTCGCCCGGAATGCCGAGGTGCCGGTCGGTGGCGGCTCCCACGCAGTAGACGACCGCGTGGTACAGCTCGCGCAGCCGCGGCACGCCCGGCCCGCCCGGGCCGCCGACCCGGATGCCGCCCAGGAACCGCACCCGGTCGTCCTCCAGGACCGTCCGCAGGTTCCCCTGGAGGGACTTGATCTTCTCGTGGTCGGGGGCCACCCCGTAGCGCACCAGGCCGTACGGGCAGGGCAGGCGGTCCAGGACGTCCACGAGCACATGGGCGTCCTGCTGGACCAGGTTCTGGGCGGTGTAGCACCCGCTCGGCCCGGAACCGACGACGGCGACACGCAGCACGGCGGACTCCTAACCCTGGGGGCGCAGGGGGCGCTGGTGGCTCCAGCATCGCACTGCCGGGGGTCGGCTGACAGGGTGCGACGGGGTGACAGGCGCGCGTGTCTGTTGCCAACGGTATGTGATCATGGGGTTACGTTGCGTGTGTGCTAGAAGCATCCTTTCTTAATCTTTCCGGTCGTTGCGCGGCGGACGGCACGGTGTCCGTGGGGCCGGCCTGGGAAGTGCGGGAGGACGAGGGCGCCGCGTCGTGGTTCACCGTCCGGCTGGCGTTCGCCGACGGCGCCCGGATCGACGTGCTCGCCGTGGTCTGCGAGGCGTGCGTCTTCTTCGAGGACGTCCGGGCCCGGCCCGCGCTGTCCCCGGACGACCTGACAGTGCTGGCCGACTGGATCGAGGAGCCGTTGCTGGCGGCGTGCGGCCTCGGCACGGATTCCCGGGTGGGTGACGGGACCCCGGCCGGGGCGCGGCGGGCCCGCCCGGCCTGGCCGCGCGGCACCGAGGGGTGCCGGCGGGCCGCGTGCGTGTACCGGACCGCCCAGGAGGAGGGCCGGGACCCGGTCCTCGCAGTGATGTCCGCGACCGGCTACGGCCGCCGCCAGTCGCTCGCGCTGATCGGACAGGCCCGGGAGACGGGCCTCCTGACCCCGCGTCACGCACGGCGCTGACCGGCCGCGGGCGCCCTGCCGCCGAGGGCGCCCGCTGCCCGTCACGCCTGGCGCCCCCTGCGGGCGCGGGCGGCGCGCGGTTCCGCTCGCCCGCGGGGCAGGTCCGCCGTGGCGGGCGCCGGTTGCTGATGCCGTGTCACCGCCCCGCCGCAGCCGGGCGTCACTGCATGTCCTGCATTCGTGCGATCTCACTCGTCTGCTGGGCGACCACGTCGTCCGCCATCTCCTCGATCCGGATGTTGTTGCCCTGCGCCTTCACGTCGGTGGCCATGGTGATCGCGCCCTGGTGATGGGTGATCATCAGCGTCAGGAACATCGCGTCGAACGCCTTGCCCCGGGCCGCGCGCAACTCCTTCAGCTGCGCCTCGGTCGCCATCCCGGGCATCCCGGCGTGGTCGTGCTCCGCGGGCCGCGCGTCCTTGCCGTACGACACGAGCCAGTCCCGCATGGCGGTGATCTCCGGACCCTGGGCCGCGGCGATCCGCTCGGCGAGCCCCTTGACCTGGGAGGAGCGGGCGCGGTCCGGGACGAGTTCGGTCATCTCCAGGGCCTGGGAGTGGTGCTGGATCATCATCCGCGCGTAGTCGACGTCCGCCGAGTTGGGCGAGTCGTCCTCGGCGCGCTGCTCGGCGGCGTCCGCGGCGGACAGGGTGTGGTTCTCCCCGCCCGGCTCGCCGGGCACGATCACCGGCGGCCCGCCGGCCGCGGGCGGCTTCGGGTCCGGCCCGGAGTCGCAGCCGGCCAGTCCGAGCACGGCGGCCGCGGCCAGTGCGGCCGTGACGAGGGACGCGCGGAACGCTCGGCGGTGGGGCACGACGACCTCCGGTGGCAGGCGGGGCGGGTGATTGCCGGTCGGCACCTGGAGGGTGCCGAGGAACGTGTTAGCACGCTTCCGCGCGTGACTGATCAAAAACCTTCATGACGACTTCGTTGCCCACTATTGATATGTGCATGATGAAGACGATACTTCGAGGGTGCGTGACCCGTTCCGACGTGAACGGAACTAGGGAGGAAACAGTGATCCTGTTGAATGATCCCCGAACGCGGCGCAGACGTCTGGGCATTGCCGCGGCGGCCGCGGGACTGCTCGCGGCACTGCTGACGGCCCAGCCGGCCGTCGCGACCCCCGACCCGGGGGACGGCGCGGCCACGCGGGACGACGTGTCCGCGAGCGTCCGGGCCGACGTGCGGGACGCCATCTCCACCGGAGAGATACCCGCCCAGGACGAGGTCGTCCACTCCGCCAACATCGACCATCTGGTCAACGTCCCCAAGGACGCGCTCCCCGGGACGAACTCGGACCTCGCCTTCCAGGGCAAGTACGCCTTCGCCGGCAACTACGACGGCTTCCGCGTCTTCGACATCAGCAACCCGAAGGCGCCGAAGACGGTCGCCCAGGTGCTGTGCCCGGGCTCGCAGAACGACGTCTCGGTCTCCGGCGACCTGCTCTTCCTGTCCACCGACTCCTCGCGCAGCGACAGCAGTTGCCACAGCACCACCCAGCCCGCGACCGAGAAGTCCTCGTGGGAGGGCATGAAGGTCTTCGACATCAGCGACAAGAAGAACCCGAAGTACGTCGCCGCCGTCGAGACCGCCTGCGGCTCGCACACCCACTCGCTGGTGCCCGAGCGCAAGAACGTCTACATCTACGTCTCCTCGTACTCGCCGAGCGCCACCTACCCCGACTGCCAGCCGCCGCACGACGGCATCTCCGTCATCAAGGTGCCGCGCAGCCACCCCGAGAAGGCGGCGGTCGTCGGCTTCCCGGTCCTCTTCCCCGGTGACGGCCCCGACGGCGGCGGCAACCCGGGTGCGCCCACCAACCCGGGCGTGTCCAAGACCACCGGCTGCCACGACATCACGGTGCTGCCCTCCCTGGACCTGGCGGCCGGCGCCTGCATGGGCGACGGCATCCTGTTCTCGGTCAAGGACCCGGAGCACCCGAAGGTCATCGACCGCGTGCAGGACAATGTGAACTTCGCGTTCTGGCACTCGGCGACCTTCAACCAGACCGCCGACAAGGTGGTGTTCACCGACGAGCTGGGCGGTGGCGGCGCGGCCACCTGCAACGCCGCGATCGGCCCGAACCGCGGCGCGGACGGCATCTACGACATCGTCGGCAAGGGCGATGACCGCAAGCTGGTCTTCCGCGGCTACTACAAGATCCCGCGCCACCAGGCGGACACCGAGAACTGCGTTGCCCACAACGGCTCGCTGATCCCGGTGAAGGGCAAGGACATCATGGTCCAGGCCTGGTACCAGGGCGGTGTCTCCGTCTGGGACTTCACCGACTCGACGAAGCCGAAGGAGATCGCCTACTTCGAGCGCGGCCCGCTGACCACCGACACCCTCACGGTCGGCGGCTCGTGGTCGGCGTACTACTACAACGGCTACATCTACTCGAACGACATCGCCAAGGGCTTCGACGTGCTGAAGCTCAGCGACCGGCGCACGGACCAGGCGAGCCGGATCCGCCTGGGCGAACTCAACGTCCAGACACAGCCGGACTACTTCGACCGCTGAGCCTGATCCGGCGGACCGGACCGGCCGGAGCCGTCGGACCGGTCCACCGGTTCCGCGCCGGTGGCGAAGAACCGTGACAGGTCCGATGCGCACCTCCCGCCGGACACCCCCGCGGTGTCCGGCGGGACGCCCATCTCCCAGTCCAGCCGGTAGCGTTCGAACAACTCGGCCCGCAGCACCGGGACCTGCATCGGCACCCCCGGCACCAGCGCCGCGTACACCGCGCCCATGAGCAATGCGCGCAGCATCGGGTAGTCGGCGCCGATGTCCTCGGAGCCGCACCGGTCGACGGTGTCGCTCAGCAGCTCGGACAGGCGCCGCTGCTCGGGGCACTGCACGAAGCCCTCGGCCTGCAATAGGCCCGCCATGTGCTGGCGCATCAGCCTGGGCCGGTCGCGTGCCAGGCCCAGGATCGCGTCGATGGCCCGCGCCAGTCGCTCCGGGCCGTCCTCGGTGTGCGGCTCGGACTCCAGCGCCTCCTCCAGCGTGCGGTGCATCAGCCGGTGCACGGCCGACTGCACGAGCTGGCGCTTGCCGGGGAAGTAGTACGACACCAGTCCGCGGGCCGAGCCCGCCCGGTCCGCGATGGCGCCCAGGGTGGTGGCTTCAAAACCGTGCTCGTCGACCAGCTCGACCGCGGCCTGCAGAAGCCGTTCCCGGGAACGCCGTCGCAACTCTTCGTTGACCGAGGCGCTGCGCGGGGACATGCTGAAAACTCCTGTGTTGACTGGCTGCCAGCCAACTATACTCAAGCCATCGGGCCCGGCCGTTGAGCGGGTCTGTTGAGGGCTGCCGTCCGTCCGGGGCGACACGGGGGATCGCCTCGGCGGGCGGCCGGCACGCCCCACCCGCACCCCTGTCGCACAGCGGCCCACCCGTCCCTACAGTGAGCACGGGAAGCGAGCCGAGGAGGCGGGCGGAGATGGAACAGGACCAGCGGATCCTGGCCAGGATCACGGAGATGGTGGAGGACGAGCACAAGCTGCGGGAGGCGCTCGCGTCGGGCGACTCCGACGGTGCCAGTGAGCGGCAGCGGCTCGGTGAACTGGAGCGCGAACTCGACCGGTGCTGGGATCTGCTGCGGCAGCGCCGGGCCAAGTCCGAGTTCGGCGAGAACCCCGACGACGCGCGGGCGCGCCCCGCGTCCCAGGTCGAGGACTACCGGGGCTGAACCGGCCGGCCGGGCGGGCCCACCAGGTCGAGCACCGGCCGCAGCCCGTCCGGCCGCTCGGCCGCCGGCAGGTGGTCCACGAAGTGCACCCGGCAGCCCAGCGCCGCCGCACCGCCGTCCGCGGACCGGCTGTCGCCCACCATCAGCACCTCCTGCGGCGCGGCCCCGAGCGCGTCGCAGGCCACGGAGAACAACCGCGGGTCCGGCTTCTGCACGCCGTACTCGTACGACAGGACGTACGTGTCCACGTACGCGTCGAGGCCGTGCGCGCGGAACACCGGGCGCAGATCCCAGCCGATGTTGCTGACCACGCCGACCGGGACACCGCGCTCGCGCAGGCCGCGCAGCACCTCGGCGGCGTCCGGGTACGGGGACCAGGCGTCCGGGGACATGTGCCGCTCGTACAGCGCGTCGTGCAGGTCCGGGTCGGGCAGCGGTACGCGGCGGGACAGGCCCGTGTACGCCGCCCGGTGCAGCTCCGCGCTCTCGTCCCGCACGGCCCACACCCCGGCCAGGTCCGCGGGCACCCGCTGCGGGGACGCGCCGCCCGGCAGCGCGCCCGCCGCCTCCAGCGCGTGCGCCGTCCCGGTCAGCTCCGGCTCGGGCAGCGTCAGGGCCGCCTCGGCGAGGACGGCCCGCAGCCAGGACTCGGTGGACTCGACGCGGAACAGGGTCCCGGAGAAGTCGAACAGCACAGCAGCCATGCGCCGGACTCTACCGGTGCGCGGCGCGCGGCCCGCCGCCCCGCTCCAGGCCCCTGCCGTACCCGAGCACCGCGAGCGCCACGACGAGTGCCCCGATCAGCCAGCCGCCCAGCACGTCCGAGGGCCAGTGGACACCGAGCCACACCCGGGTCAGCCCGGCGCCGAGCACACAGACCACGGCCACCGTGACGGCGGCCCGCCACTGGGCGCGGCCCGCACCCAGGTGGCGGAGCAGCCACAGCAGGAGGCCGCAGACCACGGTGGCGGTCATGGCGTGCCCGGACGGGAAGGCCGCGTAGTGCGCGGAGTCGACGGGGTCCGGCCAGCGAGGGCGCGGACGGCCGACGGCGGCCTTCAGGGACTGCTGCACCGCCGTGCCGAGCGCACAGGCCACGGCCAGCCACAGCGCCGTCCACCAGGCCCGGCGGCGCCACACCAGCCACCCGGCCGCCGCCGCGCACACCAGTCGCATCGTCAGCGGGTCGAAGACCCAGTCCGTGAGGATCCGCGCGGCGCGGGTGGGACCGTGCTCGGCGACCGCCCAGCGGTGCGTGGTGCGGGCCACGGCGCCGTCCAGCCGGAGAAGGGGGTGCCACTCCACGGCGACCAGGACGAGGAGCAGGGTGGAACAGACCGCGAGGGCCAGGGCGACGCGGGCGGCGCCGCCCTGTCCCGGTGGGCGGCACGAGGAGTCGGCGGATGCGCGGCGCATGGGCCGATCATCGCGGATGCACGGAGCGGGCGGGCGGCGCGGGGTCAGCTGAGTGCCCGCAGTCCCGGCAGCAGCGCCACCAGTACCGGAATCGCGGGCACCAGCGCCGCCGCGGCCGTCAGTCGCAGACGGCGCATCGCGGTCAGCCGGTCCGGTGGTGCCAGCAACCGGTGCACGCGCTGCGGGACATGGGCCAGCGGGGCGGGACCGGGGCCGAACACGCCGCGGTCCTCGTTGAGTTCGACGAGGGCCAGCGCGGTGGTGAGCCGGCCGAAGCGACGGGAGGCCACGTCGTCGGCGGCCAGTTCGACCAGCCGGTGCATCTCGTCGCGGAACGCGCCGAACACCGGAACCTGCGGGAACCCGCCCGCCAGCGCGGCCGAGCAGTGCAGCAGCCAGTGGTGCCGGGCCTGCGCATGCCCCTGTTCGTGGGCCAGCAGGGCGTCCAGCTGCTGCCCCTTCAGACGGCGCAAGGCGGCTGTGGTGACGACGAGTTGGGAGGCCGGGCCGGGCAGCCACCAGGCGTCGGGCCGCTCGCCCTCCAGTACCACGAGCCGGCCGGCCGACGGCTCCTCGCCGGGCAGCAGCGGGGCGCGCACCAGGAGTTCGGCCCGTCGCCTGCGCCGCCGCGTCCCGGCCCGTGCCACCTCGCGGACCAGCATCGCCGCGCTCCACAGGCCCGCGCCGGCCAGGGCCACGGCGGTCGTGGCCGGCCAGGGACCGGCCGTGCCGAACGGGTACGCGTCGACGACCGCACGCGGCGCCGAGGCGAAGACGTGCCCGTGCACCGCCTGCCAGGCGGCCGCCGCGCTGAGCGTCATCGACAGCGCGCAACAGAGCAGCACCCCCGCGACGACGCACTGCCACATCCACAGGGCGACCACCGGTTCCCGGTCCGGCCAGTCCGCGCGCGCGAGCAGCCTCGGGGCGACGACGGCGGTCAGGGCGCCGAGCAGCAACAGTGCCGCGGGGACCATCATGGTCAGCACCCTATGAGCGGGGCACCCTCCGGGGTACGGTCGGTCGCGGCAAAGTGACGCAGACAACGTCCGCGACCAGCGCGCCACCCGGGCCCCGGGTCACAGCGTGAGCAGCATCGCGACCATCCCGATGCCCATGGACAGCCGGCAGGCCAGCGCCAGCTCCGGCCGGTCGCCCCAGCCGGGCCCGCCGCCCGCCGCCGCGGCGACCGGGGCCAGCCGGACGCCCGCCAGCAGCACGTACCCGGTGAAGTAGAGGAGCAGTACCCCGGTCACCAGGGGGATCCCGGCGCCGCCGTGCCCGTGGTGCGGGGCGCCCGGTGAGAGGGCCATCGCGGCCGCCATGTAGACCATCGCGGCGGTGCCCACCACATGGTGCAGATGGTGCGGTCGGCCGCGCGCCACCCACAGGGCGTGCAGCCCGGCCGCGCCGAACACGGCCGCGTACAGCGGCCACGCCCAGGACGGAGGGGTGTACACCGTGGCGGGCACGGCCATGGCCGCCATGCCGAAGCCCATGAGCGCCTCGCCGCCCGCGGAGCGCCGCTGTTCCGCCACGACGCTGCGCATCCGCACCAGGCAGTAGACGCCGGTGATCGCGCACAGCGCGACCAGCAGCCAGCCGGGTGAAGCCGGTCCGTGCACGCGCGCCTCCCGGTTTCCCCGTCACCAGTTCCCCGTTGCCAGTTCCGCGCTCCATGGGGCCTCGCTGGTTGCGATGCCCGGGACATGAGGCGCGCACGCGAGCGCAAGGATGTACACGGGGAGCACTCGGCGGAGCACGGTCGGCGAGGTGCGCCTTTTCCGGGGTGGCCGCCGGGCCGTCCGGCGGCGGCGGGCCGTGTCCGCCGAGCGGTTCGACGCCGTACGCCCGCTGCGGGCGTTCCTCGACCGGCACCGCACACCGGCACCGCACACCGGCACCGCACACCGGCCACCGGCACCGGCCCGGACGCCGGACGCCGATACGGCTGGTGCCTCCGGGCCGGGCCCTCGCCAGGCGCCGTAAGTGCCGCCCGGCCACGGCCCGCCGAACGGCGCGCAGGCACCGGGGACGGCCCGGCGTCCCGCCGGCCGCACCGGTGCCGGCCGGCGAACGCGCAGCCATGCCGGGCACAAGGGCGCCGACCGGGTGGATCGGCCGCCGGTACCCGGGCTTTCAGCCGGTGGCACCGGGCGGCCGGGGTGCGGGGCGGCCGGTCGGCAGCCCGGTGCCTAGATCCCCGGCCGGTACCGCAGCGGATGGTCGGCCGGTACCTCGACCAGGGCGATTCCGATGCCGTCCGGGTCGGTGATCCACATCTCGATCAGCCCCCACGGCTCCCGCACCGGCGGACGCGCGATCTCGACGCCCTTCGCGCGCAGCTCCGCGTGTGCCGCCTCCGCGTCCTCGACCTGGAGCCACAGCTGCGGGGCCGCGGACGGCGAGGTCCGGGACCGGCCGGAGACCTCCAGGAAGCCGCCGCCGAGGAAGTAGACCGTCCCGCGCTCGGGCCCGGTGCCGAACTCGCGGTAGACGGGGAGACCGAGCTGTTCGCCGTAGAAGACCCTGGAGCGCTCGGGGTCGGTGGGCCGCAGAAGTGTCCGGCTGCTGAGTACATGCACCATGCGCCAGCACCCTAATGGCAGCGTTACCCTCGTCCGTGCCGAGCCGCGCCTCAGATCGGAGACACCTGCCCATGGACACCGCCACCACCGGACTCGTCTTCCGCGACGCCACCGACGCCGATGTGGACACGCTGGTCGCACTGGTCGAATCGGCGTACCGCGGGGACAGCAGCCGGGTCGGCTGGACCACCGAGGCCGACATCCTCCAAGGGCAGCGGACCGATCCGGAGGGTGTGCTGAAGGTGATCAAGTCGCCCGACAGCAAGCTGCTGACGGTCTGGCGGCAGGACCAGGTGGTCGCCTGCTGCCAGCTGGAGCACCGCGGCGACCACGCCTACTTCGGCATGTTCGCGGTCAGCCCCACGCTCCAGGGCACGGGCGTCGGCAAGCTGGTCATCGCGGAGGCGGAGCGGCGGGCCCGCGAGACCTGGGCCGTCACCGAGATGCACATGACAGTGATCTCCGTGCGGGCGGACCTCATCGCCTTCTACGAGCGGCGCGGCTACCGCCGTACGGGACGGATGACGCCGTTCCCGTACGGCGACGAGCGCTTCGGCATCCCGCAGCGCGACGACCTCCAGTTCGAGCTGCTGGTCAAGGAACTCGGCTGACCGTCACGCCGTGAACCGGCCGGTCCGCTTGATCTGCGGGTAGTCGGTCGTCGCGCCGTCCAGCTCCAGGGCCCGCACCAGCCGCAGGTGCTCCTGCGTGTTCACCACCCAGCCGATGATCCTCAGGTCCGCCCTGCGGGCGTGCTCGACGACCTCCAGCGTGAGCCGCCGGATGTCGAGGCAGAGGGTCGCGGCCCCGGCCGTGACGGCGCGTTCCACGACGTCCGTGCCGTAGCGGCCGGCCACGAGCGCGGTGCGCACGCCCGGCACCAGCCGCGCGATCTCGGTGATCGCCTCGTCGTGGAACGAGGACACCTCGACCCGGGAGACCAGGTCCCGGCGCGTCAACACCTCGGCCAGCGCGCGGGCCGCCGCCACATCCTTGATCTCGACCTGCAGCGGCGCCTTCACGGCGTCCAGCACCTCCTCGAAGACCGGAACCCGCTCGCCGCGGCCCGCGTCGAGCGCGCGCAGCTCGGCGAGGGTCTTCTCGGCGATCGGGCCGGTGCCGTCGGTCGTGCGGTCCACCTCCGCGTCGTGCATGACGACGAGGGCACCGTCCTTGCTCAGGTGCAGATCGAGTTCGATGACATCGAGGCCGGCCTGCTGGGCGGCGACGAAGGAACGGAGGGTGTTCTCGGGCTCCACACCCATGACTCCGCGGTGACCGATGGTAAGGAGGTTCAAGGTTCGACTCGCTTTCCGTCGACGGCGGCTCGGCACACGCGCGGACCGGACGGACCCCATCGTCCACGCGGCGGAATCGCAGCCTAACCGCCGCATGGGCCGTTGAACCCGCGCGTACACGGGGGATTGGGGTGACGGGCGGGGCGGTTCCGCGCCCGAGCCGCCGATTGGCGGTCACCCCGGCGTGGGCGAGTCCCCCACGGGGTTGACCGGCCGGATCCGCACCCCGCCCGACACGCTCCGTCGACCGGATGTCCGCCCGCTGTGAAGAGAAAGTGAGCGTCGTCGTGGTTGACGACAGGAAAAACAGCGGTGGCCCCGCGGTGCGACAGGATAATTTCCCGAAGGCCCCCTTGCTAGGGGAAAGGCTGGATGCATACGGTGTCCTTACGCGAGGTTCTCCCGTGGAGGATGGAAGATGACGGAAATTCTTGTGCAGGTGGGTGCGGAGGGGAAGGTTCCTCCGGTGGCCAGGGTGATCGAGCACCCGGCGTGGCCCGTGCTCAAGGATGCCGTGGAAGAGATCCGGCCATGGCAGTCCAAGGACGGGTCGATCGACTTCGACGCGGAGGACGCACCGGACCGGACCGAGGCCGAGCAGGCCGTCGACCGGATGATCGACGCCGTCGGGCGGCTGGCCCCGCTGCTGCCGCACGACGCGGCCTATCACCGGGCGCTCGCCCAGGACCTGCGCCGCTGGGCCGACGACGGCTTCCGGGTCCCCGACTTCCTCGACTCGCTGCTCGCCTTCCAGCCTGCGGCGCAGCGCGCGGACGGCCTCCAGCACCTGGTCGTCTTCCCGATGTACACGCAGAACGGCAACCCGGACCGCAACCTGGAGGCGGTCGTGCTGCGCATGGTCTGGCCCGACTGGCTGGCCGAACTGGAGCGCACCCGCTACGACAACCCGCTGTTCTGCGGCATCACCTTCGAGGACTTCACGGCGGGCTACGACACCAACTCGGCCGTGCTCTTCCCCGAGACCATCGCCGTGCGGGAAGCGCCGGAACGATTCTCCTGGGGTGGCATCTTCTGCGACCGCGAGGCCGCCCGCTTCCGCCGGGTGACCGCCGCGGCCGTCGACGTGCTGGGCCTTGAGCTGCCCGACGACGTAGCCGCGCTGGTGGGCGACCAGAAGCGCTGCGAGGCGGCCTTCGTGCTGTGGGACATGGTGCACGACCGCACCCACAGCCACGGCGACCTGCCGTTCGACCCGTTCATGATCAAGCAGCGGCAGCCGTTCTGGATGTACGGCCTCGAAGAACTGCGCTGCGACCTCACCGCCTTCAAGGAGGCCGTGAAGCTCGCGGCCGACGGCGTGCCGCAGGCCCGGGACGTGCAGTACGCGGTCCTGTTCGACCGCATGTTCCGCTTCCCGGTCACCGGCGAGCGCGTGCGCAACTACGACGGGCTCGGCGGCCAGCTCCTCTTCGCCTATCTGCACCGGCACGACGTCGTCCGCTGGACCGACAACAGGCTCTCCATCGACTGGGAACGGGCTCCGCAGGTCACCAACCGGCTGTGCGCCGAGATCGAGAAGCTCTACCGCGACGGCATCGACCGCCCCAAGCTGGTCCACTGGTTCGCCGGCTACGAGCTCGTCGCCGCCTACCTCGCCCCGCACCCGGGCTCCAGGTGGGCCAAGGGCCCGGACGCCCTCGATCTGAGCCAGCCGCCGCGCAAGCTCGTGGACGATGTGCTTCCGGACGAGTTTCCGCTGAGCATGTTCTATGAGGCACTGTCCAAGAAACTCAAGAAGGTGATCGCCTCCACTCGGGGCATCACGGCGGACAGCGCCGAGCGGGTCGCCGCGTGAGCGGCCGTACGACAGACGCTCGGCAGGCTCAGGAGGCGACGATGGGGAACGGGAACGGGGCACTGAGCGGTGCGGTCATCGCGGTGGCGGGCGCGGGCGGACCCGCCGGCCGGGCGACGCTGCGCAGGCTCGCCGAGGCCGGGGCGACGGTGGTCGGCGCGGACAACGATCCGCAACGGCTGTTCGAGGCCGTGGACGCGGCCCGCTACGCCTCCGGTGGCGCCACCGTCACCGGGGACACGGTGGACCTGCTCGACCTGCGGTCCACCCGCGAGTGGGCCACCCACATCGAGAAGGACTTCGGCCGGATCGACGGACTCGTGCACCTGGTCGGCGGCTGGCGGGGCAGTGAGACCTTCACCAAGACCAGCCTCGACGACTGGGACTTCCTCGAACTGCTGCTCATCCGCACGGTGCAGCACACCACCCTCGCCTTCCACGAGGCGCTGCAGCGCAGCGAGCGCGGCCGGTACGTGCTGATCAGCGCCGCCGGTGCGAGCCGGCCCACCGCGGGCAACGCGGCCTACGCCGCCGCCAAGGCCGCCGCCGAGGCATGGACGCTGGCCCTGGCCGACTACTTCCGCAAGGCCGGGGGCGCCGAGGGGCCGACCTCGGCGGCTGCGATCCTGGTGGTGAAGGCACTGGTGCACGACGCGATGCGCGCCGACCGCCCCAACGCGAAGTTCGCGGGCTTCACGGACGTCGGGGACCTGGCCGAGGCCATCGCCGAGGTCTGGAGCAAGCCCGCCGCAGAAGTGAACGGACACCATCTGTGGCTGACCGAGAAGCCATGAACCCGCCCAGGACCGACGCCCGCCGCCACCACGACCCGCAGGTCCGGGGTTTCGCCAGCGACAACTACGCCGGAGCCCACCCCGAGGTGCTCGCCGCCCTGGCCCTGGCCAACGGCGGCCACCAGGTCGCCTACGGCGAGGACGCCTACACCGAGCACCTCCAGCGGATCGTCCGCAGCCACTTCGGGGCCACGGCGGAGGCGTTCCCGGTCTTCAACGGCACCGGCGCGAACGTGGTCGCGCTCCAGGCGGTCACCGACCGCTGGGGCTCGGTGATCTGCGCCGAGAGCGCGCACATCAACACGGACGAGGGCGGCGCCCCCGAGCGGATGGCCGGTCTCAAGCTGCTCACCGTGCCCACGCCGGACGGCAAGCTCACGCCGGAGCTGATCGACCGGCAGGCGTACGGCTGGGAGGACGAGCACCGGGCGATGCCGCAGGTGGTCTCGATCAGCCAGAGCACGGAACTGGGCACCGTCTACACGCCCGGCGAGATCCGCGCGATCTGCGAGCACGCCCATGCGCACGGCATGACGGTGCACGTGGACGGCTCACGGCTGGGCAACGCGGCGGCCTCCCTGGACATGCCCATGCGGTCCTTCACCAACGCCGTCGGCGTCGACATCCTCTCCCTGGGCGGGACGAAGAACGGCGCGTTGTTCGGCGAGGCGGTCGTCGTCGTCAACCAGGACGCCGTGCGCCGTATGAAGCACATCCGCAAGATGTCCATGCAGTTGGCCTCCAAGATGCGGTTCGTCTCGGTGCAGTTGGAGGCACTGCTGGCCAAGGACCTGTGGCTGCGCAACGCGCGGCACGCCAACGAGATGGCCCAGCGGCTCGCCGAGGGCGTGCGCGCGGTGCACGGCGTGGAGATCTGTTACCCGGTGCAGGCCAACGGTGTCTTCGCCCGGCTCCCGCACGACGTGGGCGAGCGGTTGCAGAAGCGGTTCCGGTTCTACTTCTGGGACGAGGCGGCGGGCGTGGTGCGCTGGATGTGCGCCTTCGACACCACCGAGGAGGACGTGGACGCGTTCGTGGCGGCGGTCAAGGAGGAGATGGCGCACGCGCACCGGTAGGCAGTGGGCCGCGGCGCCAGGCCCCTGGCACCGAGGCCACATCGCACTGTGCATAGATATGCGGTCACCTGAAAAGTCATTGACTGTTGGGTGATCGCATTCCTATGCTCTACGGGCATGGAGCTGATCCAGAACACCCCTGACCTGTCCGCCTATCTGGCCGCGGACGAGGCCATCGACCATGATCACCCGGTGGTGCGCGAGACGGCCGCCCGGCTGGCGGCGAAGGTCGCGGACTCGTATGCCTATGCGCGAGCCGCCTTCGAGTTCGTCCGGGACGCGGTTCCGCACTCGCAGGACTCCGGGGATCCGCGGGTCACCTGGCGCGCCTCCGACGTGCTCGCGCTGCGGACCGGCATCTGCTACGCGAAGGCCCACGCGCTGGCCGCGCTGCTGCGGGCCGAGGACATCCCCACGGCGTTGTGCTACCAGAAGCTCGACGTGGTGCACGGACTGGTCGCCGTCCGGTTCAACGGGGCGTGGCACCGGCAGGATCCGCGCGGCAACAAGCCCGGTGTCGACGCGCGGTTCTCCCTGGACGGCGAACGGCTGGCCTGGACGCCCGACCCGGAGTCCAATGAGATGGACTATCCGGTCCTGTATGCTGAACCTCACCCGGCCGTGCTGCGTGCCCTGCGGGCCGCCCAGGACCGGCCCGGCCTCTGGAAGACGCTCCCCACCGCACTCTGAGGTGAGACAGATGCCCCGCACCCTCACCGTGTCCGACGAGGTGCGCGCCCTCGCACCCGGCTTCACCCATGTCGTGATCGAGGCGCACGGCCTCAGGGGCGGGCCCAGCACCGAGGCGAGTTCGGCGCTGCTCGACGACGCCACCCGCAGGCTCGTCGGCCGCCTGGCCGGGCGCGCCCCGCACGAGGACCCGCACATGGCGGCCTGGCGCGGAGTGTACACGGCGTTCGGCGCCAAGCCGTCCCGCACCCGCAACTCGGCGGAGGCGCTGGCGAAGCGAGCCCTGTCGGAGTCCGGGCTGCCCCGGATCAATCTCCTCGTCGACGTCTACAACGCCGTCAGCGTCGCCCGTCTGATCCCCGTCGGCGGCGAGGACGCCGACCGCGTCGAGGGCGCCATGCGGCTCGTGCGCGCCACGGGCGACGAGGACTTCGTGACCGTCGCCGGGGGCGAGGAGACCGTCGAGCACCCCGCCCCGGGCGAAGTGGTGTGGCGCGACGACACGGGCGTGACGTGCCGCCGCTGGAACTGGCGCCAGGGCCCGCGCACCCGGCTCACCGAGGCGACGGCCTCCGGTGTCTTCTTGCTGGAGGGCCTGGCCCCGATGCCGGTCGCCGACGTCGAACGGGCCGCGGCCGAACTCGCCGAACTCCTGGAGAAGTTCAGCCCCGGCGCCCGGATCTCCGTCGGCGCCCCCGAGTCCGCCGACGGCCGGGCGCGCCGCTGACCGGCGTGTCCCGGCGGTCCGCCGGCCGGTACGACGTGCGGCCGGGGCGACCGCGCCGCGGAGGCCGCTCCGGCACTCCGCGGCGGGGCGGCGGCAGGCGTCAGTGTGCCTCGGCGGCGCGCAACTCCTCCTGCGTCGGGGCCGTGCCGCCCAGATGGGCCGGCAGCCACCAGTAGTCGTGGGTGCCCTTGGGACCTCCCGGGTAGGCGCGCTGGGCGGAGTCCAGGAGGTCCTGGACCCGCCCGCGCAGCCGGCGGGTGATCGCGCCCGCGTACTGGTCGCGAGGGGCTTCGACGGTCTCGCCCACCCGGACGGTGACCGGGAGGTGACTGCGTCTGAAGTTGCGCGGGTGCCCCTTGGTCCACAGCCGCTGCGTCCCCCACACGGCCATCGGGATCAGCGGGACGCCCGCCTCCTGGGCGAGCCGCGCGGCACCCGACTTGAAGCTCTTGAGTGTGAAGGACTGCGAGATGGTGGCCTCCGGGAACACCCCGACGACCTCGCCGGACCGCAGCGAGTCCAGCGCGTGCTCGTACGCCGCCTCGCCCTGTCCGCGGTCCACCGGGATGTGCTTCATCCCGCGCATCAGCGGCCCGGAGACCCGGTGGCGGAAGACGGACTCCTTCGCCATGAAACGCACGAGCCGCTTCTGCGGCAGTGCCGCCAGCCCGTTGAAGATGAAGTCCAGGTAACTGATGTGATTGCTCACCAGGACGGCGCCGCCCGAGCGCGGGATGTTCTCCGAACCCTTGCAGTCGATCCTGAGGTCCCAGACCTTGAACATCGTCTTGGCGAAACCGATGACGGGACGGTAGACCAGCTCCATGGGCGGGACGGACCCTTCCTGCTCAGCCTGGGAAGGCACTCCCGGCGGACAAGTTACGCAGCCGTAGGTTTACGGCGCATCGCAGATCGTGCCCGAAGAACGGACGGGGAGCCAGCCTCGGCACCCCGACGCGGCGAGATACTCGTCACGTCGGCCCAGCGGTCGCACCGGCCCGTCACGCTCCCCTCCGCCCGGCACGCACACCGGCCCGCCGCGGCAGCCGGAACAACTCGCCCCCGGGCAGTGGCCGAACGCCGCGTCCGGGAAGGCGACGGCGAGCGCGGAGCCGGTGGCCGCAAGCCCCGGCCGGCCCGCGCCCGGCAGCGTTCCGCGGCGGAAACAGGTGCGGGGACCGGGAATCTTTGCGGTCGCGCGAATGCTCTTGTGCCAGAGGACCGGGCCGGCGGCGCGTGCCGCGGCGAGCGGCCACGGAGGGCCGCGCCGGCGGCGGAGTGGGAGGACAGGGGTGCGCGGACGGGACGAGGACAGGCGGCTCGGGGAGGCCGAGCTGGGCGGCGAACTCGGGGCGCGGGCCACGCTCGTACAGTTCTCCACCGCCTTCTGCGCGCCCTGCCGGGCGACCCGGCGGGTCCTCGGCGAGGTGGCGGGCCTGGTCCCCGGGGTCGCCCATGTGGAGATCGACGCCGAGGCCCGGCTGGACCTCGTGAGGGAACTCGGCATCCGGAGAACCCCCACCGTGCTGGTCCTCGACGCGGCCGGCCGCGTGGTGCGGCGGGCCGCGGGACAACCGCGCAAGGCAGATGTCATCGCGGCGCTGGGGGAGGCGGTGTGACGTGCTGCCCGTGACGGCGAGACAGCTCCCGGATGCCGGAACCTACTTGACTGTGCGCGCCACCTATCGTCACTCTGACCCCATGCGCAGGGAACTCCTTCTCTTCGGACGGGCCCACGTCGACCTGTCCCGTACCGCGAGTGCGCGCTGTCCGGGCCGTTGAGCAGCAACGGACCCGCTCGTCACCTCACCGAGAAGGACACCTTCATGACGGCCACGCCCGGTCTCGGCACTTCCCGGCCCGCCTCCACCGACCTGTTGCGCTCCGCCTTCCGACGGCACGCCGCGGGGGTCGCGGTGATCACCGCCCGCGGCGCCCTGGGGCCGGCGGGCTTCACCGCCACCTCCCTCACCTCCGTATCGGCCGAACCCCCGCTGCTCTCCTTCGGCATCGGCGTCGGCGCCTCCAGCTGGCCCGCGATGTCCGAGGCCGGCCATGTCGGCGTCCACATACTCGGCGAGCACCAGCGCGAGCTGGCCGCGACCTTCGCCCGCAGCGGCGCCGACCGGTTCGGCGCGCCCACCGCCTGGCGCGAGGGGCCGGAAGGCGTACCGGTGCTCGGCGGAGTGCTCGCCTGGCTGGTGTGCCGGGTCGTCGAGCGGGTCCCGGCCGGCGACCACCGCATCGTGCTCGCCGAGGTCGTGCTCGGCGACCCCGCCGGCGCGGGCCGCCCCCTCCTCTACCACGAGGGCGGCTTCCGTGCGCTGAGGGACTGAGCACGCTCCCGCCCTCCTGCGAAGCTGTCGGGTTCCGGTTACGCTGCGTTGCGCAGGTCACAGTTCAAAGCGCTTGCTCAGCGGGAACGAACTGGGTGTACTGGCGAGTAATATTCAGTTCGGAGCGCGCGGCCGACCCGACCGGGATCGGCCGCCGCAGGCGCCTATGCTGCCTGGAAGAGGCAGACCGGAACAGACGAAGCAGTAGGAGAGCCGGCGTGAGCTTGAGGATCGTTGTCACTGTGAAGTACGTGCCCGACGCCACTGGCGACCGGCACTTCGCCGATGACCTGACCGTCGACCGGGACGACGTGGACGGTCTGCTCTCCGAACTGGACGAATACGCGGTCGAGCAGGCGCTGCAGATCTCCGAGAACTCCGATGACGACGTCGAGATCACCGTCCTGACGGTGGGCCCGGAGGACGCCAAGGACGCGCTGCGCAAGGCGCTGTCCATGGGCGCGGACAAGGCCATCCACGTCGAGGACGACGACCTGCACGGCACCGACGCCATCGGCACCTCCCTGGTGCTGGCGAAGGCGATCGAGAAGGCCGGGTACGACCTGGTGGTCTCCGGCATGGCCTCCACCGACGGCACCGGCGGCATCGTCCCGGCCCTGCTCGCCGAGCGCCTGGGCGTCCCGCAGGTCACTCTCCTGTCGGAGGTCGCGGTCGAGGGCGGCACGGTCACGGGCCGCCGCGACGGCGACGCCGCCTCGGAGCAGTTGGAGGCCCAGCTTCCGGCGGTCGTGTCGGTTACCGACCAGTCGGGCGAGGCCCGCTACCCGTCCTTCAAGGGGATCATGGCGGCCAAGAAGAAGCCGGTCGAGTCCTGGGACCTGTCCGACCTGGAGATCGAGGCCGAGGAGGTCGGCCTGGCGGGCGCCTGGACGAAGGTCGACTCCGCGGCCGCGCGCCCGGCCCGTACGGCGGGCACGATCGTCAAGGACGAGGGCGAGGGCGGCAAGCAGCTCGCCGAGTTCCTCGCGGGCCAGAAGTTCATCTGAGCCCGCATTCGCCGACCGCCCCTCAACTTTCGTACGCAGGAGAGCAATCCCATGGCTGAAGTCCTCGTCTACGTCGACCACGTGGACGGTGCCGTCCGCAAGCCCACCCTGGAGCTGCTGACCCTGGCCCGCCGGCTCGGCGAGCCGGTCGCCGTCGCCCTCGGCGCGGGCGCCGCCGGCACCGCCGCCACGCTCGCCGAGCACGGCGCGGTGAAGGTCCTCACGCATGACGCCGCCGAGTACGCCGACTACCTGGTCGTGCCCAAGGTCGACGCGCTGCAGGCTGCCCACGAGGCCGTGTCCCCGGCCGCCGTCCTGGTCCCGTCCTCCGCGGAGGGCAAGGAGATCGCCGCCCGGCTGGCGCTGCGCATCGGCTCGGGCGTCATCACCGATGCCGTCGACCTGGAGGCCGGCGGCGAGGGTCCGGTGGCCACCCAGTCGGTGTTCGCCGCGTCCTTCACCACCAAGTCCCGCGTCGCCAAGGGCACTCCGGTCATCACGGTCAAGCCGAACAGCGCGGCCGTGGAGGCGGCGCCCGCGGCCGGCACGGTCGAGGCCCTGGAGGTGACCTTCTCGGCGCAGGCGACCGGCACCAAGGTGACGGGCCGCACGGCGCGCGAGTCGACGGGCCGTCCCGAACTGACGGAGGCCGCGATCGTGGTCTCCGGCGGACGCGGTGTCAACGGCGCGGAGAACTTCGCGATCATCGAGGGACTGGCCGACTCGCTGGGCGCCGCGGTGGGCGCCTCGCGCGCCGCGGTGGACGCGGGCTGGTACCCGCACACCAACCAGGTGGGCCAGACCGGCAAGTCGGTCTCCCCGCAGCTCTACATCGCCTCCGGCATCTCGGGCGCGATCCAGCACCGGGCGGGCATGCAGACCTCGAAGACCATCGTGGCGATCAACAAGGACCCGGAGGCCCCGATCTTCGACCTGGTCGACTACGGCGTCGTCGGCGACCTCTTCACCGTCGTCCCGCAGCTCACCGAGGAGATCAAGGCCCGCAAGGGCTGATCCCCGCCGGCCGTGAGGGGCCCCGCGACCGAGTGCCGGTCGCGGGGCCCCGGTTCGTTCCGGTGCGCTCAGCCCAGGGTGAGGGAGGCCCGCACCGGCAGGTGGTCGCTCGGGAACCGGCCGTCGGCGGAGAAGGTGTCGATCACCACCCGCCGCGTGGTCACCCCCGGTGTGGTCAGGATCCAGTCGATGCGGTCGCCGTCCGGTGTCAGCGGCTCGTAGCCGTGGAAGGTGCCGTACAGCGGGCTGCGCTCGCCCGCGGTGTCCCAGGTGTCGGCAAGACCGGCGGCCAGCAGCGTGTCGTGGACCGGGTTGCGGCGGGCGGCGACGTTGAAGTCGCCGGTCACCACGAGTGGCAGCGAGCCGTCGAGGCTCCGGACGCGCTCGGCGACCAGCGCGGCGGAGCGCTCGCGTGCGGACTGGCTCGCATGGTCGAAGTGCGTGTTGAGGAGGTGGAACTCCTGGCCGTCCGCGTACCGGTCCCGGAAGCGCACCCAGGTGACCATGCGGGGGAGTGCGGCGCCCCAGGTGTTCGAGCCGATCACGTCCGGGGTGTCGGACAGCCAGAAGTGGTCGTACTCGGTCGGGGTGAGGCGCTGGGTGTCATAGAAGACGGCCATGAACTCGTCATGGCTGCCGTGCAGGCGGCCGGTGCCGATCCAGTCGTAGCGCGGACCGAGGTCGGAGGCGATGTCCAGCAACTGCGGGAAGAGGCCCTCCTGGGTGCCGATGACGTGCGGGGCCGCGCGGTCCAGCAGGGCGTGCAGCACCGGCCTGCGGACCGCCCAGCTGTTCGGCTCGGTGGTGCTCGCGAAGCGCAGGTTGAAGGACATGACCTCCAGTTCGCGGCTCGGCTCCGGCGCCGCCGGGGCGGCCGAGGCGGACGGTGCTGTACTGGTGAGGGGCAGGGCTGCCGCCGCGGACAGGGCGGCCTTGAGGCCCAGACGGCGCGTGACTCGGCTGTGGTGCGGCACAGGGGCTCCTTCGGTCGTGACGGCCGGACGAGTCGGTGGGCGAACTACGCGTGACACTGCCCTGGCGGATGGGCGTGAACATGGCGACATGGCCGAGCGGCTGCCCGCGGACAGGGTGTTGACCATCCGGAAGGCACCCGGATAACTTCATTCTACGGATTGTTGATTCCGCAGAGCGGAAGATCAAGCGGACCAGTGGAGGGTGTGGCGATGGGCCAGGGCCAGCAGGAGAAGGTCTCGACGAGCCTCGCGGCCGCCGTCAGCGAGGACATCGGCGCGGCCCTCGCCCCCGTCGACGCCGAGCTGGAGCGCCGCTACCCGGGAGACCCCGGCACCCGCCAGCCCGTCCACACCGTCTACGTCCCCGGCGACCTGTTCGCCGCCGACACCATCCGCACCTGGGGCGAGCAGGCCCTTGCGGCACTCGACGAACACGCCCCCGACGCCGCCTCCTTCGCCGCCGTCCTCGGCCTCGCCGACGAACTGGCCGGGCCCGTGTACGACCGGGTGCGCGACAAGCTGGAGCACGAGCCCGTGGAAGACCTCCGGGTCGACTTCGAGGACGGCTACGGACTGCGTCCGGACGCCGAGGAGGACGAGACGGCCGCGCGCGCGGCCCGGCTGATCGCCGAGGCGTACGCGCGGGGCACCGCGACACCGTACATGGGCATCCGCATGAAGTGCCTGGAAGCGGCGGTGCGCGAGCGGGGCATCCGCACCCTCGACATCTTCCTGACCGGCCTGACGGAGGCGGGGGGCCTGCCGGAGGGGCTGGTCCTCACGCTGCCCAAGGTGACCTACGCCGAGCAGGTCACCGCCATGGTGCGGTTGCTCGACGCCTTCGAGAAGGCACGAGGTCTTGAGCCCGGCCGGATCGCCTTCGAGATCCAGATCGAGACCAGCCAGTCCATCCTCGCCGACGACGGCACCGCGACGGTCGCCCGGATGATTCGGGCCGCCGAGGGGCGCGCCACCGGACTGCACTACGGCACCTTCGACTACAGCGCCTGCCTCGGTGTCTCCGCCGCCCACCAGGCCAGTGACCACCCGGCCGCCGACCACGCCAAGGCGGTCATGCAGGTCGCGGCCGCGGGCACGGGCGTACGCCTCTCGGACGGCTCGACCAACGTGCTCCCGGTCGGCCCGGCCGAACAGGTGCACGCTGCCTGGCGACTGCACTACGGCCTCACCCGGCGCGCGCTGGCCCGCGCCTACTACCAGGGCTGGGACATGCACCCCGGCCACCTGCCCACCCGCTACGCCGCCGTGTTCGCCTTCTACCGCGAGGGCTTCGCACCGGCGGCGGACCGTCTGGCCCGGTACGCCAACCGGGCCGGCGGCGACATCATGGACGAGCCCGCCACCGCCAAGGCCCTCAGCGGCTACCTGCTGCGCGGCCTGGACTGCGGCGCCCTCGACCTCGTGGAGGTCACCCGGCTCACCGGTCTGTCCCGCTCGGACCTGGAGGGCTTCGCGGCGCCACGGCGCGGCGACCTCACCGCGTCGGCCGGGTAGCGGACCCGGCGCGCGGCGGCCGGCCGCGGCTCCCGACTCCGTGGGGATCCCGTGGACGAGATCCAGCGGCGACAACGCGACACGGTGTCCGGGCGAGGAACGTCCACCTCAAGGGCGGCGCCGCCCACGGACCGGCCCCGGGCCGCCGGTCCGCTCCCCGGACCGCCGCGCGTCGGCGTACCGCTCAAGGCCGGACGCCGTCGCCCAGCCACGTTGCGCGAACAGCTCCGTGCCGCGGTCGCACAGCCCCGCGTCGGCCCGGGCCCGCGCGCAGAACTCCTCGGGCGTGCCGCCGAACAGCTCTCGCAGCTCGGCGGATGCCCGTAGCAGCCCCGCGAGCAGCGGCCGTTGGCCCGGATGGTGCCGAGGCGCTCCGTCCCCGTCGCGCAGGACGCCGTGCCGGTTGCCGTACGCGAACGCTCCCGCGAGCGCCGTACCGTCGGCCAGCTCGATCCGCACGTCGGGCGCGGGCAGCCAGGCCCGGTCGTAGTTCCCGGCGGGCAGCGGCACGCCCTCGCTGGCGTCGACCACCGCGAGCTGCCGTGCGTCGAGCCAGGTCACGAACAGCTCCCGCACCGCCGCGGGCGCGCGGAACGGTGAGGCGGAAACGTACCCCATGCGGCTCACGTGCGCGGAGACGCCGACCCCGAGGCCCGTCACCCGGGCCTTCACCATGGGGATGCCGGAGGTGACCGAGAACTCGGCCATCTTGTGCCGCAACTGGCCGGGGCAGGCGTTGGAGCCGACCGCGAGGACCGGCACCCGGTCCGGGTGCACCAGGCGGTCGGCCGGCAGCATCCGGTCCCCGCACAGGACTCCGGAGTCCGCGGGCCAGGCACCCGGATAACTCAGAGGATGGTCCCGCGGCGCCTCGGCGAGCCCCAGTTCCTCCAGGGTCCGTCCGGTCATCGGCGCTCAGCCCGCCGGCGGCAGCTCACCCGAGCCACGGGTGATCAGCCGGGTCGGCAGCTCGATGCGCTCCGGGGTGACGAGGCTGCCGTCCAACTGCCGGAAGAGGCGTTCGGCGGCGGTGCGGCCGAGGGCCGCCGCGTCCTGGGCGACGACCGTGACGCCCGGCCGGAGCAGGTCGGCGAGTTCGATGTCGTCGAAACCGACCAGGGCGACGGGCCCGGTGTGCTCGGCCAGGACCCGGATCACCGTCACCGTCACCCGGTTGTTGCCCGTGAAGATCGCGGTGACCGGGGAGTCCGCGGCCAGCATCTCCGCGGCGGCCCGGCGCACCCGCTCCGGATCGGTGGCGCCCAGGGACATCCAGCCGTCCTCGACCTCTATTCCGGCGTCCTCCATGGCCGCCCGGTAGCCGCGCAGCCGCTCGGCCGCGGTGTGGATGCGGGGCATGTCACCGATGAACCCGATGCGGCGGTGCCCATGGGCGATCAGATGGGCCACGCCGTCGCGGGCGCCGCCGAAGTTGTCGGACAGCACGACATCGGCGTCGATCTTCCCGGCGGGACGGTCCACGAACACGGTCGCGACGCCCGCCCTGATCTCCGGCTCCAGATAGCGGTGGTCGCCTCCCGCGGGGATGATCACCAGCCCGTCCACCCGCCGGGCGCACAGGGCCAGCGCCAGTTCCTGCTCGCGTTCCGGGTCCTCGGCGCTGGAACCGTTGATCAGCAGAGCGCCGTGGGCGCGGGCCACCTCCTCGACGGCGCGGCTGAGCGGACCGTAGAACGGGTCGGCCAGGTCCTCCAGGACCAGGCCGATGCTGGCGGTCCGGCCCTTGCGCAGCACCCGCGCGCTGTCGTTGCGCCGGAAGCCGAGCGCGTCGATGGCCTCCTGGACGCGGCGCTCGGTGTCGGGGGTGACCCCCGGCTCGCCGTTGACCACCCGGGAGACCGTCTTGAGCCCGACACCGGCCCGGGCCGCCACGTCCTTCATCGTCGGACGGTTGCCGTAGCGTGATCCGGTGAGGCGGTCAGCGCGGCGGGTGGTCTCTGGCACGATGCGGCGTCCTGTCCTGTCGTCCACGGGGTGGTGCGAAGGCCCATGGGGTCGTATGAGGATGTGGCGTCGAGCATAGAGCCTGGACAACGTTGTCAGATCCGGGGGAGACTGTCCACCGCAATCACCGGCCTGCGCCCGATGACGAGACCGGGCTGTCTCGCACTTCGTTTTCTCATGTTTGACGGGGAGATTCGACTCTGATGCACACCGACCTCGTGGCTGCGCTCGACATCGGCGGCACCAAAATCGCCGGCGCGCTGGTGGACGGCCACGGACGGATTCAGGTACGCGCCCAGCGTGCGACGCCCGCTCGGCAGGACGGCGAGACCGTCATGCGAGCCGTGACGGAGGTGCTCGGCGAACTCGCCGGGTCGCCCCTGTGGGCGCGCGCGGGTTCCATCGGGATCGGCAGCGCCGGTCCGGTGGACGCCTCCGCGGGCACGGTGAGCCCGGTGAACGTGCCCGGCTGGCGCGGCTTCCCGCTGGTGGAGCGGGTCCGGGCGGCGACCGGCGGCCTGCCGGTGGAGCTGATCGGCGACGGCGTGGCGATCACGGCCGCCGAACACTGGCAGGGAGCCGCCCGCGGCCACGACAACGCGCTGTGCATGGTGGTCTCGACCGGTGTCGGCGGCGGTCTCGTCCTGGGCGGCCAGCTGCACCCGGGGCCCACGGGCAACGCGGGGCACATCGGCCACATCAGCGTCGACCTCGACGGCGATCCGTGCCCGTGCGGCTCGCGCGGCTGCGTGGAGCGGATCGCCAGCGGCCCCAACATCGCCCGGCGCGCGCTGGAGAGCGGCTGGCAGCCGGGTCCCGACGGGGACGCCTCGGCGGCCGCGGTCGCGGCGGCCGCCCGCGCCGGGGACCCGGTCGCGGTGGCGTCCTTCGAGCGGGCCGCGCAGGCGCTGGCCGCCGCCATCGCGGCCACCGCGACCCTCGTCGAGATCGACATCGCGGTGATCGGCGGCGGTGTGGGCAAGGCGGGCGACATCCTCTTCGCGCCGCTGCGCAAGGCCCTCGGCGACTACGCGACCCTCTCCTTCGTCCAGCGGCTGACGGTGACCCCCGCGCAGATGGGCACGGACGCGGGTCTGGTGGGCGCCGCCGCCGCCGCGCTGGCGCGCAGGCCGGACGCGACCGCGGCGGGGGTCTGACACCGGTCGCCCGGTGCCACCGGAACGTTCACCTGTCGATGGCCGGGCTCAGCAGCTGAGCCGTGCGTCCGCCCAGTCCGCGTGGTCCGAGTCGATGCCGTCGCCGCCGTCGGTGACGACGAGCCGGACCACCCGGGCGCCGGTCACGTCCGCGGTCAGCGGCTGGGCCGGCATCGCGTTGGTCAGCACTCCGGTGGCGGCGGCCTTCGTGCCGTCGGCCCAGATCTCGAAGGTGACGGTGCCGTTCGCGCCCTTCTCGTCGTCGACCCCGACGTCCGCGGTGACCGTCTCGCAGGCACCGCCCGTGTAGTGGGCGACGGAGCTGTCGGCGTGCACGCCGAGCCCCTTGGCGTACGCCGTTCCGCCCAGGGTGAGGGTGCGGCCGTCGCCGGCCGCGCTCTCACCGTTGCTGGTGTCGCGTTCCACCGGGCCCCAGGCGTTGGCGGCCTCCAGCCACGGCAGATCGCTGAGGTACGACGTGCCGGACGGGGGCGGTACCGCGACGGACACCGTCAGGGGCAGCGTGCTGTCGACGGGCGTTCCCGACGGCGAGCGGTACGCGGCCTTCAGGGTCAGGCCGTACGACCCCGTCGGCGTGCCCGAAGGAGCGGTCACCCGCCAGCCGGTGCGCAGCGACCGGTCCGTCGTCAGGGACGCCGCCCGGGTGGCCGACGTCGGGGTGACGGTCCAGCCCTCGGGGCCGGTCAGGGCCACGGACACCTGCCGGGCCGGGGTGCGGCCGAGGTCGGTGACCGTGGTGGTCAGCTCGGCTGGGGTGCCCGCCTCCACGTACGGGCTGCCGTCCAGGCCGGGTTCGACCGCCGGCGGGTGCGCGGCCCAGTCGTGGTCGGCGAAGACCCGGACGAGGACCGTGCCGTGGGCCGGTACGGTCGCGGAGACGGTGCCCGCGGTGTTGTAGCTCCGGTGCTGCCACAGGTCGCGCAGGGTGTAGGCGGGGGCGTCCGGAAGGCCCGCGGCCCGCGCGGTCGTCGTGATGCGCTGGGCGGTGCCGGACTCGTTGAACAGGGCCACCGTGCGGCTGCCGTCCCGCATCTCCTTGGCGACGACCCAGCGTCCGCCCTCCGACGAGAGGACCGTGCCCTGCTTGCCCAGCGGGTCCTGGTCGACGGCGACGACCTCCTTGTTGCCCAGGATGTCGAAGGTCGACGGGGACGCCTTGCGCAGGTCGGTGCCGATGAGCAGCGGCGCCGCCATGACCGACCACATCGAGAAGTGCGAGCGGTACTCGGTGTCGGTCATGCCGCCGTTGCCGACCTCCAGCATGTCCGGGTCGTTCCAGCGGCCGGGCCCGGCGTACGGCGCGAGGGGCAGGTTCTGCTTCAGGATCGACAGCATCGAGCCCCAGCTGTCACTGATGTCCCCCGTCGTCCGCCACAGCTGGCCGAGGTCGCCCGCCCACTCCCAGGGCTTGTTCTGGCCCCATTCGCAGATGCTGTAGACGATGGGCCGCCCGGTCGCCCGCAGGGCGTCCCGCATGGTGGTGTAGCGCAGCTTGGCGTCCACGCCCTGGTTGTTGCAGTTGTCGTACTTGAGGTAGTCCACGCCCCAGTCGGCGAACTGCTGGGCGTCGCTGTACTCGTGGCCGAGGCCGCCCGGGAACCCGGCGGGGTTGCACGTCTTCGTGCCGGCGCTGGTGTAGACGCCGAGCTTGAGGCCCTTTTCGTGGACGTAGTCGGCGACGGCCTTGATCCCACCGGGGAACCGGACCGGGTCGGGGACCAGCTTGCCGTCCGCGTCCCGGCTCGGCAGGGCCCAGCAGTCGTCGAGGTTGACGTACTGGTACCCGGCGTCCTTGAGGCCCTTCGCCACGAAGATGTCGGCGATGCCCTTGACCATCTCCTCATTGAAGTCGGCGCGGCAGTGCGTGGAGTTCCAGTTGTTGAAGCCCATCGGCGGGGTGAGGGCCAGGCCGTCGGCTGGCGCGGACGTCCGGGACGGCTCGGCCGGGGCGGGCGCCGCGCCGGCGGGGGCGACAGGCTGCGCCGCCGGGGCCGCCGCGGCGGCGGGGGCGGCGAGGCCGGCCGAGGACAGCAGCCCTGCGGCGAGGACCCCGACCACTCTTCGGCGGACCGTGCGGGTCGTGCGGGTGCGAGGGTGACGCATCATTACGTTCCTCCGACTCGCGAAAGATGGGATGACGTCATGCGCGCGTCATGGCCGTCCGTTTACGGTAGGACGTGTCGGACTATGGTGGAAGAGAAGCGGTGACGGCCGACCGATATCGCGCCAAACTCCTTGATGGACGCTGTATTTGCGAGCGATGTTCCGCCGCACGTTCGGTTGTGTGGGATCACCTTCCCGTAGACCGACGGGTTCGTTCCTCACCCGACCGGTGTGCTCCGCCTGTCGATCCGTCGGGACATCGGATGTCCCGGGGTACCCAAATCGCAGGTCATACGCTCTCCGGACCCGCCCCGACCCGATGCCGGCCGCCACGGCGACGGACCGGGAGCGGCGGACGCGGCCGGGATCACCCTGGTCCGGCCGCCGCCCCGACCGGAAGCCCGGACCAGGCGGCTTTCCCCGCCTGCCGCCGTTCCCGATACTCGGTACATGCAGTTCGCCGTCTTCATGACCTTGCCGGGGCTCGTCATCCTGCTCACCGTGGTGGCCTTCGTCGACCAGCTGCTGCTGCGGGCCGGGCACGCGGGCGTGCCGCCGTGGCGCAACGGAGCGAGAACCGGGCAGGTGTCGGCCACCGGGTTCGAGCAGTTGCACGGCGCCCTGTCGCCGGGCAAGCAGCACGAGTTGCGGGAACGGCAGTCGGCACTGCTGCTCCGTGACGACGACGAGGACGGGGCGCCGCCGCACCGCAGCACGGTGGACCTGGAGGGGGGAACGGCCGTGATCCGCGTGACTCCGGGCGGCTCGCACAGTTGATAGGGGCATGAAGAAGCGCAGCATGCTCGCCCTCGCCTCCCTCGCCACCGGCTTCGTCGTGGCCGCGATCACCCCGTCGCACGGCGCGGACCACGCGGTCCTCGACGATCTGCACGTCTCGGACCCGCTCGACACCGCCGACCACGCCGTCAGCCAGGACAGCTTCGCCCCCGCCGACCACGTCCTGTTCGAGGAGTAGATCCCCGGCGTCGGCTCCGCCGCCCCGGCCGGGTGCCGGTGCCGCGCACCGGCACCCGCGCAGCTCCCTCAGCCGTGCCCGGTCTCCGGGCGGCCCGACCGCGGCACCTCCGGCGCACGGCGCGCCACCCGGTCGGCCCGGGACTCCAGAAAGCGCTGTTCGGCGATGCTGGCGGTGGACTTCGCGGCACGCCGGTAAAGCGCGTACGCCCCGGCCGGGTCGCCGTTCCTCTCCAGCAGGTGCGCCCGTACGGACAGCAGCCGGTGATGCCCGGCCATCCGCTGGTCGGCGTCCAGCGGGGACAGCAGGGCCAGCCCGGCCGGCGGGCCCTCGGTCTCGGCGAGCGCGACGGCCCGGTTGAGGGTGACCATCGGGTTGGGTGCGATCCGTTCCAGGATGAGGTAAAGGGCGTGCACCTGGCGCCAGTCGGTCTCCTCGGCCGTGGCCGCGTCGGCGTGCGTGGCGGCGATGGCGGCCTGCACCTGGTAAGGCCCCAGCGTCGGACCGGCCAGCGCCGCCTTGACCAACTCGGTGCCCTCCTCGATCAGCTCGCGGTCCCAGGTCCCGCGGTCCTGCTCGTCCAGCGGTACGAGATCCCCGGCCGCCGTCGTCCGCGCCCTGCTGCGGGCATGGGTCAGCAGCATCGGCGCGAGCAGCCCGGTCACCTCGTCGTCCGCGGGCAGTTGCGCGTGCACCATCCTCGTCAGCCGGATCGCCTCGCGCGCGAGGTCGGCACGGTGCAGCGCACGGCCCGACGAGGCGGTGTAGCCCTCGTTGAAGATCAGATAGAGGACGTGCAGGACGACCCGCAGCCGCTCCTCGCGCTCCGGGCCGTCCGGCAGCCCGAACGAGCTGCCTGCGGCCCTGATCCGCTGCTTGGCCCGGCTGATCCTGGCCGCCATGGTGGCCTCCGGCACCAGGAACGCGCGGGCGATCTCGGCCGTGGTCAGGCCGCCGACCGCGCGCAGCGTCAGAGCGGTCTGGGAGGCCGCGGTCAGCGCCGGATGGCAGCACAGGAACAGCAGGACGAGCGTGTCGTCGGTGTCCGGTACGTCCTCGGGCACCGCCTCGGTGGCCGCCGCCGACTCCCGGGCACGGCGCGCCCGGTCGCTGCGTGCCTGGTCGACGAGCCGCCGGCACGCGACAGTCAGCAGCCAGCCCCGCGGGTTGTCCGGCACCCCCTCGGCCGGCCACTGCACGGCGGCGGCGAGGACCGCCTCCTGTACGGCGTCCTCACATCCTTCGAACTGGCCGTACCGGCGTACCAGGGTGCCGAGGACCTGCGGCGTGAGTTCCCGCAGCAGGTCCTCGAAGCGCGCTGCCGTCATGCCTCCAATTGTCCGTCGGCGAACATGACCTGCCGCACCTCGACCCCCAGACCCCCGATCGCGGCGTCCGGGATCTGCGCCGCCAGCTCGATCGCCCGCTCCTTGTTCTCGCAGTCGATCAGGTAGAAGCCGCCGAGATGCTCCTTGGCCTCCAGGAACGGTCCGTCGGTCACCACCGGCCGGCCCTCCCGCACCGAGACCACGGCGGCCTGCGACGGGTCGACGAGCGCCTGCGTGGTGATCAGCTCGCCGGACGCCTTCAGCGTCTCGATGAACTTGCCGTGGCCTGCGCCGATCGCTTCCTTCTCCGCTTCGGTCAGGGCGTCCAGCACGGCCGGGTTGATGTGCAGGCTGATCAGGAACTTCATCTCGTACTCCTCGTGGTTCGCGGGTCCTGGCGGGACCCTTCGACCTCTTGGTCGGAGCCGGCGCCACCGTCTTGACATCCGCTGTCCCGACAGTCGCACGAATTTCTCTCGTGTCTCTCTCGTGCGGGTGCGGGTGCGGGGCGACGGTCCCGGGGCCCGGGCCGGCGATGCCCTTTCCGGCGGCGGTGGCCGGGCAGGGGCACGGGCCTCCGGGTGTGGAGGGTATGTACAGCGACGTGACGGTCGTCATGGAGGCGCGGTTCGTGGAGTACCTTCGGGGCGTATGGGAGAAGGAAGAAGTGGGTGCGGGGTTTGTGGACGCCTCCTTTTCCCGTGTTCGCTCCCAGGTGATCTCCTGAAGACGGCTCCGTCGCTGCTCAGCGGCCTTCCAGCTCTGGAGTATGAATGATCGTCTGGATCAACGGCGCGTTCGGTGCGGGGAAGACGGCCACCGCACGGGAATTGATCGACCTGATCCCGAACAGCACGCTCTTCGACCCCGAGGCCATCGGCGGAGCGCTCGCACGCCTGCTGCCGCCCAAACGCCTCGCCGAGGTCGGCGACTTCCAGGACCTGCCGATCTGGCGCCGGCTGGTGATCGACACGGCGGCCGCCATGCTGGCCGAACTCGGCGGGACCCTCGTGGTCCCGATGACCCTGCTGCGCCAGGAGTACCGGGACGAGATCTTCGGTGGCCTCGCCGCCCGCCGGATAGCCGTACGGCATCTGTTGCTCGCCCCGGCCGAAACGATCCTGCGGGCGCGCATAGCCGGGCGGGACGTCCCGCCCGACCTGCCGGACGGCGAACTGCGGGTGCGTCAGTGGGCGTACGACCACATCGAGCCGTACCGCGCCGCGCTCGCCTCCTGGCTCGCCGCCGACGCCCATCCCGTCGACACCAGCGCCCTCACCCCCTACGAGACGGCGGTCCGCATCGCCGATGCCGTGGCCGGCGGTGCCGTGGCCCCCTGCGACATCGTGCAGACGCCGGAACCCACCGCGGAGACGCTCGCGGCCGGGGTGCTGCTCTTCGACGATCAGGACCGCGTCCTGCTCGTCGACCCGACGTACAAACCGGGTTGGGAGTTCCCCGGCGGAGTCGTCGAGCCCGGCGAGGCACCCGCCCGCGCCGGAATGCGCGAGGTCACCGAGGAGACCGGGATACGGCTGGCCGAGGTACCGCGGCTGCTCGTCGTGGACTGGGAATCGCCCGTACCACCCGGCTACGGCGGGCTGCGCCTGCTGTTCGACGGCGGCCGGCTGGCGTCCGCGGAGGCCGGCTCGCTGCTGCTGCCCGGGCCCGAACTGCGCGCCTGGCGCTTCGTCACCGAGCAGGAGGCCGCCGAACTGCTGCCGCCCGTACGGTACGAGCGGTTGCGGTGGGCGCTGCGGGCGCGTGAGCGCGGTGTCGCGCTGTACCTGGAGGCCGGCGTTCCGCAGGGCTGAGCGCATGCGGCCCGTCCGCTGCCGGGCCGCGCCGCGGCGAGCGGTGGCCGGGATCCGGTCCGCGGTCGAGGACGCCGCCGTCGGACAGGTCGGTCACCCGGCCGGGGCGCCCCGGCCCGCCCCGCGGCAGGTGCCGCACGGCCTCCGCGCGCAGGGGCGGTTCCCGGTCCGCGAAGACCGCCGGCGCGTCCGGGCGGTGCGCCGGCACCTCGGCGCCGCTCGGCGCGGCGAACTCGCCCGCCCCGTCCGCGTGGTCCTCGGGGAAGGCGGTCGGCACGATCCGCCACACCGGCGACGGGCCCGGCGCGGTGAGCGTGTCGGCGATCGCCCGGCCGGAGCCGACCGCCCCGGTGTCGAGTCGCGTGGCCGTGACGCGGTCGGTCCAGAGGCAGACCTGGCCGACCGGGAAGCGCCGCAGGCGGAGGCGGGGCAGCAGCCCGATCACGTCCATGGGCCGACCGCAGGGCGGGTCCCCGTCCGCGGACGGGGACCCGCTGCCGTGGGCAGAACGGCTCAGCCCGCGGCGTAGTTGCCCAGGAACAGCGCCTCCGCCACCGCCAGCCGCTCCAGTTCCTCGGGCGAGACGCTCTCGTTCACGGCGTGGATCTGCGCCTCCGGCTCGCTCAGGCCGATGAGCAGTATCTCCGCCTCCGGGTAGAGCTGCGCGAGGGTGTTGCACAGCGGGATGGAGCCGCCCTGACCGGCGTACTGCATCTCCTGGCCCGGGTAGGCCACCGCCATGGCGTCGGCCATCGCCCGGTACGCGGGGCTTTCGGTGTCGGCGCGGAACGGCTGGCCCTGTCCGACCCGCTCGGTCTGCACCCGGGCGCCCCACGGCGTGTGCGCCTCCAGGTGCGCCTGGAGCAGCTTGCCCGCCTCGACCGCGTCCACGCCCGGCGGCACCCGCAGACTGACCAGGGCCCGCGCGCTCGCCTGCACGGACGGGGTGGCCCCCACCACCGGCGGGCAGTCGATGCCGAGGACCGTGACGGCCGGGCGGGCCCACAGCCGGTCGGCGACGGTGCCCTCGCCGATCAGCCCGACGCCCTCCAGTACCTTGGCGTCCGCCCGGAACTGCCCGTCCGGGTAGGCGAGCCCGTCCCAGCGGCCCTCGGAGGCGAGTCCGTCGATCGTGGTGGAGCCGTCCGCTGCGCGCACCGAGTCCAGGACGCGGATCAGCGCGGCCAGGGCGTCCGGGGCCGCGCCGCCGAACTGGCCGGAGTGCAGATTGCCCGCCAGCGTGTCGACCTGCACCCGGACCAGCACCATGCCGCGCAGCGAGGCGGTGACGGTCGGCAGGCCGACGCGGAAGTTGCCGGTGTCGCCGATGACGACGGCGTCGGCCGCCAGCAGATCGGGGTGCTGCTCGGCGTACCGCTCCAGACCGCCGGTGCCCTGCTCCTCGGAGCCCTCGGCGATGACCTTGACGGTCACCGGGACGCCGCCGTTCGCCCGCAGTGCGCGCAGCGCCAGCAGGTGCATGATCACGCCGCCCTTGCAGTCGGCCGCGCCCCGCCCGTACCAGCGGCCGTCGCGCTCGGTCAGTTCGAACGGCGGAGTGGTCCAGGCACTTTCGTCGAGCGGCGGCTGCACATCGTAGTGGGCATAGAGCAGAACCGTTTTCGCACCTTCCGGGCCGGGCAGGCAGCCGTACACCGACTGGGTGCCGTCCGGAGTGTCGAGCAGGGCCACGTCCTGGAAGCCCTCGGCGCGCAGTGCGCCGGCCAACCAGTCCGCCGCCTTCTCGCTCTCGCTCTTCGGGAACTGATCAAAATCGGCCACCGATTTGAACGCCACCAGTTCGGTGAGTTCCGCCTTGGCCCTGGGCAGCAGCGAGGCGACGGTTTCGGCGACCGGATTCGACGACATGGGCACGCTCCTCGTGGGTGCGACGTTGTAGCGGTGAGAACACCGATCCTCCCACAGTGGCCTGCGGCGACGTGCGCCGTAGGATGCGGGGGGACATGAGGTCCCCCCTGCTCGGGCGCGGTCGCGAGCCTGGGGAGCGGTAGCGGCAGCGGCTTGATCGGAGCAGTAGACCATCGTGAGCGGCGAGAACTCTTCGGCGGAGGACGTACAGCGGGTGTGGGACGTCGTCGTGGTGGGCGCGGGACCCGCGGGGGCCTCCGCCGCCTACGCGGCGGCGGTCGCGGGGCGGCGCGTGCTGCTGCTGGAGAAAGCCGAGCTGCCCCGCTACAAGACCTGCGGCGGCGGCATCATCGGACCCTCGCGCGACGCGCTCCCGCCCGGCTTCGAACTGCCCTTCAGGGACCGGGTGCACGCGGTCACCTTCTCGAACAACGGGCGTTTCACCCGTACCCGCCGCTCCAAGCAGATGCTGTTCGGCCTGATCAACCGCCCGGAGTTCGACCTGCAACTGGTCGAGCACGCGCAGAAGGCGGGCGCCGAGCTGCGCACGGGTGTCACGGTGTCGCGGGTGGAGCAGCACGGCTCCGCGGTACCGGACCGGCGCACGGTCGCCGTCGTCCTGCAGGGCGGCGAGACCGTCCTGGCCCGCGCGGTGGTGGGCGCCGACGGCAGCGCCAGCCGCATAGGGGCGCACGTCGGCGTGAAGATGGAGCAGGTCGACCTCGGTCTGGAGGCCGAGATCCCGGTACCGGAACCGGTCGCCGAGGACTGGAAGGGGCGGGTCCTCATCGACTGGGGCCCGATGCCCGGCAGCTACGGCTGGGTGTTCCCCAAGGGCGACACCCTCACGGTCGGCGTGATCTCCGCGCGCGGCGAAGGCGCGGCCACCAAGCGGTACTTGGAGGACTTCATCGCCCGGCTCGGCCTGGCGGGCTTCGAACCGGCCGTCTCCTCGGGGCACTTGACCCGGTGCCGTGCCGAGGACTCCCCGCTGTCCCGCGGCCGGGTCCTGGTCTGCGGCGACGCCGCCGGGCTGCTGGAGCCGTGGACCCGCGAGGGCATCTCGTTCGCGCTGCGGTCGGGCCGGCTCGCGGGGGAGTGGGCGGTGCGCATCGCCGAGGCGCACGACGCGGTGGACACCCGCCGCCAGGCCCTGAACTACGCGTTCGCGATCAAGGCGGGGCTCGGTGTGGAGATGAGCGTCGGCCGCCGGATGCTCGCCGTGTACGAGCGCCGGCCCGGTCTGTTCCATGCGGCGCTCACCGGCTTCCGCCCCGCCTGGAACGCCTTCCGGGACATCACCCGGGGGTCCACGACCCTGGCCGGGCTGGTCCGCAACCACCCGATGGCCCAGCGCGCCCTGACCGTGCTGGACCGGCGGTCCGACCCGGTCCCGGACGCCACGGCGGAGGACGCGGCGGACGACGACGCGGTCACTTCGTGACGGTGATCCGGAAGACCGGCTGATCGGGCGCGCCACGACGCGGCTCGGCGGCGGCGGAGCCGGGGCCGACTCCGCCGAGGAAGACACCACCGACCTCGGACACGGCGGGCCGCCGCCGAGGCGATCTTCCGCGGCCGGCCGGTGCGGGCTTCCGGCTTCCGTACGCATGTGCCGGGCGGCCACGGCGGCGTACGGCACCCCGGGGACCCGGCCGTACTTCCCCGGGAGTACGCGTGATCACCACGCCGGGCGGACGCCGCCGCGGCCGGCGGCGTCTAGCGTGGCCGTCATGGAGGAGCAGCGCGTGCGTGGGCACGGCCCGGTGCGGTGGTGGCGGTACGGGCCGCCGTGGTGGGACCGGCCCGACGACGCCGAGCCGCGGGCCGCCCGGCTGCCGTGGCGCTCCACCGTGCTGTTCACCGGCGTGGTGCTGGTCGGCTCGAACTTCGCCGCCCACGATCAGCCCCACCGGGTGCCGTTGGACGGCTACGCGCGCGTGCTGCTCCTGGCCGCCTCCGTACTGCTGCTGTGGCGGCACCGTCACCCCGTGTTCGTGGCGTTCGGCACCGCCGGGGTGACCCTGGTCTACCTGGGCGCCGGCTACCCGTACGGCCCGGTCTTCCTGACCGTCGCCGTGAGCTGCTGCACCGCCGTGGCCGACGGGCACCGCAGGGCCGCCTGGACCGCCGTCGGACTGCTCTGGGCCGGGCACGTCCTGATCGCGCTCTGGCTCTACCGCCTGCTCCCGCCGCCGGGGGACGCCGGCGGGACCGTCGGCCAGGAGATCGTGATCGCCACCTGGGTCCTGGCCATCGGAGCGCTGTCCGAGCTGGCCCGGGTGCGGCGCGAGCAGTGGGTGCGGGAACGAGCCGACCGTGCGCAGGCGGCCCGGCGGCGCGCGGACGAGGAACGGCTGCGGATCGCCCGTGAACTGCACGACGTCCTCGCCCACAGCATCTCCGTCATCAACGTCCAGGCGGGCATGGGTCTCGCGCTCCTGGACCGCGACCCCGAGCAGGCCCGTGCGGCGCTCACCACCATCAAGGCCGCCAGCAAGGAGGCGCTCGGCGAGGTGCGGCAGGTGCTGGACACGCTCCGTGCTCCGGGCGCCGCGCCGCGTGCGCCCGCGCCCGGTCTGGACCGGCTGCCCGAACTCGTCGAGCAGGCGGCGGGCGCGGGGCTCACCGTCGCGGTGGAGGGCACGGCGCCGCAGCTCGCACCGGGCGCCGACCTGGCCGCCTTCCGCATCGTCCAGGAGGCACTCACCAACGTCGTGCGGCACTCGGGTTCGCGGCACGCGCGGGTACGGCTCGACGGGGACGCGGCGACGCTGCGGCTGCGCGTCGACGACGACGGGCCGGCGACCGGTGCCGACGCGGGCGGCAGCGGCAACGGGCTGGCCGGGATGCGCGAGCGGGCCGCCGCCCTCGGTGGCACGATCGAGGCGGGGCCGCGCCCCGACGGCGGCTTCCGGGTGCTCGCCGTACTGCCGCTGCGGACCGCGGCCGAGGAGGACGACCGGTGATCCGGGTACTGCTTGCCGACGACCAGGCGCTGGTGCGGGCCGGTTTCCGGGCGCTGCTCGGCGCACAGCCGGGCATCGAGGTGGCCGGCGAGGCCGCCGACGGGGCCGAGGCACTGGCCAAGGTGCGCGAACTGCGCCCCGACGTCGTCCTGATGGACATCCGCATGCCGCTGCTCGACGGGCTGGCCGCCACCCGCCGGATCACCGGCGAGCCGGAGTTGCGGGACGTCAAGGTGGTCATGCTCACCACCTTCGAACTCGACGAGTACGTCTTCGAGGCGATCCGCTCGGGCGCCTCCGGCTTCCTGGTCAAGCACACCGAGCCGGAGGAACTGGTACGCGCCGTACGGGCGGTGGTCGAGGGCGACGCACTGCTGTCACCGAGCGTGACCCGCCGCCTCATCGCCGAGTTCGCGGCGCGGTCCAAGGAACCGGCGGCGGCCGACGAACTGGCCCGGCTCACCGACCGGGAGCGGGAGGTGATGGCCCTGGTCGGCATCGGCCTGTCGAACGAGGAGATCGCCCGTCGCCTGGTGGTCAGCCCGCTCACCGCGAAGACCCACGTCAGCCGCACGATGGTGAAACTGGGCGCCCGGGACCGTGCCCAACTGGTCGTACTGGCCTACGAGTCGGGCCTGGTACGGCCGGGCTGGCTGGGCTGAGACGCCTGTCGGAAGCGGACCAGCACGCTGACGACCCGGACGACGAAGAGCACAGCGGCGAGGACGAGGCCGGCGCGGAGCGAGACGTGCTCCACGGTGTCCGGCAGGGCGAAGAGCAACGCGGGCCCGGCGACGGCCCCGAAGAGGACCGCCGCCGCGAACGCCGCGCTGCAGAGCGCGTATCCGATCTCGACGGTGATCGCGTCCCGCTCGGCCTGACCGCGCCGCCCTCCGTAAGCCTCCACGGGAGGAGTCTCACAGGCGTGCGCCCGGCGGAGCAAGAGGACCCCGCCGGGCGCGCGGGGGAGGCGTCCCCCTAGTCGCGTACGGTGACGCGATCCGCCTCCCGGAGGGTGGACGTGGCGACGACGAGGGACTGCTGCGGACGCCGGGTGCGCAGGCCCGTCAGGCTGAGGAGCAGCCCGGCGGCGGCGATGCCCGTGATCACGATCAGTCCGGGCCGGTAGCTGTCGAGGACGGCCTGCGGGCCGGCGTGCTCGGGGGCACCCGCGGTGACCACCGCGGTCACGACGGCCAGGAAGATCGCCCCGCCGACCTGGACCGACGTGTTCAGCAGCCCGGAGACCATGCCCTGCTCGTGGTCCTCGACCCCGTTGGTGGCCTGGATGTTCAGCGACGGGAAGACGAGCGCGCAGGCCGCGCCGATCAGCAGCATCGACGGCAGGATGACGGCGGCGTACACGGGGTCGAGGTTCACGCGCAGGAACAGCGCGTACCCGACGACCATGAAGGTGAAGCCCGCAGCGATCAGCCGCTGGGTGCCGAACCGGTCGACGATCGCGCCGACCTTCGTCGAGGACACCGCCACCAGCGCGCCCGCGGGCAGGAAGGCCAGCGCGGTGTGCAGCGCCGACCAGCCCAGCAGGGACTGCATGTACAGCGTCGTGAGGAACTGGAACCCGACGTACGAGCCGAGGCCACCGCGCCGAGTTGGGCGCGGACCTGGCTGCCCGAGCGGAGCACGCCGAGCCGGATCAGCGGTCCCGGGGAACGCCGTTCCACCAGGACGAACACGGTGAGCAGCACGGCGACCGCGAGGAAGGACAGCAGGGTGCGGGCGGAGGTCCAGCCGGTCTGCGGTGCCTGGACGACGGTGAAGACGAGCAGCAGCATCGACGCGGTGCCGAGGACGGCGCCGGGGAGGTCGTAGCCGTTGTGGTCCCGCTCGCGGGCGCTGCGCGGCAGCAGCCTGAGACCGGCGAACAACGCGATCAGGGCGATGGGCGCGGGCAGCAGCATCGCCAGCCGCCAGCTGGCCTCGGTGAGCAGCCCGGACAGCACCAGACCCATGGAGAACCCGGTGGCCGCGCACGTGGTGTAGATGGACAGGGCGCGGTTGCGCAGCGGGCCCTCGGGGAACGTGGTGGTGATGATCGACAGGCCGGCGGGCGCCGTGAACGCCGCGCTGAGGCCCTTGACAAAGCGGCTGGCGATCAGGAGCGGCCCCGAGTCGACCAGCCCGCCGAGCAGCGAGGCGAGCGCGAAGATCCCCAGGGCCACCAGGAACACCTGGCGCCGCCCGAGCAGATCGGCGGTGCGTCCGCCGAGGAGCAGCAGGCCGCCGTATCCCAGGATGTAGCCGCTGACGATCCATTGCAGCGTCGACGTGGACAGGTGGAGATCGGAGCCGATGGACGGCAGGGCGACGCCGACCATCGACACGTCGAGCGCGTCGAGGAACATGGCGGCGCAGAGCACGAGCAGCGTGCCCCACAGCCGGGGGGTCCAGCGTCCCTCGGACGCGACGGTGAGCGATGAGGTCATGGCGGCGAGACTACATGCACATGCATTGAATGCAAGTGCATTTAATGTGGGCGAAAAGAAGTCGCTGCTCTGCTACCGTGCGTTCATGGCGGCGAAAAGGGCCGAGCAAGCGCTCGTGGACCAATGGCGGGACATCCTGGCACTGCACGCCCGCACCCAGTGCGAACTCGACCGCGCGCTGAACGGGCACGGCCTGTGCGCCAGTGACTTCGAGGTGCTGGACCTGCTGTCCCAGAACGCCGGAGCGGACAGCGGATGTTCCCTCCGGGTCCAGGAGATCTCCGACCGCATCCACCTCAGCCAGAGCGCGCTGTCCCGGCTGATCGCCCGCCTGGAGCGGGACGGACTCGTCGAGCGCGGCATGTGCGAGGAGGACCGGCGGGGCGTGCGCGTGGCGCTCACGGCGAAGGGCCGCGCACTGTACGGCCAGGTACTGCCGGTGCAGCGCGCGGTGCTCACCCGGATGCTGACCGTCTGATACGGCCGCGGTCAGACCGCGGATCTCTCCTGCCACAGCGCGGCCAGCGCCTCGTCCCCGGTGACCCTCGGCAGCGGAGCCCGGTTCCACAGCGCCAGGTACAACCGGTCGGCCGGACCGGCCAGTTCGGCATCCGGACAGCCCGCCTCGTCCCGCGACGTCACCGGCGGCAGGTCCGACAGGCGTACTGTCCACACCGCGCTCCGGGCCGGGTCCGGGTCCACCGCCCGCACCCGCAGCACTCGCGGCTCGTCGCTACGGACCCGGCTGCCGGCGCGGGCGTGGAAACCGCGCAGCAATTCGTCGATGCCGTCGACCGCGAACTCCGCGGCGATCGGGGACGTCCGGCCGCCGCCCGCCGACTCGGCGTCGTACCGGTGCACAGTCGTCTCATGGGCCTGCCGGCGCGCCCAGAAGGCCAGCGGGGACGGGCCCGGCGCGGGCAGGAAGGTCCAGCACACGACGTCGGCCGGTGCCGCGGTCAGCGTGTCGACGAGCCGGCGGTGACTGTCCCGGTACCAGTCCACCAGCGCGTCGCCGTCGAGGTCGGGCGGATCCGGGAAGCGGCGCGGACCGGCGTGTGCGTCCGCGACGAACCCGGCCGCCCACCGGTGCACGGCGCCGGTGTGCCGCAGCAGATCCCGCACGCGCCACTTCGGGCAGGCCGGCACCTCGGCGTCGGTGCCGGCCGCCGCGGCGGCCGCGGCCAGCAGCCGGCCCTCCCGGTCCAGGATCCGGACGAACTCCGCAGTCTCCATGCGGCGAGTGTGCCGTACCGGACCGACATCGGGCTCCCGCGTACCGCGCTCCCGCGCACCGTCACCCGGGGTGGCAGTGAGCGGTCCGTGTCCGGTACCTGGGGTGACAGCGGGCGTCCCGGGCCCGGTGTCCGGGAGTGACAGCAGCCGCCCCGTGGGAAAGTGTTCACCCGCTGGACCCATTTTCGGGTGGCCGTAGCCGTCAGGCCGTTCGGTGCGGGGCCCGTGAACGACCGCCGGGGACTGCTCACGCTGCGCTGTGGTCCGGATACCTTGTGGCGGTCGGCGGCTGCTGATCGTGCTGGACACCTGCGAGCACCTCCTGGAGGCGTGCGCCGGGCTCTGTGACGTACTGCTGCGCGGCGCGGCGGAGGCGAGCCTGCTGGCCACCAGTCGGCAACCGCTGGACGTGGCCGGCGAGTTCGTCGTCCCCCTCGCGCCCCTCGGCCGTGACGACGCCATGGAACTGTTCGCGCAGCGCGCCGCCCTGGCGACACCGGGCTGGCAGGTGACCGAGTCCGGCCGCCCCCGCGTGCGGGAACTCGTGGAGCGGCTCGACGGCATTCCGCTCGCCCTCGAACTGGCTGCGGTACGGCTGCGGTTGGCGCCGCTCGAAGAACTCGCCGCCCGGCTCGACGACCGCTTCGACGTCCTCACCGGCAACCGGCGTGGCGCACTGGACCGGCACCTGGCCCTGCGCACGGCGATCGGCTGGTCGTACGAGCTGTGCACCGCCGACGAACGGCTGCTGTGGCGGCGGCTGTCGGTGTTCGCCGGCTCCTTCGACCTGGCCGCCGCGGAACGGATCTGCGCCGACGACACGCTCCCCCGCGAGCGGGTCGTGGCGACACTCTTCTCCCTCGTCGACAAGCCCGTGGTGCAGCGCTCCTACGAGGACGGCGCCAGGTACGGGCTGCTCGACACCCTGCGCGCCTACGGGGCCGAGCAACTGGATGCCATGGGTGACGCCCTCGCGGTCCGTGAACGGCACTTCACGTACTACGAGGACCTCGCCGGGCGGTTCTGGGACGAGCTGATCTCCGGCGCCCAGGTCGGCCTGTACCGGGAGATCCGCTCCGGGATCGCGGACGTGCGCGAGGCGCTGCGCTTCTCCTGCGCCACCGAGGGCCGGGCGGCGCGCGGCCTGTGGCTGGCCGCACGGCTGGCACCCTTCTGGCGGGCACCGGGACGCTCTCGGAGGGCCGGTACTGGCTCGACAAGGGCCTGGCCCTGGCGCGCGAGGACTGCCCGGAGCGGGCCTGGGGGAGGCCGGTCTCGCCCATCTGCGGGACACGGGAGAGCGCCAGATCTACGCGTCCACGCTGACGGTGCAGGGCCTGATCCTGTGGCTGGCCGGGCGCCGCGAGGAGACCACGGCACCGCTGCACCAGGCGCTGGAGGCGGTCGCCGAGATCGGCGAGGTACTGGTCGCGGCCCTGTGCTGTCCGGGTCTGGCCTGGCACGCCGCCCACAGCGGACGCCATGTGCGCGCCGCCTGGCCGCTGGGCTACGCCGAGGGCGCGCGCCGGCTGGCCGGGGACCCGGTGGCCATGCTGCCCAAACTGCTGCAGGAACGGGACAGGGTGCGGCAGGCGGTACAGGAGGCCCTGGGCGACGAGGAGTTCGACCACCGCCGTGCCCTGGGCGCCCGGATGTCGGGGACCGAGATCCCTCAGGCGGTCCGCACCGACGCGGACGTCCCGGTGCCGCACCAGCGGACCGCTTCCGGGCAGGCGCCGCGGACCGCCACCGGCGAGCTGACGCCACGCGAGCGGGAGGTCGCCCAACTGGAGGCACAGGGGCTGTCCAACCGCGAGGTCGCCGAACGGCTGGTGATCTCCAAACGCACCGCGGGCACCCACGTCGAGCGCATCCTCGCCAAGCTCGGGGTCACTTCACGCACCCAGATCGCCGAGGCCCTGCGGCCCTGGAGCGTGTTTCGAAAGTCATGCCGGGCCGCGACGCTACTTTCGAAACACGCCCCAGCGACGCCTACGTATGCGGAAAAACCCAGGTCGGCATATGGACCTTCGGCCAAGTCCGCCGCACCGGCAGGGCCCGGCCAGCAGGCGGGTGACCGCCGCCCGGTCAGCCGGACCGGGCGGACGTTCCGCCGACGGACGTCGGCAGCCGCGCGGGCCCACACGGGAGCCCCGCACGGCCGCCGGGGCCCGGGCGCGCGCCGTGCTCCCCCGAGCGGCGCGGGAGGATGCGTGGCTGCCCAGGTCGGTGGGGCAGCCGCGCATCGGCCCCCGCACGGCGCGTCGCGGACGGCCGCGGGGCCGGTGCCCAGCCGCCGCCCCACACCGCGGCCCAGCCGGACGTTTCACGGGGAGACAGCACATGCCGGAGATGCCGGAATCCGCTTCGGCCACCACCCGGAGCACCTGTCGGGCATATGTGGAGCACGTACGCGGCTGCCTCCGCTGTCTGCCCCGGAGGTGCGGGGCCGGCGCCGTGCTGTGCCGTGCGTACCTGGCCGCGGTCCGTCGCGCCTGACCGGCGGCGGCGAATGTCCACGGCACCGCGCCACCGAGGACCGGACGCGGGCCGTCCGCGCACCGGCGGTGCCACGGCACGGGTGGGTCCGGCAGAGCGTCGACGGCCGTTGTCGGTGCGGGTGCGGGGGCGAGTGTGTTGCGGTGGCGGGCGGTCGCTGTCTTCGGTCGGGGTGGTGCGTTTGGTACGGGCGGTCCGTGCTGGTGGGCGCCGGTGGTCGTCGGTACGCCGCGGGACGGCGTCGGCGGTCGACGCCGACACCCGGCGCCGTTCCAGTGGGGAGTTCCGGCCGTCATCGTCGGGACGGACTCGCGGCGGGATCCGGCAGGCGTACCTCCGTGCGGGGGCTCGGCGGTGCCGGGCGGCGCGGCCCGGCGGGGAGACCGGCCTCGACGTCGGCGACGAGCTGGGCCAGCGCGGCGCGACCGAGGGGTGCGGGCAGGCGTGCCTCCACCGTCGCCAGCGCCCGCCGGGCGCGCTGCCAGGCCCGGCCGGGCCGTCCGCACCGGTGATCGGCGGCGGCACGGGCGTAGCGGGCGAGCAGGGTCGCCCAGGCGTCGTCACGGATGCCGGGGTGGGCCAGCGCGCGGCGCGCGCTGCGCCGGGCCGCGCCCGGGGCGAATCCGGCCTGCACCATCGCGAGAACCGCCCGGCTCACGGCCGGGGACGGGCCCGCCGGAGCGTCGTCCGGGATCGTGTCCGCGGCGAACCGGAAGTGCTCGGCCGCCCCGTGGGCATCGCCCTGTTCCAGCGCCAGCACGCCCTGGACGTGCGCGATGCGACCGATGAGGGCGTCGTCCCCGGCCAGCACGGCGGCGGGCCACGCCCGGCCCAGCAGGACGCGGGCGGTGCGCGGATCGTGGGGCGCGGCCAGCCACGCGGCCAGCCACTGCGCGCGTGCCACCGCCGGGCCGTCGGGCTCGCAGTGCGGCAGCAGACGCAGCAGATAGCCCAGGCCCTCCTCGGCCCGGTCGTACACCGCCCACCAGAACCACAGGCCGGTCACCATCTCCAGGGCGGCCTCGGCGTGTTCGGGCCGGGCGAGGGCGCAGCGCACCGTGTCGGTCAGCTCCTCGTACTCGTCGAGCACCAGGCGCACGGCCTGCCGCTGGCCGCCCGCGCTCCACAAGTGTTCCGCGACCGCGGCCACCCGGCGGCCGTGCGCCATGCGCCGCTCGGCGGTCACCGCGAACTCGCCCATCTCGCGCAGCCGTTCGGCACCGAACTCCCGGGCGGAACGCGCCATCCGGTAGCGCGGCCGGCCCCGCCCGCCCGGATCGCCCACCCGCTCCAGGATCCCCAGCGCCGCGAGCCGGGCGAGCGCCCCCGGCACCCGGTGTTCCGCCACACCGCCGCCGGTGCACAGGAACACCGCGGTCGACTCGGTGAAGGAACCGGCGAAGACCCCGGCCCGCGCCCACACCGTGCGCAGTTCGGGCGTGCACAGCAGGTAGTGGGCGCGAGCCAGCCGGTCCTGCTGGTGGGCGAGCAGTGACGGGAGACGGGTCACCGGGCGGTCGGCGAGCTGTCCCGCGGCCAGTTCGATGGCGAGGGGATTGCCCTCCAGCAGCCGGCACACCTCCCGTACGGCCCACAGCTCGGTGCCGCGTGGGGCGAACCCCGGCACCCTGGCGCGGGCCCGCGCCAGGAACAGCTCCACCGCAGGTGCCGAGCGGTCACCGCCCGTTTCCCCGAAGCGCAACCCGCCGAGCCGCAGCACCCGTTCGTGTCCGAGGCCCAGCGGGCGGCGCGAGGTCACCAGGATCCGTACGTCCGGTACGGCCATCAGCAGCCGCTGCGCCAGGCCCGTGCACTCGGTGCGGACGGGGTCGACATCGTCGAGGAACAGCAGGATCCGCGCGTCCCGCAGCGCGCGCACCGCCCCGACCGCATCCGGGCCGGCCGGCCCGGATGCGGCGCCCGGACCGCCGAGCGCCCGTACGACCGCCGAGGCCAGTGCCCCCGGCGAGAGCGGGCCGGTGCGGGTGCCGCGCACGTGGACGATCCGCCGCCATGGCCCGTCGGCCGTCACCACCGCGACGGCGTGGGCCAGACGGCTCTTGCCCACCCCCGCGTGACCGGTCACGCTCACCATCCGGTGCACGGTGAGCAACTGCCGCAGCTTCTTGGTCTCCCGTGCCCTGCCGACCAGGTCGTGATCCGCCCCCGCACGGGACACAGGCGGTACACAGGAGTCGCCGACACATGTCCACACGTTCGAAACACCCCATGCCGTAGTTCACGCAAACCGACGGACCAAAGCGGCGGTCACGGCCAGAGAATCGTCTCTGCTGTGCTGCCACGGCACGCCCAACGCGTCACCTGTACGCGGGGTGGCGCCGCCGCGGGCCGAATCACACCCGCCAACGATCGGTCGAACGCATGTCTGCCCCGTCCCTCCGGGGTATGGCGAGTGCCGCTACGTATGCCCAGGGCCGGTGCTCGTCCTCGGTCCCCATGCGTACGTATGACGTCACGGGGGCGGCGGGGACGGGCGGTCAGCCCGCCGCGGCGCGCCGCGTCGTCACGCCGATCAGCACCGCCACGGCCGCCAGTACGGCGACGCTGGTGAGCGCGGTGGGCAGGGAGAACCAGTCGGCCATGAAGCCGATCGCGGGCGGCCCGAGGAGCATGCCGCCGTAGCCCAGCGTGGAAGCGGTCGCGACACCGCTGGGACCGGCGAGCATCCCGGCCCGTTCCACGGCGACCGGGAAGAGGTTGGCGAGGCCGAGCCCGGTGACGGCAAAGCCGAGCAGGGCCGCCCACACGGAGGGGGCGAGCGAGCCGAGCAGCATGCCGGCCGTCGCGACGGTGCCGCCCGCGACCACCGTACGGGCGTGGCCGAGGCGTTCGAGCAGGGTCGTACCCGTCAGCCGCCCGACGGTCATGGCGAGCGCGAAGCACGAGTAACCCGCCGCCGCGAGGCCCGGCGAGGTGTCCAGGTCCTGTTCGAGGTGGAGGGCGCCCCAGTCGGCCATGGCGCCCTCGCCGTACGCCGTGCACAGCGCGATCAGGCCGAAGACCACCACCAGCCCGCGGGTCCGGCCGGCACGGCGCCGCGGAGTGCCATCGGCGGTGCCGTGCGCGTGCTCGGCCGGTCGCGGCGGCTCGTGCCGCAGCAGCGTGGGTCCGGCGACGGCGGTGACCAGCAGCCCCACGACGGTCAGTCCGAGCAGGTGCTCGGTGGGGGAGAGGGCACCGGCGACCAGTCCGCCGAGCCCGGCGCCGATCATGCCGCCCATGCTGAAGGCCGCGTGGAAACTCGGCATGATGGGCCGCCGCAGCGCGGTGACCAGGTCGACGGCCGCGCTGTTGAAGGCGACGTTGATCCCGCCGTAGGCCGCGCCGAACACCAGGAGGACGGCACCCAGCGCGAGCGCCGAGTGGGTGAGCGGGGGCAGTGCGACGCTCAGGGAGAGCAGGACGGCACAGACGACGGTCACCGGATGGGCGCCGAAGCGGCGGCACAGGCGTCCGGTGAGGGTCATGGTGACCACGGCGCCCGCCGAGACGCCGAGCAGGGCGAGCCCCAGCGAGCTGGCGGAGGCGTTGGTCTGGTGCTTGATCGCGGGGATACGGACGACCCAGCCCGCGAAGACGAAGCCGTCGAGCGCGAAGAACGTGGTGATCGCGACGCGCAGACGGGTCAGCGTGTCCCCCTGGGCGGCACTGCGGGTGAGGGTTTTGTTTATTAGCGGCACAAAGTCAGGCTAGGGGCGTGGAGAAGGCGGGGCAAGGGATGGGGCGGGCGTCCGTCCGCGGGCCCGGCTGTGTCCGGCTTCCCCTTCTCACGTACCCGACTGCGCCGGTCGCGCAGGTCCGGACTGCCTGCTGCCTGCTGCCGGACCGGGCACCGGGCACGCACCTGTTCGCCGTACCGAAGCGGCTACGGCCGTCGGCCTCCGGGATCGCGCCCCGGACCGCCGGGTCGGGGACCGCCTGGCAGGTCGGCCGTCCAGGCCGCGGACCGCCGGGTTCTCCGCCGCCGGACGGACCTGGCCCGGCCGCCACGGTCATCGGTGCCCGAGCGCCCGTCTGCCTGACCGCCAGAGTCTTGAGTTTCCGTGTCCGGACTGCCCCGCAGTCGTGGCCCGCTGCGGCCGCCGTCGCATCCCCGTGCCGGTCGTCAGACCGTCGCCACCAGCAGTTCCTCCCCACCGGACGGCCGCAGACCGTCGGTCCGGCCGGCGAAGTAGCGTGCGGCCGGCTCAGCCGCCGGAACGTGCCGGGCCTGGCTGAAGCCCGCGTCGCGGGCCAGGGCGACGAGGTCCTCCGGAGCGAAGAAGGTGATGAAGGGCGTCCCGGAGGAGGCGGCCCGGCGTTCCCTCTCGCGGCGCAGGGCGCGATCCGCCGATTCGACCCGTTCCAGCGTCGGCATGAACGTGGTGACCAGCGTGGAGCCGGGCGCCAGCGCGGCGGCCTGCCGCAGCATCGCGACGACGGCGTCCCGGGTGAGGTACATGGTGACGCCGGTGGACGCCACCACGGCGGGCCGGTCGGCCGCGAATCCCGCCGCGGCCAGCAGCCGCTCCCACCACGACTGCGTCTCGAAGTCGACCGGCACGAGCCGCAGCCACTCGGGAATGCCGTACTCCAGCTCGACCAGACGCCGCCGCTTCCAGTCCTGCGGGCCGGGCTGGTCGACCTCGTAGATTTTCAGGCCCGCGGCGACATCCGGTCTGCGCTGTGCGAACGAGTCGAGTCCGGCGCCGAGGAGCACGAACTGCCCGACTCGGGCGGCGCGTTCGGCCACCAGATCCTCGACGAAGCGGGCCCGGGCCATGATCGACGCACGCATGACCAGGGTCTCCTGCGGGTCCACGTCCGGGCGTGCGCGCCAGTTCTCGTCCGGGTCCGCCAGCCGCAGGCCGATCTCGTCGTCCAGCACGTACGGCGGCGGATCGGCCAGGACGTGCAGGGCTCGCCACAGGGCGACCCGGACCGCCGTCGGATCCGCGGTCGCCCCCGTCTCCTCTGCCACGGTGCCTCTCCTCCCGATCGGGATCCCGCCCACCCGGTTCGGGGGGCGCTCTCCGGCGTTCGGCCTGCGCCAAGGCGGGTCCGTAAGTACCGTAGACATGATCGCTGATCGGGCGGGTGTTCGGCGTCTTGGCTACAGGATGGTTAATGCTTACGCACGTGGTGGTTGCGCGGCGGTGAGCAGTCCATGATGTCCCCATGACGTTGGCCTCGCGCGCACTCGCGCAACTGGCGACCTGGCCAGATCTGAAAAGGTCCGTGCCAAGCTGCGGCCAGGGACAGGCACTCCGTTCGGCACAGGGTGAGATCGTCCACTTCCACTCGGACCGGGATGTCGACCTGCTGCTGACGGACCGTGCCATCCGGCGGTTCGCCGGCGACCTCAGGAGCACCGGGGCGATCCGCATCGTGCCCGGCTCGAAGTGGGTGACGATCCATCTCGACGCCACGAGCGACGTCGATCTGTTGTTGACACTGGTGAGCGTCGCGCTCCAGGCGCAGTCGGCATGGCCGGACCCCGTCGGCCGGCCTTCGCTCGGCTGCAACGACCAGCGGAGCGTGGGGTTCTTACGGGCCGATCCCGGCGGCATCTGACGCAGCGGACGCTCCCCGCGATCTGACACGGCGGACCCCCCGCGCCTCGTCCCGCAGCCCATCGGGCAGGGCGTCGGCCCCGTGGCTCACCCGCATCGCGCCCGGACCGCCCACTCGCGCCAGGCCCTTGCCACTCACGCGGCCCTGCGCCGCGCGCGGTCCACCCTGCATCGCGCCCCGACCGCTCGCCCGCGTCGGGCCTTTGCCGCTCGCTCGGCCCGGTGCCGCGCCCAGCTCGTCCGGCCCTGTGCTGCTGCGCCCCGTTCACCGGACACGTGCCCCGCACCGCCCAACCGCGTTCCCGTACCGCCCAACTGCGCCCCCGTACCGCCGAACCGCGCCTGCCCCCAACGCCGCTCGTCCGCCCGCTGCCGCCCGCCCGGCACAGCCGGCCCGAACCCGGTGGCCGCGCACCGCACTTCACACCGCCAGGACCTGGATTCCCGCCTCCTCGAACCGGTGTGCCGTCCGTGGTGCCACCGACGCGTCCGTGACCAGCGTGTCCACGTCCTCGGTCGCGCAGATCCGGGCGAACGCCCGCTGCCCCAGTTTGCTGGAGTCGGCGGCGACGACTACCCGTTCGGCTCGTTCGCACAACAGCCGGTTGACGGCCGCCTCCGCCTCGTCGTGCGCCGCGGCGCCGTGCTCCACGTCGAAGCCGACCACCCCGAGCACCGCCACGTCCAAGGTGATCTGACCGAGCACCCCGTCCGCGAGCGGTCCGATCAGCTCGTACGACTGCGGACGCGCGACCCCACCGGTCACCACGATCTTGAACTGGGGCCGCACGGCCAGCTCGTTGGCGATGTTGAGCGCGTTGGTGACCACTGTCAGCGCCGGTGAGCCCGCGGCGAGGTCGGCCCGCTCGGCCAGGGCGCGGGCCACCTCCGTCGTGGTCGTGCCGCCGGTCAGACCCACTGCCTCGCCCGGCGCGACGAGCCTGGCCACCGCCTTGGCGATGCGCTGCTTCTCGGACGCGCGGCGGGCGGTCTTGTAGCGCAGCGGCAGTTCGTACGAGACGCCGTGCACCACCGCACCGCCCCGGGTGCGCACCAGCATCTGCTGCTCGGCGAGCTGGTCGAAGTCACGCCGGATGGTGGCGGCAGAGACCTCCAGTTCGGACGCCACCTCCTCCACGTCCAGCCGGCCGCGCTCGACGAGCAGTTCCAGCAGCGACTTCCAGCGGGCGTCGCGCGACATCCGCAGCCTCCGTTCCGCCGTCCTGTCCTGCGTACTCACGCGACCCTAGCGCACACTTCACCCGTTCGAATGATTGATTGTGCTTGAAAGGCCGCGATATCTTGCAGGAACAAGCAAGGCAGGGCGACGGGAGGGGTGCGGCATGACTCATGTCGAGGACGAGCTGAACAGCCAGCCCGAGTGCTGGTCCCGGGTGGCGGAGGAGGCACCGCGGCACGGCGGGGCGCTGCCGGGTGCGGGGGAGCGGGTCGCGATCGTCGGCTGCGGCACCTCGTACTTCATGGCGCAGGCCGCCGCCGCCCTGCGCGAGGGCGCGGACCAGGGCGAGACGGACGCCTTCCCCGCATCGGAGTTCCCGTCCGGGCGTGGGTACGACCGGGTCGTCGCCCTCACTCGCTCCGGCACCACCACCGAAGTGCTGGACCTGCTCGCCCGGTTGCGCGGCGGCACGCGCACCACCGCCGTCACGGCGGACCCGGACACACCGGTGCGCACGGCCGCCGACGACGTCGTGGTCCTGGACTTCGCGGACGAGCGCTCCGTCGCGCAGACCCGGTTCGCCACCACCGCGCTCACCCTGCTCCGCGCTCACCTGGGCCTGCACACCGACACCGTGGTCGCCGACGGTCGTACGGCGGTGTCCGCCCCGCTGCCCGACGGGCTCGTCGACTGCACGCAGTTCACCTTCCTCGGCCGGGGCTGGACCGTCGGCCTCGCGAGCGAGGCCGGGCTGAAGATGCGCGAGGCCGCGCTGTCCTGGACCGAGGCATACCCGGCGATGGAGTACCGGCACGGCCCCATCAGCATCACCACCGGCACCACAGTGGCCTGGATGTTCGGCCAGGCACCCGATGGACTCGCCGAACAGGTGCGGGGGACGGGTGGCCGGTGGATCGAAGGCACGCTCGACCCGCTGGCCGAACTCGTCCGTGCCCAGCGGCTCGCGGTGGCCGTCGCTGCCCGCAAGGGCCTCGATCCCGACCGGCCGCGTCACCTCACCCGCTCAGTGATCCTCGCCCCCTGACCCGCGCGCCGGAAGGAGCAGCCGTGCCGCTCGCAGCCACCGGCGACCTGGTCGCCCGCGCCGTCGGAACAGCCTCAGCCGTCGCCGCGTTCAACGTCATCACCCTGGAGCACGTGGAGGCAGTCGTCGCCGGCGCCGAGGCCGCCGGCGTGCCGGTGATCCTCCAAGTCAGTGAGAACGTGGTCAAGTTCCGCCACGGACGGCTGCTTCCGCTGGCCGGCGCGACGGTCGTCGCCGCCGAACGGGCCGCCGTACCCGTCGCCCTGCACCTCGACCATGTGCAGAGCGACGACCTGCTGCGTCAGACGCCCGACGCCGGGTTCGGCTCCGTGATGTACGACGCGGCACGCCTGCCGTACGCCGAGAACGTCGCCGCGACCAGGGCCGCCGTCGACTGGGCACACGCCCGGGGGCTCTGGATCGAGGCCGAACTGGGCGAGGTCGGCGGCAAGGCGGTGCCAGGCCGCCGGGCGCCGCTGGACGCGCACGCGCCCGGCGTCCGCACCGATCCCGACGAGGCGCGTGCCTTCGTCGCCGAGACCGGGGTCGACGCCCTGGCCGTCGCCATAGGCAGCGTCCACGCCATGACCACCCGTACCGCCACCCTCGACCACGGCCTGCTGGGGCGGCTCGCCGTCGCCGTGCCCGTCCCCCTCGTCCTGCACGGCTCCTCCGGGCTGCCGGACGACGAACTGCGCGCGGCCGTCGCCGGGGGCATCGCGAAGGTCAACGTCGGCACCGCCCTCAACGTGGCGATGACCGGCGCGATACGTGACTTCCTCGGCGCCCACCCCGCAGCCGTCGACTCCCGCACGTACCTCGGCGTCGGCCGGGAGGCCATGGCCCGCGAGGTGACGCGGACCGTCCGCGCCCTCGGCCGACCGGGGCCGCGATGACGTGCCGCCGTGCACGCCCACCCCACACCGTGCCCCTCGGCGAGTGGACCGTGCCGCGCCTACTTCTTGACGGCCTTGAGCACCACGAACTTCGGATCACCGGCGATCAGCCGGCTGTTGCCGAACAGGCGGCGCAGCTTCACGTGGTAGCCCAGGTGCCGGTTGCCGATCACCCACAGCTCGCCACCCGGCCGCAGCGTGCGCCGCGCTCCGGTGAACATCCGCCACGCGGTCGCGTCCGTGAGCGCCTGATGGGAGTGGAACGGCGGATTGGTGAGGACGACGTCCACACTGCCCGCCGCCACCCCGGCCAGCCCGTCACCGACCCGGAATTCGGCGTGCCCCGGTACCCCGTTGGCCTTGTAGGTCGCCTCCGCCGAGGCCACCGCCTGGAACGACTCGTCCATGAACAGCACCTCGGTCTCCGGATTGGCCAGCGCCACCGCCGTCCCGACGACGCCGTTGCCGCAGCCCAGGTCCACGATCCTGCGACTGCCCAGGCCGTCGGGCAGGTGCCGCAGGAAGAACCTGGTGCCGATGTCCAGCCGATCGGCGCAGAACACCCCCGCATGGTTGACGACGGTGTGCCCGGAGGCCGGACCGATGCCGTCGGGGAGCGCATAGCTGTACGGCCATGGGTTCGCCGGGCGGATCAGGGACGGGTCCGGCGTGCACAGGATCAGCCGTGCTTTCTGCTCAGCCTGCGAGGTCCGCGTCGGGCCGAGGATCCGCTCGAAGAGCCGAAGCGTCGAGGTGTGGATCTCCTTCACCATGCCGGTGCCGACGACGACCGTGCCCGAGTGCACGGCGGGCGCCAGCCGGAGCAACTGGTCCTCCAGCAGCGCGAGACTTTTCGGCACGCGGACGAGCAGCACGTCGATCCGCTCGGGCGGCGGGTCCTGCGTGGTGAGCAGGCGTACGGCACCGGGCTCCGCACCGGCCCGCGCGAGATTGGCCCGGGACGCCTCCTGACTGAGGAAGGAGTCGGTGATCTGCACCGGCCGGTGCTCGGCCAGCGCCGTGGTCAGCGCGCCCCACCGGTCCCCGACGACCACGACCTGGCCGGACAGCGGGACCTCCCGCTCGGCCAGCTGCCGCAGCAGATAGGTGTCGGAGGCGTCCCAGGCACGCAGCCGGTCACGCGGATCGTCGGGGAACCGGGACAGCTCGAACGTGCCCCACGGGGTGGTCATACGGTCGTCCATCGTGCGTCCAGGCTAGCGGAACCGCAGTTCAGGGCCGGTCGGGCAGGATGGGGTCCATGACGGCGGAGCTGTTTCCCAGAGCACGGGCCGAGATCGCGCCGGGAGCCGTGCAGGTGCCCGACTGGCTGGACGCCGGTGTCCAGCACGAACTGCTGGCTGCCTGCCGCGAGTGGGCGCGCCCGCCCGCCGGACTGCGTACCGTCCGCACACCCGGTGGCGGCACCATGAGCGCGCGCCAGGTGTGCCTCGGCTGGCACTGGTACCCGTACGCCTACGCGCGCACCGTCGTCGACGGCGACGGTGTGCCGGTGAAGCCCTTCCCCGAATGGCTGGGCGAGCTGGGCCGCCGGGCGGTGGCCGACGTACTCGGCCCGGCGGCGGTCGCACCGGAGCCGTACGACATCGCACTGATCAACTTCTACGACGGCGACGCCCACATGGGCATGCACCGCGACGCGGACGAGCGGTCCGACGCACCGGTGGTGTCGCTGAGCTTCGGTGACACCTGCGTCTTCCGCTTCGGCAACACCGAGACCCGCGGCAGGCCGTACACGGACGTCGAACTGCGCAGCGGGGACCTGTTCGTCTTCGGCGGCGCCTCCCGGCTCGCCCACCACGGGGTGCCGCGCATACACCCGGGTACGGCACCACCCGGGCTGGGGCTCACCGGGCGGCTGAACATCACGCTGCGGGTGAGCGGCTGCTAGTCGGTCTGAGCCGACAACCCGGGGACGACCGGGCTACGGTGCCACGGCGGACGGCCGGCGCCGCGGCACCGCCCTCCAGGCGGACCGCCCGATCGCAGTGCCGGTCGCACCGGGTGGGGATCATGGGAGACTCGGCCCCATGAGCGGCAAGGCGGACCCCCGGGCGGCGGGGGATGGGACCACCTCAAGGACGCGGCTGGACCGGGGGCGCGCGGCGCTCGGGCCCGCGTTGGAGCTCGTGCACACGGGACGGGCCCCGACCCGGGCCGTGCTCACCACCGAACTGGGCGTGACCCGGGCGACCGCCGGCGCAGTGGCCGCCGAACTGGAGGCGCTGGGCCTGATCCGGGTCGACGCCCGCCCGGCCGCGGCGGCCGGTTCCCAGGGCCGCCCCTCGCACCGGCTCGCGGTCGCCGAGGACGGACCCGTGGCGCTCGCCGCGCAGGTGCACGCCGACGGCTTCCGGGCGGCCCTGGTCGGTCTCGGCGGCCGTATCGTGGCCACCGCGCCCGGCTGTGAGACCATCGACGCCGACCCGGCGAAGGTGCTCGGCTCGGTGGTCGAGGCCGGCGCCGAACTGCTCCGTGCGACGGGCCGCCGCTGTGTCGGCGCCGGGCTGGCCGTGCCGTCGGCGGTGGCCGAACCGGACGGCCTCGCTCTCAACCCCCTCCACCTCGCCTGGCCGGTGGGCGCGCCGGTCCGGCGGATCTTCGCGGAGTGCGTGCGCGCCGCGGGGATCACCGGCCCGGCGTTCGCGGGCAACGACGTCAACCTCGCCGCGCTCGCCGAGCACCGGCACGGCGCGGGCCGCGGCGCCCGTGACCTGCTGTGCGTGGCCACCGGCCACCGAGGGGTGGGCGGTGCGCTGGTCCTCGACGGACGCCTGCACACGGGCAGTTCGGGTCTGGCACTGGAGGTCGGCCACCTCACGGTGAATCCGGAGGGCCGCCCCTGCCACTGCGGCAGCCGCGGCTGCCTCGACGTCGAGGCGGATCCGCTGGCCCTGCTCGTCGAGGCGGGCCGTACCCCCGGCCCGGAGGTGTCCCTGCTCCAGCAGGCCGACGACCTCGTCCGCAACGACTACGCCGACCCGATGGTCCGCAGGGCGGCCGAAGCCCTGATCGACCGTCTGGGGCTGGGCCTCGCGGGCCTGGTCAACATCCTCAACCCCGACCGGATCATCCTCGGCGGCCTCCACCGCACCCTGCTGGACGCCGATCCCGACCGGTTGCACGCGGTGGTCGCCGACCGGAGCCTGTGGGGCCAGAGCGGAGGCGTCCCGATCCTCCCCTGCACCCTCGACCACAACAGCCTCGTCGGCGCGGCGGAACTGGCCTGGCAACCGGTCCTCGACGATCCGCTCACGGCGCTCCCCTTGACTGCCTGACGGCCACGGGCTGATGGTCTGACGCGCCCGTTCCTCAAGCCGCGCGGCGCAGCCACCGCCGACGCCCGGCCGGGATCCGTACCTCCCACCTCGTTCCGATTCGGGAGCCGCCGCGCCGAACTTCGCGGTGAACGCCAGGCCGATGAGCTGCTGCATACGTCACCGCCCGATGGCCCTCACTCGTTCGGATGCCGCTCCGCCGCCGGGAGGCCAGTCACCCGTCGTGGCGTCAACCGCCCGTTCGGACAACTCACCGGTGAGGAGTCGCCCCGCGTTCGCGTACTCCCCGGGAGGTATGCGCACTGCCGCTGGCGGTACGACGACCCGGACCCCTTCCACGAGCCAGTCTCGGAACATCACCTGACACGTGCTTCTGCGGAGGAGATGACCTGTGATGGAGACCCTGGCGAACTGGGACGGCGGTCCCGGCCCGTGGATCCTGTTCTTCCCCCTGTTCTGGGCGGCCGTCGCGATCGGCGTCGGCACCGTCGTGCGCCGCACGGTCCGGCGCGGGCGCGGCGCGCCCTGGTGGCCGGAGCCCGCCGGGCGTCCCGGGGGCGACTCACCGATCGCGATCGTGGGCAGGCGGTTCGCCACCGGCGAGATCGACGAGGACGAGTACTGGCGTCGGCTCTCCGTCCTGGACGAGCGGTTCGGCCGCGTGGACAAGACCGGCGCGGCGTGACCGCCGGGCCCGGCGTACGGACCTCCGCCGTCGGGCCATGGGCACCACACGGGCATACGTCATCGGCCTGCCGAGGGTAGGACTGCCGACACCCGGACCGTGCACGTCATCGGCCTGCCGCCGGCAGGACCGCCGACACCTGGATCGGGCCCGCCCTCGGCTCGCAGACGGCAGGACCGCCGACACCCGGGCCGTGCCACGTCACCGGACCGCCACTGAGAGGACCGGCCCAACGCCCAGACCGGTAAGGCCAGTCGGACCAGTTCATGGATCGCTGCGCACGGTGGACGGATGGCTCTCCACGGTCGCTCCGACCGCGAGGGCGGCGCCGGCCGCACCGATGACGGTCGGTCACACCGGACGGGTCGACGACGAGGCCGTCGTGACGGACGGCCAGGACGTGCCGAGCCCCGTTGCGGACGAGTAGAACGCGCCGGCCCCGTCACGGAAGGCCAGCATGCGCCGAGCCCCGCGACGGTAACAAGAGATCCGGTCCGGACCCCGCGCAGAACCGCATCCGGCCCGGCAGGGGACCCCGCGCAGAACCGCATCCGGCCCGGCAGGGGACCCCGCGCAGAACCGCGTCCGGCCCGGCGGGGGAACCCCCGCGCAGGACCGCGTCCGGGCCGGCGGGCGGCCCGCCAGGACGTTCTGGGGACCACCGCCCACGGGCCACCGGGGAGGGGAGGGTCACCGCCCGGTCAGCCGACAACGGCCGACCGGGCGGGAGCGTGTGCCACGGCGGGCACGCAGGCTACGGGTTCGACCTCCGGGAACCGGGGGGTTGGCTGCTCCGCGGGCGTGCGCTGTGGCGCTCGGCCGCGCTGCGGCTTCGCCTCCACCCGCGCGGGCAACGTGAACCACACGACTTTTCCCTCGTCCCCGTCCGGGCGCGCGCCCCAACTCTCGCTCACGGCCGCCACCATGGCGAGCCCGCGTCCGCGGGTGTCCAGGGGGGCGACATCCTTGATGTCCGCCGCCACGGGGAGGCGCGGATCGCGGTCGCGCACCGACACCGTCAGCCGGTCGAGCAGCAGCTCGATCTCCACGGTGCACGACTTGTCGGGCCGGGCATGCTGGTGGACGTTGGTCAACAACTCGGTCACACCGAGCGCGGCCCGGTCTATCAACGGGTCAAGATGCCAGTAGCGCAAATGTGCAGATACGATTCTGCGGACCTGACCGATCCGCGACGGCAGGGCTTGGAGCTCCACCGTGCAGTGCCTGCTTGGGTGACTGATCACGGCTGCGACTCCCCGACGTGAGGTCCGGAAGAACACGGAGTACGGATCCAGCAAGGCGCCTGCGTGGGCGGCCGCCTGCTGTCGTGACCGGCGGGCTGGTTCGCAGCGTTATCGCCGGTAAACCCAGAGTGACGTGAGACCAGAGTGACTCAGGACACACGCGTACGCAACTCGCCGTAGCTCAGCCCTCGCGCCCCGCTGCCCGGCGCACCGCCTCGATGAACCGCCGCGCCGCCGGCGGACCGGGGTGGCCGGGGGCGGGATCGTGATCGCCCAGGGTCAGCAGGTACCGCTGGCCGTTGAGATCCGCCAGGGCCCGGTCGTCCGGGGCGAACCAGGGCTTGGAGGCGCGCACCGCCTGGACCGGCGCGCTGTCTATCTCGCTGCCGTAACTGGTGAGCAACTCGACCCTGCCGTCGCTGATCCGGACCTGCCCGGCCCTGGTCAGCGAACGCAGCCGCTTCTCTATCCGGACGCCCTTGGCCGTGAACTCCGGCTCCGCCATCCTGCCCCGCCCCCCTCGCGCATATCGCCCGCCGGACCGGTGCCCGCCGGGGCGGGGCCCGGTGCCGTCCCGGCTCGTTCCGTGATCCAGTGTGCTCCTTCGCGCGGGACGCCGCCCCGCACCCGGTGCAGTCTGCCCGCCCCTGGCTCTGAACACCAGTACCCATGGTGCCGTACGCAGACGCGTCCGGAGCTTCCACGGAATGCGCCCCCATGCGCCCCGCTTGCCGCGCCCAAGCGCCGCCTTTGGGCCGCTCAAAGGTGTGTTTATGCAGATGGGAGGCGGTGTGGAAGCTGCCTATGATCAGAGCGGCGGCCGTCGCGGGCGCCGGCGGCGCGGAGTGTAAGGAGTCACCTCGTGAGCACCACCCCACAGACCCGGACCGGCGTCACCCTGGACGTCGACCGCACCGACCTCGCCTACCGTGCCTGGCTGAAGGAAGCCGTCCGCAAGGTCCAGGCCGACGCCAACCGCTCCGCCGACACCCACCTGCTGCGCTTTCCGCTGCCCGAGGACTGGGGCATCGACCTCTACCTCAAGGACGAGTCGACCCACCCGACCGGCAGTCTCAAACACCGGCTCGCGCGCTCGCTCTTCCTCTACGGCCTGTGCAACGGCTGGATCCGGCCGGGGCGGCCGGTGATCGAGGCGTCCAGTGGTTCGACGGCCGTGTCCGAGGCGTACTTCGCCAAACTGATCGGCGTGCCCTTCATCGCGGTCATGCCCCGCACAACCAGCGCCGAGAAGTGCCGCCTCATCGAATTCCACGGCGGGCGGTGCCACTTCGTCGACGAACCGCGGAAGATGTACGAGGAATCGGCCCGCCTCGCGATGCAGACCGGCGGCCATTACATGGACCAGTTCACCTACGCCGAGCGTGCCACGGACTGGCGCGGCAACAACAACATCGCCGAATCGATCTTCCGTCAGCTGGAGTTGGAACGGTTCCCGGAGCCCGCGTGGATCGTCGCCACCGCCGGCACCGGCGGCACCTCGGCGACGATCGCGCGCTATGTGCACTACATGCAGTACGACACCCGTATCTGTGTCGCCGACCCCGACAACTCGTGCTTCTTCGAGGGCTGGACCACCGGCGATCCGGACGTCACCTGCGACTGCGGCTCGCGCATCGAGGGCATCGGCCGCCCGCGTATGGAGCCGAGCTTCGTACCCGGCGCCATCGACCGGATGATGAAGGTCCCGGACGCGGCCGCCGTCGCCGCCGTACGGGCCCTGGAACGGGTCATCGGCCGCAAGGCGGGCGGTTCCACCGGCACCGGCCTGTGGAGCGCCCTCAAGATCGTCTCGGAGCTGGTCGCCGAGGGACGCTCCGGGAGCGTGGTCACCCTGCTGTGCGACCCGGGCGACCGCTATCTCGACAAGTACTACGCGGACTCCTGGCTTGCGGAGCAGGGCCTGGACATCGAACCGTACTCGGCCGCGATCGACTCGCTGCTGGCGACGGGAGCATGGCCGGACTGACCCGCACCACGAAGCCCCGCGACGGGAGGCGCGAGAGACACGAAGCGCGAGAGACGCGAGATCCTCCGCGTCCGGAGACGGCTTGCGGGCGGCCCGCGGCGGCCCGCGCCGCGGCGCCCCGCAGCAGCCTGGGCGCCCAGCGAGGGCCCGCGACGCCCTTCGGTGCGCAGGCGGCCGCTCGCGTGCGAGGACGGCAGGCCCGCGCTCGACACCAGGGCGCCCGTGTCGTGCTCGCGCCCCACGGCAACCACGTCCCGATCCTCTGACGCCCTCGCCTTCGCTCCGGCCCTCGCCTCTGCCCTCACCCGGACGCGGGGTCTGCCCGGTCCCGGTCGGTGAGGCGCCGGTCCAGTGCGGTCATGGCGTCGTGGAACGCGCGGCCGACGCCGGGGCGCGAGAGACGGGCGACGGCGCGGAAGAGCCCCGTCCCGTCGAGCGCGAACGTCATCCGTACCCGGGTGCCGGTACCGGCCGGGGCGAGCCGCCACTCCTCGATCCAGGCACGGGCGCCCGGCGCGTTCGCCACGTCGACGCGGTAGGCGTACCGCTCGGGGGGCTCGGCCTCGATCACCGACTCCTCGAACCGGGTTCCGCCTCTGAGCCGGATCTGCCGTCCGCCCGCGGTCGGCCGGGCGGACGTCACCGCCGAGAACCACTCGGTCCAACCGGGTACGTCCTCGGCGAGCGCCCGGAAGACGGTGTCGGGCGCGGCGTTGATCTCGTGCGTGAACACCAGGCGTACGGGGGCGGTCTCGACGAAGTCGATTCCCACCGGACGCAGGCCGTGAGCCATGGCTGCCAACCCCCTCGTGAAATCCCCCGGGGAGACGGGGCGCCGCCCCGCCGACCCGAACTGATGGATCGTCAGTCGGCAGTATCCCCGGTCGGTGCCCCCGCCACCACCAGTCGCCGCAGATGCTCGGAGACCTCAGCGCGTGCCGCGCCCGGCAGACCCGCGTCGGTGACCAGGGTGTCGACCTGATCCAGGGTGGCGAAGGAACTCAGGCCCACGGTCCCCCACTTGGTGTGGTCCGCGACCACCACCACGCGCCGCGCAGACTGCACCAGCCGGCGGTTGGTCTCGGCCTCCGCGAGGTTCGGTGTCGACAGGCCGGCCTCGACCGATATCCCGTGCACACCGAGGAAGAGCAGGTCGAAGTGGAGCGTGCCGATCGCCTGGTCGGCCACCGGCCCCACCAGCGAGTCGGACGGGGTGCGCACCCCGCCGGTCAGCACGACCACGGGCGCGCCCTGCCGCTGCCCCGAGGTCCGCTGCGCGGCGTGGAAGACGTCCGCGACCCGCACCGAGTTGGTCACCACCGTCAGGTCCGGAACCTCAAGAAGGTGGTGCGCGAGTGCGTAGGTCGTCGTGCCACCGGACAGGGCGATCGCGGTGCCCGGACTGACCAAGCCGGCGGCGGCCCGCGCGATGTCCTCCTTGGCGCTCAGCTCCAGAGCCGACTTGGCCTCGAAGCCCGGCTCGTGCGTGCTCGCCTCGATGACCGGAACCGCCCCGCCGTGCACCTTCTCCAGAACCCCCTGGCGGGCCAGCGCGTCCAGGTCGCGTCGCACGGTCATGTCCGACACGCCGAGCTTGCGCGTCAGTTCGTTCACCCGGACACCGCCACGCCGGCGGACCTCGTCCAGGATCAGGGCGCGGCGCTGCTCCGCGAGGAGGTTCTGATTCTCACTCACGTACGCTCCGGTCCTTTCGCCTCAGCCGCCGACTCGCCCACCGCACCCGCTCCGACCAGGATGTTCCGCCGTGCTTCCGGTGCGCGGACGTCCCATCTTGTCACGGGAAGCTTGCGGTTGCGTCCCCCGCATCGACGTGCACATGCCCTTCGGGCACGATCGGTGTCGCCGGGTGTCACACGGATCGAGGAGATTCCGTGACGAGAGGTGTACAACACACCTGGAGCGGAGAATCTGAAGGCCGCACGGAGACCATCCGTCGGCCCGTCACGGGGGAAGTGCGAGGACAGTGGAGCGTGCGCAGCAGGAGACCGCGGCCGACGGGGCGGACAGCCCCGCGACGCGATCCGAAGAGGCCCCGATCGACCTGGAACTCCTGGTCCACGGAGTAGGGGGCGCCACACCTCAGGAGATGCTCGACGATCCGTGCACGGTACGGATCACCGGCGACGACCGGGCCGCGGTCTTCCGGCGCGCCGTCGACGTCGACGCGGAGGCCCGGCCGGAGGAGTACCGGGACAGACCGGTCGCCGAGGCGTACGTCTGGTCCAACCTGACCTCGGGCAACAGCGCCCGCGCCCTGTGGCTCCTGCTGCTGCCCTTCATGGTCGTCAACCTCGCGCACTGGATGCGGCCCGCCACCTCGGGCCACCGGCGGACGGTGCGGCTGTACGGGCTGCTGGTGCGGCTCGTGGGACTCACGCTCACGGTGCTGCTGGTGGCGGCGGCCTGCGAGGTCGCCCTGGACCTGGTGGCCTGGCAGTGCGCCGGCGTCAGCGCCTGCGCCGAGCGCCACTCCTGGCTGGGCTTTCTCTCACCCGCGGTTTCCGGCGACGGCTGGTGGAGCCCGCCCGGGCGGCGCCTCGCCCTGGCCGCCGCGGTGCCTGCCGCCCTGACCTGGCTGCTCTGGTACCTGTCGCGGCGCACCTGGAGCGCCTACGAGTCCCAGCCGCCGCTGACCCACCGTCCGGAACGGGACGAACAGACCGGCCCCACCGCGCTGGGCCGCCCCGGCTTCTGGTACGGGCGCCGCCTGGTGGCCCGGCTGCGCGCCGCGCACACCGCCGCGGGCCTGCTCACGGTCACGGCCGCGGTCGTCTCCCCGGCCGCGCGCTTCGACCGCGGGGCCGGCGGTTCCGGACTCCTCGACACCCTCGGCTGGCTGCTGCTCGCCGCGCTGTGCGCCACCACGGCCACGGTGCTCTGGGTGGTGTGCCGCAGGGGCCGCAGCGAGAGCCGCCTGGACCAGGAACTCGACGAGCACCTGGTACGCCGGCTGCCGCTGGGCACCCTGGTCCTGCTGCTCCTCGCGCTGGTGTACGCGGGCTGGTCCCGGCCGGGCTGGCAGTCGGCGGGACGGCTGTCGGGGGACACCACCTTCGGTGGCGTCGTCCTGGCCCAGGGACTGCTGGTGATCGTCATCGGTGTGGTCGCCCAGGTGCTGTACCGCTCCGGGCCCCGGGATCCCGGGCCGTCCGCCGCGACGGACTCCGGGGCCCGACGGCGGGTCGCCATGCGCGGATTCGGCGGACCCGCGGTCGCGCTGCTGGCCTGCGGGCTGGGCGGTGTGCTCTCGGGCGGCGTCGCACAGCGCGTGGCCGACTGGATGGACGGCACCGGCTCCTCCATCGACGGCCCGCCGGTGCTGCTGACCTGGCAGGCGTCCGTCATCCCACCGCTCCTGGTGGCGCTGCTCGCGCTGGTCGGCTGGCTGGCCTGGCGTACCCTGCGGCTCAGCCGCGCCGAGTGTGCGGCGGTGGACACCGACTACCCGAAGGAGCCCGCCGACCCGGCACGCACCCGCAGTATCGCCCGCACCCGGGCGATGGCCACGCTCACCGACCGGGCCCCTCTCCTCATCGCCCTCGTCTGCGGAACCACGCTGCTGCTCGGCGCGGGGGCCTTGGTGGGTGCCATGAACACCGGGCAGACCCCGGTGCGGGCGGCCCGGCACGCGTTCACCGTCGTGCAGGGCGGGGCCGAGGTCGCGCAGGCCCTGGGCTCCTGGCTGGTCGGACTCGGCTTCGTCCTGTTCGTCGCCCTGGGACGGCGCGCCTACAAGGACGCGTCCGCGCGGCGCACCGTCGGCATCCTCTGGGACGTCGGCACCTTCTGGCCGCGCGCCGCCCACCCGTTCGCGCCCCCGTGCTATGCCGAGCGCGCGGTGCCCGACCTGACCTGGCGGATGGCGACCTGGACGCGCAGCACCGGCGGACGCCTGGTGATCTCCGGCCACTCCCAGGGCAGCGTCCTCGCGGCCGCCGCGGCCTGGCAGTTGACGCCGTCCGTGCGCGGACGGGTCGCGCTGCTCACCTACGGTTCTCCGCTGGAGCGCCTGTACGGACGCTGGTTCCCCGCCTACTTCGGTCCCGCCGAACTCGGCTCACTGCACCGCGAGGTGGCCTGCTGGCGCAATCTCTACCGGCTCACCGATCCCATCGGCGGCCCGGTGCGGCTGCCCGGTGACTGCAGCCCGCTCGTGGACCGCGAGCCGCTGAAGGACCCGCTCGCCTACGGCCGCACGCCCCAGCATCCGCTCCCCGCGCCCATCCTGGGCCACTCCGACTATCAGGCCGACCCGGCGTTCGCCGAGGAACGGGAGCGGCTGCTGACCCGGCTGCGCCCCGACGTACCGGGCCAGCGCCCCGGACCGGCGGCCTGAGCGGGCCGGTGCAGTCCGCTGCGGCCGGCCGCGGCTGAGCGGGAGGGGCAAACGGGCGGAGGAGGGGCCGCGGGAACCGCGCGACCGGTCACGACAGCCGACGCGGACGCGCTGCGCCAGTCACGGCCGTTCCGGCGGAACGGCCGGTCAGGGCAGTTCCGGCAGGTCCTGCGGGTACAGCAGCGTCAGGTCGTCGGTGGTCGGATCCGGGAGCTGGGCGACCCGGCTCGCATGCCGTTCCACCATCGCCTCGAAGGTCTGCCGGGCAGTGCGGCCGTTGCCGAACGCGGCGCCCTTCGGGATGGCCGCGAAGTACTTCAGCAGGGCCTCCGAAGTGCCCTGCGCCAGTCGGTACTCGTGGTCCTCGGTCTGCTGCTCCAAGATCCGCAGCAGTTCCTCCGGTCCGTAGTCACCGAAGGTGATGGTCCGTGAGAAACGGGACGCCACACCGGGGTTGACAGCCAGGAACCGCTCCATCTCCGCCGTGTAGCCCGCGACGATCACCACCACCGCGTCCCGGTGGTCCTCCATCAGCTTGACCAGGGTGTCGATGGCCTCCTTGCCGAAGTCCCGGCCCGCGTCCTCCGGCGAGAGCGCGTACGCCTCGTCGATGAACAGCACACCGCCGCGCGCCCGCTCGAACGCCTCCTGGGTGCGGATCGCGGTGGACCCGATGTGCTCGCCGACGAGATCGACCCGGGACACCTCGACGAGATGCCCCTTCTCCAGCACGCCGAGGGAGGCGAGGATCTCGCCGTAGAGCCGGGCCACGGTGGTTTTGCCGGTGCCCGGGGAGCCCGTGAACACCAGATGGCGCTTGACCGAGGCCGCCTTCAGGCCCGCCTCCCGGCGGCGTCGGCCCACCTCGATCATGTCGGTGAGCGCACGGACCTCGCGTTTGACGCTCTCCAGGCCGACCAGACCGTCGAGTTCACCGAGGACGTCCTGGGAACTCCGCGCGGGCTGCCCGGGCTCCGCGGCGACGACGATCGGTTCCTGCTCGCCGCTGCGCTGCCCGGGGATGGCGCCCAGCAGCCCGGGGGAGGGGCTGGTCGTCTGTACGGCGGTCTCCTGTGCCGCGGGCGGCCGGAGCCCGCCGCCGCTCTCGTCGCTGGTGCAGTCCTCCACGATCGGTCCCGTGCCGGAGCCCTGGTCGGGACCGCCGTCCGCGAACTCGTAGCCACCGCGCGCGCAGCGCTCCGTGCGGCACTTCCGCAGCGTTGCCCGGCAGCCGTCTATGACATGGAAGCCGTAGCCGCCGCTGCCCGTCACCCGGCAGCCCAGGAAGCTGCCCCGGCCCCCGGCCGACACGTAGAAGCCCGCCTCGGCGGGGGAGTCCACCGTGCAGCGCTCGATGGTGGGGTCCGCGCCCTTGGTGACGATCACACCGGTCTGGGTGCCGTCCAGGGTGCAGTTGTTGAGGGTGCCGCCGCTGCCGTGGTCGCGGAACCAGGCGCCGGTCGCCGCCTCCCGGATGCGGCAGTCGTCGAGCTGTGCGGTCGCCCCGTCGCTGACCGACACGGCGGTGTTGCGCACCTGGGACAGGTCGCTGTCCACCACGTCCGCGCGGGAGCCGCGGTCCAGGACGAACAGGGCGTCCGGCACGTCGTGCACCCGGCAGGAGTCGAGCACGGCGGTCGCGCCGTCGCTCACCCACACCGCGGGATAGTCGCCCGTGCTGTCGAAGATCTCGCACTGGTTGGCGTCCACCCGGGTGCCCGGGTCCCACACCGACAGGCCGTTGCGCCCGAACTGCCGCACCGTCGTCCGGGTCAGCGTGAGCACCGAGCGGGAGCGCAGGTCGACCGCGTTCTCCGGGATGTCGTGGATACGGCAGTCGGCGAGGGTGAGCACGGCGTCCGTGTCGAGCGTGACGCCGTCCGAGGCCGTGCGGTGCACATCGCAGTCGGTGAGGTGTGCCGTGGCCCGCGCGGTGATCTGGGCACCGGCGCCCCGCACCTCGTAGACCTCGCAGCCGACCGCCTCCAGCGCGGAGTTCTCGCCCGTCACCATCAGGCCCACGCCCGAGGCGTGGTGCACCCGGCAGCGCTCCAGCCGGGGGTGCGCGCCGCCGCGCACCGTGACGCCGGACTGCCCGGCCGCCACCACCTCGCAGTCCTCGAACACCCCGGCCCCGCCGTCGAGTACGGCGATGCCGATGCCCGCCGGATTGTCCACGGTGCAGCGCCGCACGGTCGGGCGGGCGGCGCCGCGCACCTCCACGCCCGCGGCGGACCGGGTGACGACCCGCACGTCCCGCAGCTCGGGCGCGCCCTCCTCGACGAGCAGCGCGGGCGCGGCGGCGTCCTGACCCTCGACGAGCAGGTCCTGCACCACGGCCGAGGCGCGCACGGTCAGCGGCACTCCGTCCACCGGGGCGATCCGCACCGAGCCGGGCGAGCCCTCGGGGCCGCGCAGCGTCACCGCCCGCTGGATCACGAGGTTCTCCCGGTAGGTGCCGGGGGCGACGGTGAGGACGTCACCGTCGGCGGCGGCCTCCAGGGCAGCGGCGAGCGATGTGTACTCACCCGTGCGGCGCCGCCACCGCGATGTACCGGTGTGCGTCACCTGGACCGTGCCCTGTGCCATGGCGTTGCCGTGCCCCCACCTCGTCGTACGTGGCTCGTTCGCCTCGGGGTGCACGGCCGGTGCCGCGCCCCTGCGGCTCGTCGCGCGCGGGTCAAAGCCGAGTGTCTCGGCCGGTCCACCGTAGCGTGCGCGCGGACGGTGGATTGACCAGAGGCGGCAGGCCGTCAGCTGCCGGTGCCTGCCTTGCCCCAGTCCGGGCCCGCCCGGTCCCATGCCTGGTCCCAACGCGCGTACCGGCGGCGGACCATGCGCCAGACGATCATCCGTCTGCCGGCCTCGACCAGCCCCGCCGTCAGCAGTGCCGCACCTAGCCCGGCCAGCACCGCATGCGTCGCCGCCGTCGCTGAGTCCAGCGGGCGGGCCACCATGCGGCCGTGGGCGTCCGTCCACAGGCTGAAGTGGTCGCCCTGCCGTGGGGAGATGAGGTCCGCCATGACCGGGCCACGCTGCCGGGCGCCGTCCGGGGCGGTCCACTCGGCCAGGACCCGGCTACGCGGACTGTCGCCTGTGCCGCTCTCCGGGTCGGGCTCGGGCATGGCGTCTTCCAGCTTGCGCAGCACGGTGGCCGTGACCGCGTGCCGGGACTGCTGCTGGGCCCGTACGGAGCGTTGGAGGGCGTTCTGCGCCCCGGCTCCGACGAGCGAGCCGACAACGGGCGCGGCCACCGCGATCAGCAGCAGCGTCCCCAGGGCCACCCAAGCCTCGGCCAGATCGGTCGCACGGCGCAGCGGATTGCGCCGCCAGCGCCAGAGACCGCTGATTGCCCACACGGTCCCGCACCCCCCTTCCCGCTCCGTGACAATCCCTGGTGGAGCCGTGCACCTGAGGTCCCGGCCGAGGAGAGAGCCACGTCACCCCCGCACCTTCGACCGGGTCCGGTCAACAACTTCTCAAATTTCTCACGACTTCCTAACGACCGGGCTGCGGGGTCTGGTTCCCCGCGGCGCCGGGATCGAGCCAACCGCGCGGCCCGTCCGCTCGGCGTACCGGTCGGGCAGAGCGGGAGCCACCGACCGCGCCGCGGCGGCCCGCCGGCCGGAGCGCGATCCACCCACACTCGGCGGCGCGTGGCGCGCGCTCGCCCGCGGTACAGGTATTGCCGCGCCACGCCCCCCGTGTGCCGCGTCGGAGCGTCGCCACGCACGGACGGACCGCACTGTCCTACATCTGCGGCCCTCTGCCCTGGACGAGGCCCCCGCGTGGACGGCGCCGTGATCCGCACCCAGCCGGGGATCACGGATCACCCGCGTGTCACGCACAGACTCCTATCGCGTACAGGCCGAGGAGCACGGACTGGAGGAGCACGAACCGGAGGAGCACGAACTAGCCGAGGATCCGCACCGGATCCCCGACGCGGATCGTGCCGGTGGACCGGGGGACCAGGTTCTGTCCGAAGACCAGCGAGCCGCCGATGCGGCGGTGGCGGGCCAGCGTGCGCAGGGGCTCCGCGCCGCGCGCGGCGGTGCTCTGGTCGGTCGTGGTCACGACGCACCGTCCGCACGGCTTGGCGACGCGGAAGCCCACCTCGCCGATGGCGATGCGCGACCAGCCGTCCTCGGCCCAGGGTGCCGTGCCCGCCACGACCACGTTCGGCCGGAAGCGGTTCATGGGCAGTGGGCCCTCCTGGGCGTGATCGCCCTCGGCCAGCAGGGAGTTGAGGGCGTCGAGGGAGGCGAGCGTGGTCACCAGGAGCGGAAAGCCGTCGGCGAGGCTCACCGTCTCACCGGGCAGGGCGAAGTCCGGATCGACCGGGCGGCGCGTGGCCGGGTCGTCCAGGTGGACCAGACGGACGTCCGTCCCCAGATACGCGGTGCACCAGGCGTGCGCGGCCTCCCCGGCGGGAACGGCCTCCACCTTGGTGCCGAAGACGGAGATCGTCACCGTGCCCGCAGGCTCGGGGACGGGCACGGTCAGCGGCGTCCTCCCGGCCGCGGACAGCCGAAGGCCGCCGCCGGCCATGGGCTCGGCGGCGGCCAGCGCCAGGTGCGGCCGCTCACGCTGTGTGACGACCTTTCCCCCGTCGTCGATCAGTGCCCAGCGCCGGTCCCCAGCCAGCCCCCAGGGCTCCACGGCGGCCTCCCGGAGCGCGATGCTCCGGAACGCCTTGACCGGATGGACGTGGATCGACTGCAGCGTGGCGTTCCCCATGCCGCCATCGTGCCAGGCGTCACCGACAGCCGGGGAACTGCGTCAGTAGCCGCGGTAGGGCTGCTGGTTGTTGTACGGGTCCTGGTACGGGGCCGGAGCGGGCCGCGGAGCCGCGGGACGCATCGCCTCGTAGCCGTTGCCGTGCGCCATCGGCCGCGGCGGCTGCGGCGCCTGCGGACCGGGGTAGCCGCGCGGCGCGGTGGCCTGCTGCGGGATGTAGGCCGTGGGAGCCTGCTGCAGCGGAGCGGGCTGCTGCGCCTGCGGGTAACCGTACATAGGGGCACTCTGAGAGGGGCCCGCCGGGAGCGCGGGCAGTGCCGACGGCAGCGCGGGCAGGTTGCTGCCCGGCATGTCGTAGGCCGCGGGGACCCGGATCGGGGCGATCTGCGGGGTGCCCCGCTCGGCCACGAGCGAGTCGTAGATCGGAGTGTCCGGGAAGGAGGCGGAGTAGTAGCCGCCGCCATAAGTGGAGCGGGGGGAGGTCATGGCACATAAGTTAAGCCCACGATGTGCTGGTTGGGGAGACCGATAAGAGGGTTGTTTTCCGTGTCGGCGGTGACGTGGGATCGCTAATCCGAGCGAACTTGGCAAAATGGGGCGGTGTTCGACGTTTGGATCCTGTAAAGGCCGAGTTCCTGGCAGGTTACCGGGTGTTGGACGGCGATCTTTCTGTGCGGCCGGTGGGAGTTCCCTGCCCTCGGGAATAGGTTGGCCGGGTAGGGATGCAAGGGACGGCCGGGACGCCGGCCGGTGAGACGTGAGGGGGGCGGACATGTCAATGCCGAAAGGATCGAATGCGCCGGTGCCCACGACGGCACTGCGCGTCGAATTGGGGTGGCGTTCGGAGCCCGGGGTTCCGGACGTGGACGCCTCGGCGCTCCTCCTCGTGGCCGGAAAGGTGCGCTCCGACGGTGACTTCGTCTTCTACAACCAGCCCGGCCACTCCTCCGGTGCGGTGCGCCACGAGGGGAAACACAACAGCGCGGGGAAGGTGACCGACACCCTTTTCGTGGACCTCGCGCGCGTGGAGGGCACCGTCGAGCGGGTGGTCCTCGCCGCCTCGGCGGACGGCGGGACGTTCGGCCGGGTCCCGGACCTCTACATCGCGGTGACCGACGCCGGCCGGGGCGACGTGGTCGCCCGCTTCGACAGCGCGGGTGCCACGGTCGAGACGGCCTTCGTGCTCGGCGAGTTCTACCGCCGTCAGGGCGGCTGGAAGTTCCGGGCCGTCGGGCAGGGCTACAGCAGCGGGCTGGAGGGCCTGGCCACCGACTTCGGGATCACCGTGGACGAGCCGCAGCACGCGGCACCGCACTCCGCCCCCGCCCCGCCGGCCGCACCTCCGGTGCCGCCGCGGGCACCTGTCACCCCACCGCCGCACCTGACCGCGAAGCCTCCGGTGCCCGCACCGCCGCCGGTCGCCCCGCCGGTCCCGCCGCCGTCCGCCGCGCCCGTACGGCTCAGCAAAGTCACGCTCACCAAGGCGGCCCCCTCCGTCTCGCTGGCCAAGCAGGGCGGCACCTCCGGCGCGCTGCGGGTCAACCTCAACTGGCAGATGCGCAAGCAGACGCGCGGATGGGGCGGCCGGTGGGGCACCGCGCACACCGATCTCGACCTCGACCTGTGCGCCCTGTACGAACTCACCGACGGCCGCAAAGGAGTCGTCCAGGCACTCGGCAACGCCTTCGGATCGCTCGACCGGCCCCCGTACATCCACCTCGACGGCGACGACCGCACCGGTGCCACGACGAGCGGCGAGAACCTCACCGTCAACCTCGACCACACCCGGGACTTCCGGCGCATCCTCGTCTTCGTGACCATCTACGAAGGTGCCAATTCCTTCGCCGACCTGCATGCCACGGTCACCCTGCGCCCCCAGCACGGCGCACCCGTCGAGTTCTCGCTCGACGAGTGCACCGTGCCGTCGCCGGTGTGCGCGCTCGCCCTGATCACCAACACGGGCGGCGACCTCGTCGTGCGGCGCGAGGCCCAGTATCTGGTACCGCCGCGCGGTGTGAGCCCGCAGCGGACGGTCGACCGCGCCTACGGGTGGGGCATGAACTGGACACCCGGCCGGAAGTGACGGCCCCTCAGCCCTCGTCGGGGACGGCGTCCGGGCGGGCGTACGTACGGCCCTTCCAGGCAGCGCCACGCCCCCGGTAGTGCTGAACCGCCGAATCGACCGTCATGAGCAGGTACAGGAAGGCGGTGAACGGCAGCAGCGGGGCGAGCCACGGCGGCTGGCGGTAGTGGCGGAGCATCGGGAGGTACGTCCCCGTCATCACGAGCCACGCCGCCCCGCCGGCCACCGTGGCCGCCGTACTCCCGCCTGCCGCGCCGACCACGAGTGCCACCGGCGGTACGAGGTACACCAGCGCCAGCCCGGCGACCGTGCCGACCAGCAGCAGCGGGTTGTGCCGCAGTTGCGCGTACGCGCTGCGCGAGACCATCCGCCACAGGTCGTGCAGCCGCGGATACGGGCGCACGCTGTCCACCCGCTCGGCCAGTCCCAGCCAGATGTGCCCACCGCCGCCCTTCACGGCCCGCGCGAGCGCCACGTCGTCGATGACGGCATGCCGGATGGCGTCGGGGATCCGCGCCCGCATTGCCGTCTCCGTGCGCAGCAGCACGCAGCCGCCCGCGGCCGCCGTGGTCCGCGCGCCCCGCTTCCCGATCCGGCGGAAGGGGTACAGCTGGGCGAAGAAGTACACGAAGGCGGGCACCACCAGGCGTTCCCACAAACTCTCCACCCGTAGCCGGGCCATCTGCGAGACGACGTCGAAGCCCCCGGTGCGCGCGGCCGCCACCAGGTGCCGCAGGCTGTCCGGTTCGTGTGCGATGTCCGCGTCCGTCAGGAGCAGGTACTCGGGGTCACGCGCGCGTGCCAGACCGATGCCGTGGCGCACCGCCCACAGCTTGCCCGTCCAGCCCGCGGGCGGCTCGCCGGGCGAGGCCACGGTCAGCGGCAGCCCGCCGTGGCGCCCGGCCAGTTCGCGGGCCAGTTCCCCGGTGCCGTCCGAGCTGCCGTCGTCGATCAGGAAGACCTCCGCCCGCCCCGGGTACTCCTGCGCCAGCAGTGAGGGCAGGCTCGACGGCAGCACGGCGGCCTCGTCGCGGGCGGGTACGACCACGCACACCGACGGCCACACGTCCGGGTCCCGGCGCGGCGGCAGGCGGACGTCCGTCCGCCAGAAGAAGCCCTGGCACAGCAGCAGCCACAGCCAGGCGACGAACGACAGGACGGCGATCCACACGAGGGCACTCACCCGCGCAGTCTGCACCACCCGGCCGGAGCGTCGGCAGCCATCCTCTATGGTGGCCGCGTGAAGATCGCGCTCATGGACTCCGGAATCGGCCTCCTGGCGGCCACTGCCGCGGTGTGGCGGCTGCGGCCCGACGCGGATCTCGTCCTCTCCCTCGACCCCGACGGCATGCCCTGGGGACCGCGCACCCCCGAGGACCTCACCGGGCGCGCCCTGGCCGTGGCCGAGGCCGCCGCCGCGTACCGCCCCGACGTCCTCGTCGTCGGCTGCAACACGGCGACCGTGCACGCGCTGCCCGCCCTGCGGGCCCGCCTGGAACCCGGCATCCCGGTGATCGGCACCGTCCCGGCGATCAAGCCGGCTGCGGCCGGCGGCGGTCCCGTGGCGATCTGGGCCACACCCGCCACCACCGGCAGCCCCTACCAGCGCGGACTCATCGAGGATTTCGCCGACGGCGTACCGGTCGCCGAGGTGCCGTGCTGGGGACTCGCCGAGGCCGTCGAGCACGCGGACGAGTCGGCCATCGACGCCGCCGTCGCCGCCGCCGCCGAACTGACCCCGCACGACGTGACGACCGTCGTCCTGGGCTGTACCCACTACGAACTGGTCGCGGAGCGCATCCGCACGGCCCTGCAGCGTTCCGCCACCGCGCCACTGGTCCTGCACGGCAGCGCCGGCGCGGTGGCCGCCCAGACGCTGCGCCGGATCGCCGAACCGCCCGCGCCCGAGGCCCCGGCCACAGGCACCGTGACGGTGCTGCTGAGCGGCCGCGCGGGCGGACTGCCCGCAGCCGCGTTGCACTACGCCGAGGGCCGTCTCCTGGTGGCCGCGAGCGCCGCCCGCTGACCGCCGCGACCGGCGCCCGGCACGGGCCCGATCCGGGATCGGTCTCCCGGCACCCGGCGCAGTCACGCTGCGCAACACGTTACCCGCGCAGCGAAACCTTAGTAACCTCGTACTCATGCAGGACCACTCGCACGACGAGGTCACCGCCGACGCCTTCCACACCGAGGTATGGACCGGCCGGGCAACCAACCGGGTCCAGTGGCTGCTCGCGCTCGTCGGCGCGGCCTGCATGGCGCTCGGCATCGAACTCGCCCTGGAATCCGCCTGGACCTCCGGCATCGTTCCGCTTGCCATGTCCGTAGTCGGCTGTATCGCCGCCGGGCTGCTGGTCCTCTTCGGCACCCTCGCGTTCGTGCACGTCGATCTGCGGCTGGACGGGAATTCCCTTGAGGTGCGCTGCGGCCACATCGGGCTGCCGCGCCGCCGCATCCCGCTCAGCCATGTCGCCGGCGCCGAGTTCGCGCCGCACGTCACACCGCGTCACTGGGGCGGCTGGGGCTATCGCTGGCGGCCCGAGAAGGGCACCGCGGTCGTGGTGCGCCGTGGCGAGGGCGTGGTGCTCCGGCTGTGGGACGGCCACACGTTCACGATCACCGTGGACAACGCGGAGTCCGCGGTCCGGGTGATCAAGGCCCGGCTGCGGACGATCACACCGGGCACCGCTCACTGACACCGTCTCCGCCCGGCGAACCCGCGGATCCGCCGACGTCTCCGTCCCCGGGTTCCGGGGCGTCCCCGGGCAGCGGATGGGCGGTGGCCAGCCCCGCCAGCAGCCCCGCGCCCGCCGACACCGTGGTGAAGCTCAGCGCGTTGCCGACCGCCGCGACCACCGCCAGCGCGGTCAGGGCCGCACCCGCGGTCAGCGCGACCGGCGCGGTCCGGGACGCGCGCCACAACGCGTACAACACCCAGCAGAACACCGCCACCAGCAGGGCCGCGCCGGTGAGTCCCTGCTCAGCCGCCTGCTGGAGCGGCGCCGAGTGCGGCCTGGCGTCGGGCGGTGCCGTCGGCGACAGGACGGCACCGTGCTCGCCGAAGCGGCCCGGTCCCGTGCCGAGCGCCGGGTTCCGGCGGGCGAGGCACAGGGCGTCCCGCCACAGCCGTACGCGGTCCGTGGTCAGCAGGGACTCCATCAGGGCGGCAGGACCGGCCGGCAGGACGTTGCCCGCGACGGCCCAGGTCACCCCGGTGACCAGCGCCGCCACCAGGCCCAGGCCCAGGATGCCCCGGCCGCGGTGCCGAGTCCGGCCGGCCGCGAGCGACCACAGCAGGACGCCCGCGCTCAGCACGCACCCGGCGGCCGATCCCACGGCGGCACCGGTCAGCACGATCACCGCGGCCGACAGCCGCAGGGCGATCCGCAGCCCCGGAACGGCCGTGGCCCAGGCGGCGCAGCACACCGCTCCGGTGGCCAGGGCCAGCAGCGCGGCCGTGGCCCCGGCATGACCGGGCGGGGCGTCGAACCGGAGACCCGGCGGTGGAGCCGGCACGGCCACCGCGAGACCCAGCCCGGCCAGCGCCGCGGCGCAGGGCGCGGCGACCGGCAGCAGCGCCCCCGCGATCCGGCCCGAGGCGTAGCCGGCGGTCACGGCGAGCACCGCGAGCAGGACACCCTCGGGGCGGCCGTCGTGTGCCGCGGCGGCGATCAGGGACCACGCCGCGCAGGCCCCCAGCACCGTGATGCCCAGGACATCAGAAACGTTTCGTCTGTCGCTGTCCGCATCCGCATCCGATCCGGACGCGGATGTCAGCCCTGTCGTCCCCACCCCGTAGCCCCCCGTACCCGGTCCCCCGACCAGTGGCCGACCCCGTGCGGCGGACCGGGACCGGCCGTACCACACGGGCTCCGGCACACCGTAACGGCTGCCGGCCGCCGTACGCACGGGGCGTGCGACAACAGGACCGTGCGTACGCACGGGGCGGTGTGCGGCAAGGCCGCGGTCCGCCGCACGAGCGGTGTGACGGCGAGGTGCCGCGGTCGCGCGCGGCGGTGCGGCAGCAGGGCCGTGCGTACCCCTTTGGACGGTGTCACGGACAAGGTCATGCGTACGCAGCGGGCCTCCGGCGACGAGGACGGGCGCGGCGGTCCCACGGGCCGCGCTGTCGGCCTCAAAGTCACCCGCCGTACACTCCCGGGGTGACCGTCACCACAACTTCCGTGGACCGGCCGGACCGGCTCCGACCAGGGCAGGCGCGGACGCGCCGCGCCAGGTTGCTGCGTCTGGTCCCGGCCGTCGTCTCGGCGCTCTGTGGAGTGCTGCTCTACGCCAGCTTTCCTCCGCGCACGTTGTGGTGGTGGCTCGCCCTGCCCGCCTTCGCGGGCTTCGCGTGGGTGCTGCGCGGGCGCGGCTGGAAGGCGGCCCTCGGCCTCGGCTACCTCTTCGGCCTCGGTTTCCTGCTGCCGCTGCTCGTGTGGACCGGCGTGGAGGTCGGCCCCGGGCCCTGGCTCGCCCTGGTCGCCGTGGAGGCGGTCTTCATCGCGCTGGTCGGGGTCGGGATCGCCGCGGTCTCGAAACTGCCCGGCGGGCCGGTGTGGGCGGCAGCCGTGTGGGTGGCGGGCGAGGCGGTACGCGCGCGCGTACCCTTCCACGGCTTCCCCTGGGGCAAGATCGCGTTCGGCCAGGCGGACGGTGTCTTCCTGCCGCTCGCCGCGGTCGGCGGCACGCCCGTGCTCGGCTTCGCCGTGGTCCTGTGCGGATTCGGCCTGTACGAGGCCGCACACCTCGCCGCCGAGGGACGGCGCACCCGTGCGGTCCGCACGGGCGCGGCCGCGGCGGCCCTGCTGAGCGTGGCGGTCCCGGTGGTGGGAGCGCTGGCCGCCCGGGCGCTGGTGAGCGACAAGGCCGAGGACGGCACGGCGACCGTCGCCGTCGTCCAGGGCAATGTGCCGCGCTCCGGCCTGGAGTTCAACGCGCAGCGGCGGGCCGTGCTCGACTACCACGCGCGGGAGACCGAGAAACTGGCCGCCGACGTCAGGGCGGGCAAGGTCGCACGGCCCGACTTCGTGCTGTGGCCGGAGAACTCCGCCGACGTCGACCCCTTCGCCTACCCCGACGCGGCCGCCGTCATCGACAAGGCGGTCAAGGCGATCGGCGTGCCCATCTCCGTCGGCGCGGTCATCGAACGGGACGGCAAGCTGCTCAACGAGCAGATCCTGTGGGACCCGGTCAAGGGCCCCACACAGACGTACGACAAGCGGCAGATCCAGCCGTTCGGCGAGTACCTCCCGCTGCGCTCGCTCCTCGGCGCGATCAACGACAACTGGACCTCGATGGTCCGCCAGGACTTCAGCCGGGGCAGCGAACCGGGTGTCTTCGACATCGACGGCACCAAGGTCGGCCTCGCGACCTGCTACGAGGCCGCGTTCGACTGGGCCGTGCGGGACACCGTGACCCACGGCGCGCAGATGATCTCCGTACCGAGCAACAACGCGACCTTCGACCGCAGCGAGATGACCTACCAGCAGCTCGCCATGTCCCGGATCCGCGCCGTCGAGCACAGCCGGACCGTGACCGTGCCGGTGACCAGCGGCGTCAGCGCGATCATCATGCCGGACGGCAGGATCACCCAGAGGACCGGCATGTTCGTCCCCGGCTACCTGGTCCAGAAGATCCCGCTGCGCTCCTCCGAGACACCCGCCACCCGGCTGGGCATCCTGCCCGAGATGGCCCTCGTGCTGGTCGCCGCGGGCGGCCTCGGCTGGGCGATCGGGGCAGGTGTGCGCGCCCGGCACACCCGTACGGCGTAGCGCCCCGCCCCGTGGTCCGCCCGTTCCTCGCGCGCGAGGAACACGACCGGCTCCATTAGGGTCGGGTCCATGGGTACTCCTGACTTCATCCGGACCATCCGGGCCTCGGCGGGCCATCAGCTGCTGTGGCTGCCGGGTGTCAGCGCCGTCGTCCTGGACGACCGCGGCAGGATCCTGCTCGGCCGGCGCGCGGACAACCACAAGTGGGCGGTCCCCTCGGGCATCCCGGACCCCGGCGAGCAGCCGGCCGCCTGCGCCGTGCGGGAGGTGTACGAGGAGACGGCCGTCCGATGCGTCCCGGAGCGGGTCGTGATGGTGAAGTCCGGCGAGCCGGTCACCTTCGGCAACGGCGACATCTGCCAGTTCATGGACATCACCCTCCGCTGCCGGGCCGTCGGCGGCGAGGCACGGGTCAACGACGACGAGTCCCTGGAGGTCGGCTGGTTCGAGGTGGACGCGATGCCGACGATGAACGAACGGCAGCTCTTCCGGATCAAGCAGGCCCTGTCCGATGAGCCCACATGGTTCGTCCCCACGAGTTCTGACTGAAGTATGGGGCGGGACCATATGTGGCCCGGTCGAGGGGCTGCCTAGGGTCGGGGTATGACCTCGTACGACACCTTGCCCGGCCCCTCCGCCCCCTCACTCGACCTCACCGGCCGCACTGCCCTCGTCACCGGTGCGGCGGGCGGCATCGGCGGCGCCTGTGCGCTGCGGCTGGCGGCGGCCGGGGCCGAGGTGAGGGCCGTCGACCGGGACGCGGCCGGGCTGGACGCACTCGCGGGAGCGGCCGGTGAGCTGGCCGGATCGGTCGAACCGCAGGTCCTGGACCTCACCGATCTGGAAGCCGCCGAGCGCGTCGCCGCAGGCACCGACATCCTGGTCAACAACGCCGGGCTCCAGCTGGTGCGCCCCATCGAGGAGTTCCCGCCCGATGTCTTCCACACCGTGCTGACCGTGATGCTGGAGGCCCCGTTCCGGCTCATCCGAGGCGCCCTGCCGCACATGTACGGTCAGGGCTGGGGCCGCATCGTCAACATCTCCTCCGTCCACGGTCTGCGCGCCTCCGCCTACAAGTCGGCCTACGTGTCCGCCAAACACGGTCTGGAGGGCCTGTCCAAGACGGCCGCCCTGGAGGGCGCAGCCCACGGTGTCACCTCGAACTGTGTGAACCCGGGGTATGTGCGCACCCCCCTGGTCGAGAAGCAACTCGCCGACCAGGCACGGGCCCACGGCGTTTCCGAGGAACGTGTGCTGTCCGAGGTGCTCCTCCAGGACAGCGCCGTCAAACGGCTCATCGAACCCGACGAGGTCGCCGAGGCCGTCGCCTATCTGTGCGGCCCGCACACCACCTTCGTCACCGGTACCTCGCTGGTGCTCGACGGGGGCTGGACCGCCCACTGACCGGCCGGACGACCACGGGCCGGGAAGTTTTCCACAGGCCGAACGCGACCGGCGGACCGTGCGGGATCCTGTGACCATGTCCCGCCACCACCCGCACTCCGCCCCGCGCCCCGCCACCGCCGCCGGACTCCCGGCCGGTGCCGCCCCCCGCCGCTCACTGCTCGGCACGGACGTCGGCGTCGCCGTGCGCCGACGGCGGTACGGGGCCGCTGTGAGAGCCGCGGGGTCACCCCCCGCGGTTGCCCTCCGCCCGGCCCCTGGCCTGCTCCCCGTCCGCCGCGGTCTCGGGGCCGATCTCGGCGAGGTCCCGGTGCCGGGTCTCCTCGGCCAGGGCGACGGCCACCAGGGTCAGCACGGCGGCCGCGATCACGTACAGCGCGATCGGTGTGGAGCCGCCGTACTCGGAGAGCAGCGCGGTGGCGATCAGCGGTGCGGGCGCACCGGCCGCGACCGAGGCGAACTGGGCACCGATCGAGGCACCGGAATAGCGCATCCGGGTCGCGAACATCTCGGAGAAGAACGCGGCCTGCGGCGCGTACATCGCCCCGTGCAGCACCAGACCCACGGTCACGGCCAGGATCAGATTGCCGAACGAGGCCGTGTCGGCCAGGGAGAAGAACGGGAACACCCACAGACCGGTCCCGGCCGCACCCAGCAGATACACGGGCCGGCGCCCGATCCGGTCCGACAGCGCGCCCCAGGCCGGAATGACCGCGAAGTGCACGGCGGAGCCGATGAGCACGGCGTTCAGCGCCGTCTGTTGGGAGGCGCCGGCCGAGGTCGTGGCGTAGACGAGGACGAAGGCGGTGATCACGTAGTAGCTGATGTTCTCCGCCATGCGGGCGCCCATCGCCACCAGGACGTCGCGCCAGTGGCGCCGCAGTACGGCGACGAGCGGCAGTTGCTCGGGATCGGCGGCCTCGGTCACCTTGCGGGCCTCGGCCCGTGCCAACGCCTCCCGGAACACGGGTGATTCGTCGACGGACAGCCGAATCCACAGACCGACGGCGACCAGCACGCCCGAGAGCAGGAACGGGATCCGCCAGCCCCAGCCGGCGAACGAGGCGTCCGACAGCAGGGCGGTGAGCAGCGACAGCACACCCGTCGCCAGCAACTGCCCGGCCGGCGCTCCGGTCTGCGGCCACGAGGACCAGAACCCACGGCGCCGGGCGTCCCCGTGCTCGGACACCAGCAGTACGGCACCGCCCCATTCGCCGCCGAGGGCGAACCCCTGGACGAGCCGCAGCGCGGTCAGCAGCACGGGCGCGGCGGTCCCGACGCTCGCGTGCGTGGGCAACAGACCGATGGCAAAGGTCGCCGCACCCATCAGCAGCAGACTGAGCACCAACAGCCGCTTGCGGCCCAGCCGGTCCCCGTAGTGCCCGAACACCAGGGCGCCCAGAGGCCGCGCTGCGAACCCGACCGCGTACGTGAGGAAGGAGAGCAGGGTGCCGACGACGGGGTCGGAGTCCGGAAAGAACAACTTGTTGAAGACGAGCGCGGCGGCCGAGCCGTACAGAAAGAAGTCGTACCACTCGATGGTGGTGCCGACGAGGCTGGCGGCGACGATGCGTTTGAGGTCGGTCGGTGCGGGCGGAGCGGTCGAGGGGGAGGACATCGGTACCACTTCCTGGCGTTCGACGGGGACGTCCGTGTGTCGCCACACCGTAGGAACGTGCAGGTCAGAGGCGTATGTGGTGGGACACCATAGTTCTTGGTGCGGGAGTGCGCGTGCCCACCATGGGCCGGTGCCCGGCCTCCTCGACGGCCTGGCGAGCCGCCGGAAGCCGGTGGGCGCGGTCCGTGTCGTGGCTGCGCGGGCCGACTCGGGGTCCGTCAGTTGTCCTTCCTGGCCTTCCGCATGGGAGGGGTATGACCCGGATCACACCACGTAGGAGCCGGATGAGGGCATGCGGGAGGCCCGGCGTTGGTTGTAAGCGGTGTCTCCGACAACGGATCGGAGGTAGCGAGCCGCCCTCGGCGTCGATGCAACGCCCCGTGACGACCCACTTCCCACATTCACGTGTGGTTCCGCATGCCTGCGGAGCCCAGGAGGTGTTCACGAGATGGCTGTCAGCCCTCGCTACGCGCTCAACACCGTCGCCGTCATCGCCGGCGGATTCCTCGCTGTGTCCTCTTTCGCCTTCTCCGCCCATGTCGCCGGCTGGATCGCCTTCGGGGTGTCCACGGGCGTCGCGGTCGCGGGTGCCGCCGCCGCGGTCTTCGCCCGCCGCGCCTCGGCGAAGGCCGGGCACGCCGTGCTCGCGGTGGTCGGTCTGTGGTCCCTGATCGCTGCCCTGGCCTTCCACGGCACCGCGCAGACCTGGCTCGTCTTCGCGGACGCCGTCGCCCTCGCCGTCGCGGCCCTCGGTGACCTGACGGCCCATGAGCTGAGCACCGAACACGTCGTGCACGCCCTGGAGGTGCGCTCCGCCGGCACCAGCGGCACCGCGGTCCACACCGACGGCATCGCCGCCTGACACACCACCGCGGCACGACAAGGGGACCTCCCCCCAGGAGGTCCCCTTCCGGCTGCCCCGGTGCGGGCCCGGGGGGATCTTCCGGCGGGTTCGCCGGTCCTCGGAGAGTGTCTGCGGCAGCTCCGCCGGCCTCTGAGAACACCTGGTGTGACGTGCGCCGAAGCATCGCTCCCATGCGGTCGGCGAATTTCTCGCAAAGGTGGTATGCGTAGCTGTCATGGAGATTCGTGATCTCTCGCTCACCGCCCTGAGGGTCTTCCGGGCGGTCGCCGAGCAAGGCACCTTCACCGCGGCGGCCGTCTCACTCGGGTACACGCAGTCGGCGGTCTCCCGGCAGATCGCGGCGATCGAACGCGCCGCGGGGACGTCCGTTCTGGAGCGGCGGCGGGACGGGGTGCGGCTGACCGCCGCGGGGCACCTCGTCCTCCGCCGCGCCACGGCCGCGCTCGACGAGATCGACCGCATGGCCCGGGAGGTGTCCGGTCTCCCCGACCAGGGCGGCACCGTCCGGGTGGGCTGGCTGCCGAGCACGGGCGCGGTCCTGGTCCCCCTAGCGATCACCGCCCTGCGGGCCTCGCATCCGGCCATTACGGTGGTCACCCGTGAGGGAAGCACACCCGCCCTGGCCAGGGCCCTGCGCACCAGCAGCGTCGACCTCGCGCTCATCAGCTCCGCGCCCCCGTTCCGGCCGCTGGACGGACAGTCGCCGCCCCTGGAGTGCCAGACCCTGACGGAGCGCAGCCTGTACCTGGCGCTGCCCGTCTCCCATCCGCTCTCCCGCCGTGACTACGTCGACGTCACCGACCTGCGCGGGCAGCAGTGGATCGCGGCACCTTCCGGGGAGGACCGGCTCATGGGGGTCTGGCCGGGCCTGGACGAGCGGCCCGCGATCGTCCACTCCGCCCGGGACTGGCTGGCCAAGCTGCACCTGGTCGCCGCCGGATGCGGGCTGACCACGGTGTCCGCGGGGATCGCCCGGGCGGTGCCCGAAGGGGTGTGCGTCCGGCCCGTACGCGGCGGACCGCAGGAACAGCGCAGGCTCCTTCTGGCCAGGCTGCCCGGTCCGATGCCAGAGGCCGTCGCCCGGGTCGGCGAGGCACTGAGAGCCGCGGCACTGGAGACGGACCTCGATTCCTGACGCGGCTCCTCCGCGTGCCCGGGGCGGGCCACGGCGGCTCGCCCCTTCCGTCCGTCAGGTCCCGGACGGGCCGCGGGACACGGGCTCAGGCCGAGGAGCCGCGGGACACGGGCTCAGGCCGAGGAACTGAGGACCGGTGTGTGCCCGCGCGGATCGGGCACCCTGAGGTGCGCGGTGACCTGGGACAGGTCGGAGATGAACAGGTGGGCCAGTTCGGCCGTGAAGCCGGTGCGTACCACCAGGCGCAGGACGGACACGTCCTGACAGGGTGCGGGGAAGGTGTAGGCGGGCAGGTGCCAGCCGCGTGCGCGCATCGCCTCGGACACGTCGAAGACCGTGAAGTCGGTGGTGCCGGGGGTGAGCCGGAAGGCGAAGGCGGGGAGGTCGGAGCCGTCCGTGACCAGTTCGTACGGCGGCAGTGCGCGGATCTGCGCGGCCAGCGAGCGGGCCGTCGTACGGCTCTGGCGCGCCAGGTTGCGCAGTCCCTCGAAGCCGTACCGCAGGAAGTTGTAGTACTGCGCGACGACATGGGCGCCGGGACGGGAGAAGTTGAGGGTGAACGTCGGGGACTTGCCGCCGAGGTAGTCCACCTCGAAGACGAGGTCGTCGGGGAGGGCTTCGGCGTCCCGCCACAGGGCCCAGCCGAGGCCGGGGAAGACATGGCCGTACTTGTGCCCGGAGGCGTTGACGGAGGCGACGCGTTCGAGCTGGAAGTCCCACATCAGGCCGGGGTCGAGGAACGGCGCCACCAGTGCGCCGGAGGCGCCGTCGACATGGACGGGGATGTCGGTGCCGGTGGCCGTCTGGTAGCCGTCGAGGGCCAGGCAGATGTCCGCGACGGGCTCGTAGGACCCGTCGAACGTGGAACCCAGGACGGTCACCACGCCGATGGTGTTGTCGTCGCAGTACGCGGTCAGGGTGTCGGGTGTGAGGTGGTAGCGGCCCGGTTCCATCGGGACGTAACGGGGTTCCACCTCGAAGTAGTTGGCGAACTTCTTCCAGCACACCTGGACGTTCGCGCCCATCACGAGGTTCGGGCGGGTGACGTCCTTGCCCTGGGCGCGGCGGCGGGTCTGCCAGCGGCGCTTGAGCGCGAGACCGCCGAGCATGGCCGCCTCGCTGGAGCCGGTGGTGGAGCAGCCGCGCACCAGTTCCGGGCGCGGCGCGTGCCAGAGCCGGGCGAGCATCTGGACGCAGCGCTCCTCCATGGCGGTGATCTGCGGGTACTCGGCACGGTCCGCGAGGTTCTTCTCCGCGGTCTCGGCCATGAGTTGCCGCGCCTCGGGTTCCATCCATGTCGTGACGAAGGTGGCGAGGTTGAGCCGGGCGTTCCCGTCGAGCATCAGCTCGTCGCGCACGCGGCGGGACACCGCGTCCGGTGACGATTCCGCCGCGGGCAGTTCCTCGACCGGCACGAGCAGCGTGCCGACGGGCTGGGGAGCGGCGCAGGGGGAGACGAGGAGGGGGTCAAGGTCTGCTTCCGGCAAGAGGCCGGTATCCGGAATGGGCATGGGTGCCTGGTGGCCTTTCTGGTCCTGGTGCGGCCCGCGTACATTCCGGACGTTAGATCTCTTCGCGGCCCGGCATCCGCGCCGATTACCCCGATCTAGTGAGCGATTTGCGGAGTGATGAACCGGATTTTCCTCTTGTGACAACCGGTCATGGGTTCACCGTGGCATTGCCGGTGCCCCGCAGGGTGTTGCGGCGGGCCGGTCCCTCCCCGCGGACCGGCCGCCGTCACACGGGGTGACAGCGGCCGGCGTACGGGTACGGATCCGGCTCGGCCGAAAACCGCCCCGGCGGGGGCTACTTGACGGTCACGGTGACGCTCGGGGAGTGCGTACCGCCGGACGCCACGCGGTAGTGCTGGGTGCCCTTGGCGGTGGGACGGGTGCTGACGGAGTACATGTCGCCCTGCTTGACCGTGCTGCGGCCGGGGACGGTGGTCCACTTCCCGTTCTTGTCCTGCTGCAACGTCACCTCGGCGCCGACCTTCAGACCGGTGGTACGGCCGGTGATCCGGACCTCCTCGCCCGGCTTCACGCTGGCCGGACTGACCTCGGCCGTGAGCGAGGTGCGCTGGGCGGCTGTGGCCCGGGTCAGGTCGGTTCCCGGGCTCGGCGTCGCGGCCTGGGCCGCGGTCGAGCCGGCGGAGACCAGCGCCACCGTCAGGGCGCCGGTGGCCATCGTCCGGAGGGTACGGCTGCGGTAGGTGAAGGTCATGGTGACTCCCGTTGGTCGACGGATGCCCCCCTGGGCCGGGCATGGGCCGTTGGGGCCATGCCACGCCTCCATCAGAGTGAACCTGGTGGTCCGTCACGGCATCTCGGTCCGGGCGCGACGGGTGTCGCAGGAGACGCCTCGGGTATGCGTCGCCGCAGGTGGGACGACTGTTACCGACCCTGGGTCACTTATTTTTCTTTTACCTTCGGGTGCGTTGCCACAGACGACGTCCGGCAGCACCCCAAGGGCCCCGGAAGGACCGGCGGACGGGCCGCACTCCGCGACGGGCCGGCCCGGCGTTCCCCGCCGCGCGGAGTCGGCGGCCGGGCCGGTCCGCCGAGGCGTGCCGTCGGCCGGTCCACCAGTGCGTTCCGCCGGGTCGCCGGGCGGCCGGCCGGTGTCGCAGGTCGGGTCACGCCGCCCCGTGTCGCAGGGCGGGTCACGCCAGCCCGTGCCGTCGGGCGTACAGCGCCGCCGCGGTCCGGTCGCGCGAGCCCGTCTTGGCGAAGATACGGTTGATGTGCGTCTTCACGGTGTTGCCGCTCAGAAACAGCCGGTCGGCGATCTCCGCGTTGTTCAGGCCGCGCGCGATCAGCGTGAGGATCTCGGACTCCCGGGGGGTCAGCCCGTCCGGCAGTTCCTTCGTCGCGCCGCCCCCGGCGTCGTCCCGTGGCGGTTCGTCGGTGCCGGCGGCGGCCAGCAGCGCCTCCTGCACCTGGGGGTGCAGCACGGACAGCCCCGCCACGGCGCTGTGCAGCGTGCTGACGATGTGCATCCGGTCGGAGTCCTTGGTCAGATAGCTGCGCGCACCCGCCCGCAGGGTGTCGAGGATCGACCGGTCGTCGGCGTACGTGGTGAGCACGACGATGGCGACCTCCGGGTGCTCGGCCGTCAGCCGGCGCGTGGTCTCCACACCGTCGAGCACCGGCATGCGCAGATCCAGCAGGATCGCGTCGGGCCGCAGCCGCGCCACCAGCTCCAGGGCCTCCGCGCCGTCGGCGGCGGAGCCGACCACGTCCACCTCCGGCAGCAGGTCCAGCATCAGCGACAGCCCCTCGCGCACGCTGGCCTGGTCGTCGGCCACGACGATCCGCAGCGGTGCGTGCTCCGGCCCGGTCATCGCGGCACCCGGGCGATCACGGCCCAGCCGGTGCCCCGCACCGGACCGGAGGTGAGGGTCCCGCCCAGCAGCAGCAGCCGCTCCCGCATGCCGGTGAGCCCGTAGCCGCCGTCCACGGTCGCGAATCCGGAGGCCGCGCCCGCGCCGAGCGGATTGGCGACACGCAGGACCACGTCGGCGTCCTCGTAGGTCAGGGTGAGGGTCGGGGGCTGGCGCGGGGCGTGCTTGGCCGCGTTGGTGAGGGACTCCTGCGCGGTACGGATCAGAGCGAGCGTCTGCTCGGGCGACAGCGGCACGGGCGTACCGTCCACGCGCAGCGCCACCGGAGTGTGATGGCGCTGCTCATGGGTGGTGGCGAGCGCGGCGAGTTCCGCCTCCAGGGGCCTGCTGTCGGCCCGCAGCGCGTGCACCGCGCGACGGGTCTCGGCCAGGCCCTCCGCGGCGAGCTGCTGGGCGACGGACAGGGCATGGTCCGCGCGGGCCGGGTCCGGGCGGTCGGCGAGCAGGGCACGCGCCGCCTGGACCTGGATGCCCAGGGCACCGAGCGAATGCGCCAGCACGTCGTGGATCTCCCGGGCGATCCGGGCACGCTCGTCCAGAACGGCACTGCGCTGCTGCTCCGCCCGCAGTTCCTCGGCCTGCGCCAGCAGGGTCGCGTTCTGCTCGGCCCACACCCGGTAGGCGCGCCGGTTCAGGCCGACCAGCAGGCCCACCGCGAGCAGCAGCATCACCCCGATCGCCCTCTCGGGACCGGCGTCGCCGACCAGGGCACCGGTGGTCACGGCCAGGATGCCCGCCGTGAACACCGCCCACCCCGACACCAGCCGCGGCTCGGTGCCCGCGTCCATCGTGGCGACCACGGCGAGGGCGCCCAGCGATGTCGACCCGTCCAGGACGCACGCCGCGCCGGAGACGACGGTGATCAGACCGAGCACGAGGGGCACCGTCCAGGCCGCGTGCGGACGCTGTTCGAGGAGCACCCACAGCGCCATCAGCACCCCGCACAGGGCATAGGCGACGGCCGCGGAGATCAGGGCCCACTGCTCCGGCCTGCCCCGCAGGAAGACATCCAGCCCGACCAGTACGAAGGTCGCGACCCTCGCCAGCCAGGAGGCGGTGCGCAGCACAGCCTCACCTTAACGGGATCGGGCGGCCCGGTGACGGGTGCGGCGATGGCGCGGGCCTGGTACCTGGGGGTGAGGGCGGCCCGGGAAATCTGGTACCGCCGCCCACCCCCTGCTATAACGCCGCCCCGGTCTCCCGTGCGCCACGGTGGACTGCGTCTTCGCATCCGGCAACGACCGGATGGCCCGCGCAGCCGAAGGGAGCCGCAGCCATGGTCGACCTTCCGGATCTCGTCGACGGTGTCCCCGCCCTGACCGTCGACGGCGGACCGGTACGTCCACCGTCCACCTTCGACGTCCTCGATCCGGCGACCGAGAAGTCCGTCGCACGGGCGCCGCTCGCCCGCGGGGAGGACCTCGACCGGGCCTTCGACGCCGCCCTGCGGGCCTTCCCGGTGTGGAGCCTGCGCGACGACGTCCGGCGGGTGGCGCTGCTCGCGGCGTCCGACGTCGTCGCCGACGCGGCGCTGCCACTGGCCGACATCCTCACCGCCGAGCAGGGCAAGCCGCTGCCGGACGCGGTGCGGGAGGTGCACGCCGCCGCTGCCTGGCTGCGCTACTACGCGGACCTGCCGGTGGACCGGGAGGTGGTGCACGACGACGGCCGGCGCTACGCGGAGGTGGCGCACCGGCCGATCGGCCCGGTCGCGGTGATCACGACCTGGAACTTTCCCCTCGTCCTGGCCGCCTCCCGGATCGCCCCGGCCCTGCGGGCGGGCAACACCGTGGTGCTCAAGCCGTCCCCGCACACCCCGCTCGCCTCGCTGGCGTTCGGCGCGCTGTTGCGCGACCGGCTGCCGGACGGCGTGCTCAACGTGCTGAGCGGCGGCGACGGGCTCGGTGCCGCCGTGAGCGTGCACCCGCTGGCCCGCAAGGTCTGCTTCACGGGGTCGGTGTCCGCAGGGAAGGAGGTGGCCGCCGGGGTGGCCCCCGATCTGAAACGGCTGTACCTCGGCCTCGGCGGGAACGACGCGGCCCTCGTCCTCGACGACGCCGACCCCGCGACGACGGCGCCGAAGCTGTTCGCGGCGGCCTTCCGGAACAACGGGCAGACCTGTGTCGCCCCGAAACGCGTCTACGCGTCCCGTGCCGTCTTCCGTCCGCTGGTGCAGGCCCTCGCCGACCTCGCCGGCGGGACCGAGGTCGGTGACGGGAAGGCGACGGGCACCGAGCTGGGGCCGGTCACCACCGGCGCCCAGTGGAAGCGGGTGAGCGGGCTCGTCGCGGACGCGCTGTCGCGGGGCGCCGTCGCGGTGTCGGGCGGGCGGCCGTCGGCCGGTCCCGGCTACTTCTTCCGGCCCACCGTGCTCATGGGCGCCGAGGACGGCACCGCGGTCGTCGACGAGGAACAGTTCGGACCGGTGCTGCCCGTCATCGCCTTCGACGACCTGGACGACGCCGTCACCCGCGCCAACGCCACCCACTACGGCCTGGGCGCCTCGGTGTGGAGCAGCGACCCGGACCGCGCGCTGGCCGTCGGGCGCCGGCTGGACAGCGGCATGTGCTGGGTCAACGACCACGGCACGATCGAACTCCATCTCCCGTTCCGCGGCAGCAAGTGGAGCGGCCTGGGAACCGGGGGCGGCCTGTGGGGCCTGCGGTCCTTCACGACCCCACAGCTCCTGTACCGGCCGAACTGAGGTCACCGGGCCTGCCCGCCGGGTCGGACGGGGCCGCTGGTCCGGCGGGCCCGTCCGACCCGGCGTCAGGACGGGGCCGCCGGACCGGTCACCGCGGGACGAGTTTCAGCGTGGTGCTCCGGGCGGCCACCATCGGATCGACGTAGGAGCCGCCGTAGCGGCCGTACTTCGTGCGGTACGCCGTGTCGATGCGGTCGTTGACGGTGGAGTCGGCCTCCTCGACGAGGGTCACGTCCTTGTCGACGCCGCCGGAGCGGATGTGGCCCTCGTGGCTCGTGTGGGCGGTGCGCCACCACACGCCGTCGTCGCCGCGGTAGGAGCGGATGTAGAGATCGTCGCCGTCCCGGACGACCCAGATGGGCACCGGCGTGCGCAGGGTGCCGTCCCCGCGGGCCGGGGCCATCTGGAGCTCGTCGGCCGTGCCGATCCTGGTCAGTTCGTCGTTCGTCCATGTCGTCATCGGAGGGTCTCCCTCGGGAAGTCGGTCGGACGTGCGAGGCGGCGGGGCCGTACTCACCAGCATGACCGGCGCCGCCCGTCCCGACGAGCCGGGGGCGGCCCGACGGCACGCCGAGGGGGCTTGCGCGCCCGGGCCGGACGACGGCGGCTCAGCGGGTGTGCGGGAGCCGCCGGGCCGGGTGGTCCGCGGCGGGGGCGCGGCGGATGGCGATGAGGGCGGCGTCGTCGCCGAGCCGGCCGCCGGTGTACGCGAGCAGATCGTGCTGTATGTGGTGGAGGAGGGCCTGCGGAGACTGCCCGGACCACTGGGCGACGCGTTCCGTCAGGGGGTAGAAGGCCCCGCCGCGGTCGCGGGCCTCGACGACGCCGTCGGTGTACAGCAACAGTGTGTCCCCGACGGCGAACGGCAGCACCGCCACCGTCGCGTCACCCGGGTCGGTCAGACCGACCCCGAGCGGGGGCGAGGGGACCAGGTCGGGGACGCTCGCCGGATGGCCGTCCTGCAACAGCAGCGGCGCCAGGTGGCCGCAGCTGGTCAACCGGGCGACCGGATCGTCGTCCGGGATCTCCAGCAGCAGGGCGGTGGCGAACCGCTCGCCCATCTCCTCCGTGGGCTCGAAGTCGGCCAGGTAGCGCGTGACGCTCTGTTCCAGCGAGGCGGCCAGCTCCGGCAGGGCCGAGTTGTGGTGCGCGGCCTCACGGAACGCGCCGAGCAGGAGTGCCGCCTCCCCGATGGCCGACAGGCCTTTGCCGCGCACATCGCCGATGACCACCCGGGTGCCCTCCGTGCCGCGGGCCGCGGCGTACAGGTCGCCCCCGATCTCGGCCTCCTCCTCGGCGGCCATGTAGACGCAGGCGAGTTGCAGCGTGCCGAGCCGGTGCGGCAGCGGCCACAGCAGGACCCGCTGGGCCGCCTCGGCGACGGAACGGACCTGGGCCAGTTCGCGACTGCGCCGGTCGCGGACCGCGCAGAACACCACGATCAGGAGGGAGAGCACGATCAGGGCGAAGACCTGCACGATGGTGTTCCGTGTCCACAGCACGCTGGAACGCCAGCCGATGATCGCCTGGGCCGCCACCGCGATGCCCCCGATGGCCCCCGTCAGCAGCGGGCCCTCGAACCAGGCGGTGATCGCCGGTGCGATGACCAGCAGCGGACCGAGCACGATGTCCACTGGCGACACGATGTCGGCCACCGTGATCACGACGATGAGCACCAGGGGAACGAGCAGCAGCAAGCGGCTCGGCCGCCAGGGTTGCCACGGCCGGGCGAAGAGTTGTTGCGAGGCGAACATGTCTCCCACAGTGCACCGCGCCGGAAGAGTTCGCGCATGAGCGCGAACGCTGGAGTCGGCGGCTGGGGCCCGGCCTGGCCTGGCCGGACGCCGCGCTTCGTGCGGCCCGACCGGGCCGCCACCGGCGTCACCCGCCGTACGACCTCGACCGATCCGGAGCCCGCGTCCGGGCGGGCCCGGCGGCGGTCGAGGCGGTGTGGGAGGTGGGCGTCTCCCCGTTCGTCGAGCGGGGTTACGCGCGCCTCCCGGTGCCCCTCACCGTACTGTCACGGCCACCGTGGGGGAGTGGGTCCGCCCGGACGCGACCCTGAAGTGCTGGGTGTACCTGGCGTCCGGCCGGTCGGTGAAGGAGAAACGGTCATGCCCGTCGACCCTCGCGTGCGAGTGGAGCGTGGTCCACCTGCCGCCCCTCTCCTGCTGCAGGTACACCGGGGTACCTGTCCTGAGGCCCGAGGCGCGCCCGCTGAACCTGACCTGTTCCCCGTGCCGCACGACGGTCGGAGTGGCCCGGACCGAGATCGCGGCGGCCCCGTGCCGGTACGTGGCACCGTGCGGCACGGGGTGGCGTGGACTCGGCGTGGCGTTCGCGGCGTAGGCTCCCGCCGCCCCGGCCGACAGCAGCGCGAGCGAGAGGGCGCCGGTGCCCACCGCGCGCGTGCCGCGGTTACGGAGAGAGATGTTCATGGTGACTCCCATCAGCAAGCCGACAAGCTGACGAACGGGGGCCGCAGACGCCCCTGTCTCGTGTGTCCAAGTTTGTCGGCTCTGTGGAGTAAGAAATCCTGACAAGTGTATGGATTTTCCCAAAAAGGGTTTATCTCTGTGTAAGAGCGCAGATGGGCGCCGGGTGCACGGCCGATGTCTCTTGCCTATCTCCTGCCTCCCTCTTTCCTACCGGGGCGGGTGAGGGGCTCGGTCCAGGACGTCGTCGCCAGTCAGGTGCCGGCCGGCGACGTCGGTGTGCACCGCGGCCGGGATCACTTCGGCCGGGTGGGCTGCCGCCGTGGTCGCCGGACCGTGCGCGTACCGGCCCACGGGCGGACGATGGACGCATGGCCACGCGGACGTGCCGACGCCCGGCCGGCCAGGCCGCCCGATCCGTTCCGTCCCGGTGGTGCGCCGGTCCCGGCCCGGCCGCACCCGCACCTTCGACGAGCAGGAACCCCCATGACCTCGCACGAGACATCCCTCACCGGTGCGTCCGGCACGGAGGGCGAGCGCGACGCGTTCCACCCCGACCTCACCCGGCCCGCCGGTCCCGTCCCGCCGTCGCGGGCCCGGGTATACCACATCCGCGCCGACGCACTCGACGACAGGACCGCGCAGACCGAGGGCATGCGACGCTTCGCCGCCATCAGCGGCCGCACCGTCGGCTCGGAGCGCGTCTGGATGGGCCAGACCCACGTCCCGCCCGGCGTCGCCTCCTCCGACCACCACCACGGCCCCTCCGAGACCGCCATCCACGTCCTGAGGGGCAACCCGGAATTCGTCTTCCTCGACGACTCCTGCGGCACACCCGAGGAGGTGCGGATCCGTACGGCACCCGGCGACTACGTCTTCGTACCGCCGTTCGTCCCGCACCGTGAGGAGAACCCCAGCACCGACACCGAGGCGGTCGTCGTCATCGCCCGCAGCACCCAGGAGGCGATCGTCGTCAACCTGCCCGGGCTGTACGTGCTCGACAAGGAGGAGCAGGCGGGGTGACCCCGGCGCCGCGGACGCCTCGGACGGGGCGTGCGGTTGCCGCGGGACGAGCCGCCGCACGCTCACCCGTCCCGGGTGAGGCCCCCTCACCCCCGCCCTGTGCACGCTGAGTGCGTCGAGCGACAAGGCAACACAACGGCAAAGCACTACGTGGGCGGCTGCCCGGGACGGAGGACGGCAATGACCGCGCAGACGTACCTCGCGTACGACTATCCGCTGCTGAGCGCGTTCTGGACGCTGCTCTGGTTCTTCCTGTGGATCCTGTGGTTCGTCGTGCTGTTCCGGGTCGTCATGGACGTCTTCCGCGACGACTCCCTCAGCGGCTGGGCCAAGACGGGCTGGACGATCTTCGTCATCGTGCTGCCCTTCCTGGGCGTCTTCGTCTATCTCGTCGCCCGCGGCGAGGGCATGGGACGCCGTGAAATGGCACATGCACGGTCCCAGCAGGAGGCGTTCGACAGCTACGTCCGCCGGACCGCCGGACCGGCGCAACCGAGCAGCGCCGACGAACTCGTCAAGCTGTCCGACCTGCGCACCCGCGGTGACATCTCGGACGACGAGTTCCGCCGGGCCAAGGAACTGGTCCTGTCCGGTCACGGCGCCGGGCCGGGGGCCGGACAGAGCACCGTGCCGCCCGGCGCCGCCGATCGCTGACCGGTCCGTCGCGCATCCGCGTCGACCCGGCCGTGCGGCCGGCGGCCTGCGGCATGCCGTACGGCACGTGCCGTACGCCGCACCACGACGCCTGCTGCCGGAGTCCACAGGGGCGGCGGTGGGGCGATCGGCCCCCGCCGCTGGGCCGTTCGGCCCCTGCGGCGGGGGCGGTCCCGTGTCACGGTGGACACAGGCCCGGGAGATCCGCGGGATCGAGGCCGTTCCTCAGGCCCCGACCCACGCGCCATCCGGCTCCCGCCGTGCTGGGGTGGCGGCGCGGGGCGTGGGCGGCGTGGCTCGCGGGCGGGGCGGGCGGGCCCGCGCGCGGGAACGGGTGACGGCACGGTCCGTGCCCCGCATCCCCCGGACGGCCGCGCGGGCCCCGCACCCCACCCCGGACCGCCCCTCGCCGTCCCGCTCACGCGCCGGCCGCGCCGCCGCCGAGCGAGCGGGGACGCGGGCGGAAGACTGGAGGTGCGGGTTTCATGGCCGTCACCGTCGCCCTGGCGGGCGACACCATGCTGGGCCGGGACGTCGCCGAAGTCCTCGCCCACAGCACGCCCCGCCCCCTGTTCACCCCCGCGGTCCGCCACGCCGTCCGGGACGCCGACCTGTTCCTGCTCAACCTCGAATGCTGCGTGTCCGACCGGGGCTCCCCGGTCGGACTGCCCGGGAAGACCTTCTTCTTCCGCGGCCCGCCCCGAGCCGCCGACGTCCTGGCCGGGCTCGGCGTCGACGTGGCGGTCCTCGCCAACAACCACGCCCTCGACTACGGCCCCGAAGCGCTCCTCGACACCCGGACCCGGCTGGCCCGGGCGGGCATCCGCAGCGTCGGGGCCGGGCCGACCGTCACCGAGGCCCGCGCCCCGCTCCGCCTGGCGGCCGGCGGCCTCCGCCTCGGCATCGTCGCCGTCACCGACCACCCCGCCGAGTTCGCCGCGGACCCCGACCGGCCCGGCGTGGCCTACGCCGACCTCTGGCACGAGGACGCGCCCCGGTGGCTCACCGACACGATCCGCGAACTGGCCCGGGAGACGGATCTGGTCCTGGTCAGCGCGCACTGGGGTCCGAACATGACCGCGCGCCCGGTGCCGCACGTCCTGCGTGCCGCGCCCGCCCTCACCGACGCGGGGGCGGACCTCGTGATCGGGCACTCGGCGCACGTCTTCCACGGTTTCACCCGGCACGTCCTGTTCGACCTGGGCGACTTCATCGACGACTACGCCGTCCACCCGGCGCTCCGCAACGACCTCGGGCTGCTCTGGCTGGTCACCCTCGACGAACACGGCCCGCTGCGGACCGAGGCGGTTCCGCTCGCCCTGGACCACTGCCACACCCGCCTCGCCGACCGGGCGGAGTACCGCTGGATCGCCGACCGGCTGATCCGCGCCTGTGCCGAACTGGGTACGGACGTCGTCGACGAGGGCGGCCGGCTCCGCGCGCTCTGGCGGCGCTCCGCGGCCCGCGCGAGCCGACCGGACCACCGCGGATCGGATCACCACGGACCGGATCACCGTGGGACCGGACCATCACGTGACCGCAGTACCGCGTGACCCACCGGTCGGGTGACCGCAATGCGGTGGGACCGGACCATCACGTCGCCGCACGACCTTGTGACCGCACGGCCTTGTGACCGCGCCACCTCCTGACTGCACCATCTCGTGATCGCACCACCTCGTGTCCGGGACCACCTCGTGCTCGGACCACCCGGATGCCATCCCCCGGGGCGCGCCTCCGCGGCGGGGCGCCGCGCGTCCCGCAGCGTGGAGGGGAGACGGCGCACCGGCGCGGCCGGGGAGCGGACCGCAGGAGAGGTGGGACGGATGGACACGGGTGTCTCGGGGCCGCGGATCGTGGTGGGCGTCGACGGTTCGCCGTCCGCGCGTGCGGCGGTGCGCTGGGCCGCACGGTACGCCGGTCTCGTCGGCGGCGGTGTGGACGCGGTGGCCGCCTGGGAACTGCCGGGGATCGAGGCATGGTCGGCGCCCGCCGTCGACACCGACTTCGACGAGGAGGACGCCCGGCGACGGCTCGCCGAGGAATTGCGGGAGGCGCTGGGCCCCGAGGCGGGTTCGGTCAGGGCGCTGCTGGTGCGCGGCCATCCCGTCGAGGTGTTGCTGCGGGCGGCCGAGGGCGCCGAGGCGCTGGTCGTCGGCAGCCACGGGCGGGGCGGCTTCGCCCGAGCCCTGCTCGGATCCGTCAGCGGGCACCTCGCCCAGCACGCGAGCTGTCCCGTCGTGATCGTGCGTGCGGCAGCGCCCCGGCCGTGAGTGCCCGCGAGCGAGGGGCCGCGGTCACCTCCGCGGACCGGGCGGACCCGGCGCCTCTTCGAGGATGCTGCGGGCCACCGGGCCCAACAGGTCGGACAGTCGCTGGAAGACGTCGAGGAGCAGATCGTCGGCGGTGACCACCCCCACCACCCGCCGTCCCTCCAGCACCGGCAGCCGGCGCACGCCGGCGAGGCGCATCGCCCGGTAGGCCACGTGCAGTTCGTCGGCCGCGTCGACCGTGACCGGCCGCGGGGACATCACCTCCGACGCCCGCGCCGACAGGCTCATGCCGTCGCCGAGCGCGCGCATCGCCAGGTCGCGATCGGTGACGATGCCGCACGGCCCGCCGTCCTCGACGACGATCACGGATCCCACGGCGTGGTCCGCCATCCGCCGGATCACCTCCGCGAGCAGGGCGTGCGGAGGGACGGTGACGGCCGGAGCGCTCATCACGTCGCGGACCTTCATGGATCGGTCTCCTCGCGATCCGTGCGGGCCTGGATCCTCGCGATCCGTCCGGGGCACGGACTGTCCCTGACACCAGTGTCGCTGTGGCGGCACCGGGCGAAAGGGACTTTGGGGCCCCTGGGCATGGGCTGTTCGGCCTCAGCGGGCCGACGGGGCACGCGGTGCACTGGGAAGCGTCAGCAGCCGCAACCACGGCCGAGGAGGCACGGCGATGACGACACTGACACGCAGGCAGAGGTTCCCCTTCCCGGAGATTCCCGAGTGGTTCGAGACCTTTCCCGCGCGGTTCGCGATGCCGACCATGGGCGACCTGTACACGGTCCGCATCGAGGACTTCATGGAGGAGGGCCGGTACGTGCTGCGGGCGGAGTTGCCCGGGATGGCCCCTGAGGACATCGACGTTGAGATCGGCGACGGGATGCTGACCGTCAAGGCCGAGCGCACCGAACGGGACGTGGAGAAGAACCGCAGCGAGATCCGCTACGGCTCCATGAGCCGGAGCGTCCCGCTGCCGCCCGGAGCCGACGAGGACGATGTCAGGGCCGACTACACCGACGGCATTCTCACCGTCAGTGTGGGCCTGGGCAGCGAGAAGCCCGAGGCCAAGCACGTCGAGATCCAGCATGGCGTCTGAGCCCTCGCCCGGACCCGCGTCTGAGCCCTCGCCCGGACCCGCGTCTGAGCCCTCGCCCGGACCCGCGTCTGAGCCCTCGCCCGGACCCGCGTCCGAGCCCCGCCCCGACCCGCGTCCGAGCCTCGCCCGGATCCGCGCCGTACCCGCGCCTCATCGGCCGGGAAGGCCCCGGGCCGGGCTCTGCCCATGCCCGACCCCGTCCCGGTCGCTCTCGGCCGTCTTCCGTCCCCGTCCCTCTCGGCCGTCACCCGCCCCGGCCGCTCTCGCCCCGCTCCGACTGCTCCAGTTGGGAGGCGAGGACCGCCGCCTGCACCCGGCGCTGCACGCCCAGCTTGGCCAGCAGCCGCGAGATGTGGTTCTTGACGGTCTTCTCCGACAGGTAGAGCCGCCGGCCGATCTCCCGGTTGGTCAGACCGTCCCCGATCAGGGCGAGGATGTCCCGCTCGCGGGGCGACAGGTTCGCCAGCTCGGACGGGACGGCGGGAGTCTGCGCGGGATCGGCACGCAGGGAGCGCATCAGCCTCGCCGTCGTCGCCGGGTCCAGCATCGACTGCCCGGACGCGACCGTCCGCACCGCCGAGACCAGGTCGGAGCCCTTGATCTGCTTGAGGACATAGCCTGCGGCACCGGCCATGATGGCGTCGAGCAGCGCGTCCTCGTCGTCGAACGACGTCAGCATCAGACAGGCCAGGCCCGGCATGCGGTCGCGCAGTTCCCGGCAGACCGTGATGCCGTCGCCGTCCGGCAGGCGCACGTCGAGCACCGCGACGTCTGGGCGGAGCGCCGGACCCCGGACGATCGCGTGCTGCGCCGTGTCCGCGTCGCCCACCACGGTGATGTCGGGTTCGGAGTCGAGCAGATCGATCAGCCCGCGCCGCACGACCTCGTGATCGTCCAGCAGGAACACCCTGATGGGGTCCTGCTCCGTGAATGTGCGTGTCGCGTTCATGCGCCCCTCGTTCCAGGGCGGCGATCGCTCCGTCGGCCGCCCACGACAACGATCATTGTCCGCCCGTCCCGCGGACACCAGGGCCGACCGGCCCACGCCCCCCGCCCCACTCGTCCGGCCGCACGGACCGGTACCCGGGCGCACCGCCGAGGGGGCACCGGCCCGGTCGCCGGACGCGCGTGGCCGACATGTGTGGTTCAGAGGTCCGCCGCGTGGTCGGGGACGTAGGTCTGCAGGTCGCGCGGCGGGCGCTGGTAGCCGGTCGACGGCGGCCGGTGCGGCAGTTCCAGTACCGGCGGGGGCACCTCGTGGTACGGCACCGAGCCCAGCAGATGGGCGATCATGTTCAGCCGCGCCCGGCGCTTGTCGTCGCTCTCGACGACGTACCAGGGCGCCTCGGAGATGTCCGTGTGCACCAGCATCTCGTCCTTCGCCCGGGAGTACGCCTCCCAACGGGCGATCGACTCCAGATCCATCGGGGACAGCTTCCACCGCCGCACCGGATCGTCCAGCCGCCGCCGGAACCGCTCCTCCTGCACCGCGTCGCTCACCGAGAACCAGTACTTGCGCAGCAGGATCCGGTCCTCCACCAGCATCCGCTCGAAGATCGGGCACTGCCGCAGGAACAGCTGGTACTCCTCCTTGGTGCAAAAACCCATCACGCGCTCGACCCCGGCCCGGTTGTACCAGGACCGGTCGAACAGCACGATCTCCCCGGCGGCGGGCAGATGCTCCACGTACCGCTGGAAGTACCACTGGGTCCGCTCGCGCTCGGTCGGTTTGGGCAGCGCCGCGATCCGCGCCACCCGCGGATTCAGGTGCTCCGTGACCCGCTTGATGGTGCTCCCCTTGCCCGCCGCGTCCCGCCCCTCGAAGATGACGACAAGGCGGGCGTCCTCCGTCCGCACCCATTCCTGGAGCTTGACCAACTCCGTCTGCAGGCGCAGCAGTTCCTTCTCGTACGCCTTGCGCGGCAGCGTTTCCGCCTGCTTGCCGGCCATGCCGCCTCCACCGCCCGATGACCTACGAACCGCCCGATGACCTGCGTCGATGACTTCCGGAGCACTCATGCCGCCTGCCGAACACCAGGACGCCACCGTACTTTCCGACGCGGAACTGCGCACCCTGGACGCGCACTGGCGGGCCGCCAACTACCTCGCGGCCGGGCAGATCTACCTGCTCGCCAACCCGCTGCTGACCGAGCCGCTGCGCCCGGAGCACATCAAACCGCGGCTGCTCGGCCATTGGGGCACCACGCCCGGCCTCAACCTGGTGTACACCCACCTCAACCGGGTGATCGCGGCGCGCGGTCTGGACGCGCTGTGCGTATGGGGTCCCGGGCACGGCGGACCGGCCGTCCTCGCGAACTCCTGGCTGGAGGGCAGCTACAGCGAGACCTACCCGGACGTGACACGGGACGCGGCCGGGATGGCGCGGCTGTTCCGGCAGTTCTCCTTCCCCGGCGGTGTGCCGAGCCATGTGGCGCCGGAGACACCCGGCTCCATCCACGAGGGCGGCGAACTGGGCTACTCACTGGCCCACGCCTACGGAGCCGCCTTCGACCACCCCGGTCTGCTGGTCGCCTGCGTGATCGGCGACGGCGAGGCGGAGACCGGCCCGCTGGCCGCCTCCTGGCACTCCGACAAGTTCCTCGACCCGGTGCACGACGGCGCCGTCCTGCCGATCCTCCACCTCAACGGCTACAAGATCGCCAACCCGACGGTGCTCGCCCGGCTGCCGGAGCCCGAACTGGATGCGCTGCTGCGCGGGTACGGACACGAGCCGGTCCATGTGTCCGGCGACGACCCGGCGCAGGTGCACCGCGACCTGGCCGCCGCCTTCGACCGGGCCCTGGACCGCATCGCGCGGGCGCAGCGTGCCGCCCGTGAGGAGGGCAGCACCCAACGCGTGCACTGGCCGCTGATCGTGCTGCGCACCCCGAAGGGCTGGACCGGCCCCGCGGAGGTCGACGGCGTACCGGTCGAGGGCACCTGGCGCGCCCACCAGGTCCCGCTGCCCGGCGTCCGCGAGAACCCTGAGCACCTGCGGCAACTGGAGAGGTGGCTGCGTTCGTACCGCCCGGACGAGCTGTTCGACCGGGACGGCCGGCCCGTCGCCGACGTCCTCGCCCGCGTCCCGGCCGGAGCGGCGCGGCTCGGCGCCACTCCGTACGCGAACGGCGGCCTCCTCGTCCGCGACCTGCCGATCCGCTCCCTGGACGACTTCGCCGTACCGGTGGACAAGCCGGGCACCAGCCTGCACGAACCGACCCGGATCCTCGGCACCCTCCTCGAACAGGTCATGGCGGACACCCAGGACCGCCGCGACTTCCGGCTGGTCGGCCCGGACGAGACCGCCTCCAACCGGCTCCAGGCCGTCTTCGAGGCCAGCGGAAAGGCATGGCAGGAGAAGACCCTGCCGGTGGACGAGTACCTGGACCGGCACGGCCGGGTGGTGGAGGTCCTCTCCGAGCACCTGTGCCAGGGCTGGCTGGAGGGCTACCTGCTCACCGGCCGACACGGGCTGTTCTCCTGCTACGAGGCGTTCGTGCACATCGTCGACTCGATGGTCAACCAGCACATCAAGTGGCTGAAGACGTCCCGCGAACTGCCGTGGCGGGCGCCGATCGCCTCCCTCAACTACCTGCTGACCTCACACGTGTGGCGGCAGGACCACAACGGCTTCTCCCACCAGGACCCCGGCTTCGTCGACCACGTCCTCAACAAGAGCCCCGAGGTCGTGCGCGTCTACCTGCCGCCGGACGCCAACACGCTGCTGTCGGTCGCGGACCACGCCCTGCGCAGCCGCGACCACGTCAACGTCATCGTGGCCGGCAAGCAGCCCTGCTTCGACTGGCTGTCCATGGACCAGGCCCGGGTGCACTGCGCGCGCGGCGCCGGCATCTGGGAGTGGGCGGGCACCGAGGACGGCGGCGAACCCGACGTGGTGCTGGCCTGCGCGGGCGACGTGCCCACCCAGGAGGTGCTGGCCGCTGCGCAGTTGCTGCGCCGGCACCTGCCGCAGCTCGCCGTGCGCGTCGTCAACGTCGTCGACATGACCCGGCTGCTGCCCCACGACGTACACCCGCACGGGATGACCGACTTCGAGTACGACGGCCTGTTCACCACCGACAAGCCGGTCATCTTCGCGTACCACGGCTACCCGTGGCTGGTCCACCGGCTCGCCTACCGCCGGGACGGTCACGATCACCTGCATGTGCGCGGCTACAAGGAGTCCGGTACCACGACCACCCCGTTCGACATGGTGGTCCGCAACGACCTCGACCGTTTCCGGCTGGTGATGGACGTCATCGACCGCGTTCCCGGGCTCGCCGTGCGTGCGGCGGGCGTGCGCCAGACGATGGCGGACGCCCGCGCCCGCCACCACACCTGGATCCGCGAGCACGGCTTGGACCTGCCCGAGGTCGCGGAGTGGAGCTGGACCGCCTGACCGCGGCAGGGACCGCGGAGTCCGGCCGGCGCCGACGCGCGTGACGGGGGCGGCGCTCAGTGCGGCTGCCGTGGTGCCGCGGTCGGCCACGTCAGCGCGCGGGTGATGTCGGCGAGGGTGACGATGCCGACGAGCCGGTCGCCGTCGAGCACCAGGGCCCGGCGCAGGCCGCCCTCCTGCAACCGGGGCAGCAGGTCCACCACCGGCTCGTCGGGGCCGACCGTCACGACGTCCGGCAGCCGGCGCATCACGTCACCGACCGTCGTCCGCGTCCGGGCCCGGGCCGGAGTCCGCTCGGCCATGCCCATGGTGAACAGCCCGGCCAGCGAGCCGTCCGGCGCCACGACGGGGAAGACGGAGTGCCGGTAGGGGCCGAACGGCCCCTCGGCGAGGAAGCCCGCGATGGTCGTCCAGGACGGCACCGTGATCGGGTCCGGGGTCATGACCCGCCCGACCGGGACGCCCTCCAGCGCGCCCTGCATCTCGGCCTGGCGGACCTCCGCGGTCGCCGCCGCGATCAGGAACCAGCCGATCAGGGCCGACCACAGCCCGGAGAGGTTCCCGGCGAACAGGACGGCGGCGAAACCGGCGGCCACCAGGAACCAGCCGAGCGCCCGCCCCGCGGCCGAGGCTCCCCGGGTGGCCCGCAGCCGGTCACCGGTGCGGTGCCACAGGAGTGCCCGCAGCAGCCGGCCGCCGTCCAGCGGGGCGGCGGGCAGCGCGTTGAAGAGGGCCAGCACGATGTTGATCGCGGCCAGCCACGCCACCGCCTCGACGATCAGCCCCGGCACGCGCAGCGCCGCGAGCCACGCCGCCAGCCCGGCGAACACACCGCCGGCCAGCGCACTGGTCAGCGGCCCCACGCCCGCGATGCGCAACTCCGCGGCCGGGCTCGGCGCCTCGCCGTGCAGCCGGGCGGCGCCGCCCAGCATCCACAGCGTGATTCCCTCCACCTGCACGCCGTTGCGCCGCGCGACCATCGCGTGGGCGAGTTCGTGCACCAGCAGCGAGGCGAGGAAGACCACCGCGGTCAGCAGGGCGAGCGCCCAGTAGGCGGCGGCGGAGTAGCCGGGATGGGCCGCGGGGAAGCGGCCCCGGGCGAGCGCGAGCGTCACCAGTACGACGATGACCAGCACGCTCCAGTTCAGCCCGACGCGTACGCCGGCGATCCGGCCGAGGGACAGCGTCTCTTTCACGAATCTCTCGCCTCGCCCTCCGGCTAGCGGAGTCGGCGGCCGCCGTCCGGTGACAGCGGCCCGGCGGCCTCGTGCACACCGCGGACGCTCCCGCGGTACCTCCATTGTCCGGCGCCGTGCGGCAAGCGGACAGGGCCGGTCGGCTCCAGCCGGGCCCGTGCCCGGCGGATCAGGGCGAAGGCGGTGGCGGGCCGCCGGCTTCCGGATCCCCCGTTTCCGGGTGGGTCAGGTGCGCGGTGAACCAGTCGCGGGCCAGGACGGCGGCCGCGGCCAGGGTGCCCGGCTCGGCGAAGAGATGACCCGCGCCCGGCACGACGGCCAGCCGGTGCTCACACCGCAGCCAGTCCGCGGCCAGCCGGTTGAGGCTCAGCACCCGGCAGTCATGGCCGCCGACGATCAGCAGCGTCGGCGCCCGGACCCGGGACAGCGCGGCGGGGGAGGCGAGGTCGGGACGGCCGCCGCGGGAGACGACGGCGCCGATCTCCGGGTCGTCCGCGGCGGCCTCCAGCGCCGCACCCGCACCGGTGCTCGCGCCGAAGTACCCCACGGGCAGACCGGTCTCCCGGCGCAGCCAGGCGGACGCGGCCCGCAGCCGGCCCGCCAGCAGGATGATGTCGAACACGTTGTGCCGGTCGTGCTCCTCGTCCTCGGTGAGCAGGTCGAGCAGCAGCGTGCCCAGACCGGCGCGGTCGAGGACGGCGGCGACATGCCGGTTGCGCGGGCTGTGCCGGCCGCTCCCGCTGCCGTGCGCGAACGCCACCACGGCCGGCGCCCGGTCCGGCAGCACGAACCGGGCGGCCAGCCGCACCGGCCCCGCCGGTACCTCGACCTCCCGGTTGGACGGGCGCGGGCGGGCCGCGGGAGCGTGTCCCGCGGCCCGCCCGAGCAGCGCGGCGACCTCGTGGTCGGTGGTCTGCGTGAAGTCGTGGTACCAGGCGCCGACCGCGCCGAGGTGGCGCGGCGTCTCCAGACACACCACCTGGTCGGCCACGTTCCGCAGCCGGCTGAGCGTCCCCTCGGGCCCGACCGGGACGGCGAGCACGATCCGGGCCGCGCCCGCCTGCCGCACGACCCGGCAGGCGGCCTCCGCGGTGGCACCGGTCGCCACCCCGTCGTCCACGATCACCGCGGTACGTCCGGCCGGCGGTTCGGGGGCACGGCCGACCCGGTAGCGGCGCACCCGGCGTTCGAGTTCGGCCCGCTCCGCCTCCTCGACGGCCGCCAGCTCGTCCGCTTCGAGACCGGTGTCCGCGACGACGTCGTCGTTGAGCACCCGCACGTCCCGCTCGCCGATCGCCCCGAACGCCAGCTCGGGCTGCCACGGGACCCCGAGCTTGCGCACCACCAGTACGTCCAGCGGAGCGTCCAGCGCCCGTGCCACCTCGTACGCCACTGGGACCCCGCCGCGCGGCAGCCCGAGCACGATCACGTCCGGGCCGCGCAGCCGCTCCAGCCGCCGGGCGAGGTGGCGTCCGGCCTCCGTACGGTCCTCGAACGGCATGCGGCACCTCCTCGCGCGCGGCCGGTCTTCCCGGCGCCGGGGCCACGGCCGTCCTCGGCCGAGGCCCGCTCCTTGCCCGGGAAGTCCGGCCTTCGCGGGGCCTTTGTCCCTCGCGGCGTGTCCGGACCGGGTCTCTCCAGGAGTCCCGCCGCCGCCCGCCGTGCTCAGCCCGTCGACGCGGCGCGCGGGCCCGGGGGCGCCCCGCCGCCGAGGCATCCCGGAAGCCGCGGGTGCACCTCGAAGACGTCCGTCAGACCCGTGACCCGCAGCAGCCGCCGGAACTGGGCGCTGTCGGTGACCAGCCGCAGCCGGCCGTCCCGGTCCCGCACCCGGTTGCGGGCGCGGCAGAGCACCCCCAGCCCGGCGCAGTCGATGAAATCGACCGTACGCAGATCGAGCACCAGATCGGGCCGGGGACCGGCGGTCAGCGCGTCCAGCCGGGCCGACAGCGGAGCGGCGGCCAGAAGGTCGATCTCACCGCGGAGCGTGACCACGGTGGCCCCGCCGACGATGCGCGCCGAGTGCAGCGGGCCGGAACCGGTCCGGTTGTCGGTCATGTCCTGAGACAAGCGTGTGGGACCGGTCACACGGAAGGGCCGGTCGGTACCCGTTGCGGGGCCCGCAGGGTCTTTCGGCCCCCGTGCGGCCCCGCGGACGGACGGGCCCCGTCGGCCGGGCACCGGGGCCGACCGGCCCAAGCGTGGCCCCCGGCCGCCGGACAAGCTGGAGCTGAGCGGCGATCCGCGCCCCGGTGCGGCGCGCTGCCCGCACCGGCCGTCGGCATGGAGGCGGATCCGGATGCGCCCCGGTGTTCCCATGAACGTGAGGAGCGACATGAAAGGCTTCGTCTTCCACGGCATCGGACAGTCCGCCTGGGAGGATGTCCCGGACCCCGCCCTCAAGGAGCCCACCGACGCGATCGTGCGGGTAGACGCCGTCACCATCTGCGGGACGGATCTGCACATCCTCAAGGGCGACGTGCCGGAAGTACGCCCCGGCACGGTGCTGGGGCACGAGGCCGTCGGCGAGATCGTCGAGACCGGCGGCGACGTATGGAGCGTCAGGCCGGGCGAGCGGGTGCTGCTCTCCTGCATCAGCGCCTGCGGCCGCTGCCGCTACTGCCGGCAGGGCTCCTACGGTCAGTGCCGGGGCGGCGGAGGCTGGATCCTCGGCCATCTGATCGACGGCACCCAGGCCGAGTACGTCCGCGTCCCCTACGCGGACCTGTCCGTGCACCCGCTGCCCGGCACGCTGCCGAGCAGCGAAGCCGTGCTGCTCGCCGATGTCTTCCCGACCGCCTACGAGGTGGGCGTGCTCAACGGCCGGGTGCGTCCCGGGGACACCGTCGCCGTCGTCGGCGCCGGGCCCGTCGGTCTCGCGGCCATCGCCGCGGCACGCCTGTTCGCGCCCGAGCGGATCATCGCCGTGGACCTGGCCCCGGACCGGCTGGAGGCGGCCAGGCGGATCGGTGCCGATGCCGTGGCGGACGCCCGTGAGGCGCCCCGGCAACTCGTCGACGATCTGACCGACGGGCTCGGCGCGGACGTGGCCGTCGAGGCGGTCGGCGTGGCCGAGAGCTTCGAGCTGTGCACCCGCATGGTGCGCCCGGGCGGGCACGTGGCCAACGTCGGTGTGCACGGCGGGCCCGCGACCCTGCACCTCGAAGACCTGTGGAACCGGAACCTGACGATCACCACCGGCCTGGTGGACACCTGCTCGACCCCCACCCTGTTGCGCATGGCGGCCGCGGGCCGGCTGCCGACCGGACAACTGGTCACCCACACCTTCCCGCTGTCGCACATGACGGAGGCGTACGACGTCTTCGCGCGGGCCGCCGAGACCGGCGCGCTCAAGGTCGTGCTCGGCGTGGAACAGCACGAAGTGGCCGTTCGGGCGGCCTGACGAGAGGACGTGACGGCCATGGCGGAACAGTCCCGGACGAACGTGGTGGAGGGCGCACCCCTGGGCGACCTGGGCCGCAGGCTGGCCACCCGGCGCACCCAGCTCGGCCTGTCGCGGCGGGAGACGGCCGCGCGCGCCGGTATGGCGCCCAGCTACCTCCGCTACCTGGAGGAGCATCCCGGCGCCGCTCCGGGCACCGGCCCCCTCGCCCGGCTGGCCGAGGTCCTCAAGACCACGGTGAACGACCTCACGGGCGGCACGGTCACCCTGCCGCCGGGCCCCGGACGTGCGGCGCGCGCCCCCGAGTTCACGGAGCTGAGCCCGCAGGAGTGCCGCTCCCTGCTCTCGTCGCACGGCGTGGGCAGGCTCGGCGTGCCCACGGCCTCCGGACCGGTGATCGTGCCCGTGAACTACAGCGTCATCGACGACGCGATCGTCTTCCGGACCGCGCAGGGCGCCACGCCGTCGCTGGCGGCAGGCTGCCAGGTCGCCTTCGAGGTCGACCACATCGACGACGCGTTCAGCCAGGGCTGGAGCGTGCTGGTGCGCGGGCACGCCCGGACGGTCGCGGACCCGGACGAGGAACGCCGGCTCGCGGCCAGGGCGTACAGCACGCCCTGGGCGGGCGGCAAACGCGCCCTGTGGGTGTGCATCGATCCGTACACCCTCACCGGCCGCCGGATCACGGTCTGAGCCGGACCGGCCGAGCCCGGTGACACGGGCCCGTACCGAGGCGAGAGGACGGGACGACAGATGTACGCCAATGACGGATTCCGCGAGCTGAACCGGCAGGAGTGCCTGCAACTGCTGGCGAAGGTGCCCGTCGGCCGCATCGTCCACACGCACCACGCCCTGCCGGCGGTGCTTCCCGTGAACTTCTCCCTGGACGGCGACGGCACGGTGCTGCTGCGCACCTCCGCGTCGTCGGAGCTGGTGCGGGCGATCCACGGGTCGGTGGTCGCCTTCGAGGCCGACCAGGTCGACGCGGACACCCAGTCCGGCTGGAGCGTCGTGGTCACCGGCGCGGCCACTGTGGTCACCGACTCGGCCGAACACGAACGGCTGGTCCGCACCGGCCCGCGCTCCTGGGTGCCCGCGCCGCACGAGGTCTTCGTACGCATCGCGCCGGAACTGGTCACCGGACGGGAACTGGTCGGCGGCCGTACGCTCTACGGCCTGGACCTGGCCCCCTGAGCCCCGTCACCCGCGTCCGGCGCGGACGACCCGCTCGCCTCCGGCGCGGACGGCGACGGCGGACCCCCGTTCGTGGTGAGGCGGATTCCGGTGACCAGGTCGGGACGGATACGGACCACGTGGTCCATCGTGCGCGCGACCCAGGGGTGCGGCAGCCGCCGGTAGCGGGCCAGTTCGTCCGGGTCGGTGACCAGCCGGGCGTAGCCGGTGACCACCACGCTCCAGCCCAGGTGGGTGTCCGGATCGATGGCGTCGGCCTCGTAGGCGACGACCACGCCCGCGCCGTCGGCCCGCCGGGCGTACGAGGTCAGTTCCGCGCTCTCGTGGGTGCGGATGACGATGTCGCAGCCGTCGAGGACGTGGGTGACCGGGCGGACGGTGGGCAGGGCGTGCCGGGTGAAGACGACCCTGCCCAGCGGCACGCTGCCCAGCAGACGCAGGGCCTCGGCGCGGTCGAGTTCGACGCTCACGCGCGGTCGGTCGTCTTCGGTGGTCATCGCGGCTTTCCATGGCGGGTGTGCGCACGCCTCGCGGAATCCGGACGCGGCGGCTGCGGACGGCTCGGACAGGCCATTCGAACCGTCCCGCGGCTCTGCCCGCTAGGGTCTTTCGGCCCAGGATGCGAATTTCGCACGCAGGGGCGAGATCTTCGCGTGCCAGGCGCCCCGGTCGGCGCCGGTCACCGTGTGCCGGCCGCCGGCCGGTGACCGTTCGGGCGGACGGGCGCTCGCGGACCGTTCCCCGCGGTGCCGGGCCCGCGGCCGCACGACGGAGCGGCACCGCGGGGGACCGGTGCCGCTCCTGACTCCACTGTCGCCGATACCCGGCCGCGCATCCAGGGCCGACCGGCCCTGGACGGCCGGTGGACGCCGGGCGGGCGATGACGACCGGTGCGCGGGGCGTTCGCCGGCCGAGATACGGGGCGGGATGCCGTACCGGCCCGGGTGGTGGAGCATTACCGTGGCACTTGACGGGCCGGTCGGTGCCCACGAGCCGAGGGGAGCTGGAGGAACGCCGGTGGGAAGCTCCGAGGAGTTCCGGGAGGCCCGCCTCCGGTTGCCGCAGCTGAAGCTGGACGAGCTGCTGGCGGAGCTGCAGGTCCGCCTCAACGCGGCCCGCGGCACCCGCGACCGCGTGCACAGTCTGCTGGAGGCGGTGCTCTCGGTCGGCCGGGAACTGGACCTCGAACAGGCCCTGCACTCCATCGTGGAGGCCGCCGTGGTCCTGGTCGACGCCGAGTACGGCGCCCTCGGCGTGATCGGGCCGGGCGGTAAGCGGCTGTCCGCCTTCCACACGGTCGGGGTCACCGAGGAGCAGATCGCCGAGATCGGCCACTTCCCGGAGGGTCACGGCATCCTCGGCGAGCTGATCCGGCTCCCCGAACCCCTGCGGCTCACGAAGCTCTCCCAGCACCCCGCCTCGTACGGCTTCCCGCCGAACCACCCGCCGATGAACACCTTCCTGGGCGTCCCGATCCGGGTCCGCGACCAGGTCTTCGGCAACCTGTACCTGACCGAGAAGCGCGGCGGGGCGGAGTTCGACGAGGAGGACGAGTCGGTCCTGTCCACCCTGGCCGTGGCGGCGGGCGTCGCGATCGACAACGCCCGGCTGTACGAGGAGTCCCGGCTGCGCGAGCGGTGGCTGGAGGCCAACGCCGAGATCACCCACAGCCTGATGGCGGGCAGCGAGCGGGCCCAGGCGCTCGGCGTGATCGCCGACCGCGCCCGGGAGATCACGGGTTCGGCCCTGGGCGTGGTCGCCATGCCGATGGCGGACACCGGGTCGCTCACCGTGGAGATCGCCGTCGGGACGGACTCGGAGGCGCACCGCGGTCTCGTGCTGCCCATGGGCGAGAGCCTGATCGGGTTGGCCTTCTCCGCTGCCGCTCCGGTCACCAGCGCGGACGTCGCGCACGACGAGCGCATCTCCCAGGATCCCCCGCGGTTCGACGGTCTCGGCCCCGCCGTGGCCGTCCCCATCGGCACGGGCGGCGGTGTGCGTGGTGTGGTCCTGCTGGCCCGCGAGTCCGGGCAGTCGCTGTTCTCGGCGCAGGAGACCGAGACGCTGCAAGGCTTCGCCGCCCAGGCCGCGCTCGCCATGGAACTGGCCGAGCGCCGCCAGGACGCCCAGGAGATCGCGGTGCTCAAGGACCGTGACCGGATCGCCCGCGACCTGCACGACCTGGCGATCCAGCGGCTGTTCGCGACCGGGATGACCTTGCAGAGCGCGGGCCGGTTCATCGAGCACAAGGAGGCGTCCGAGCGGGTGCTGCGGGCCGTGGACGACCTCGACGAGACCATCAAGATCATCAGGTCCACCATCTTCGGCCTGCGGGCCCGCGAGGACATGCCCCGTGGCGGCGGGCTTCGCGCCCGGGTCGTCCGGGTGGCCCAGGAGGCCGCGCCGTTGCTGGGCTTCGCGCCCAGCGTGCGCATCGAGGGCCTGGTCGACACCGATGTGCCGCGGGAGACGGCCGAGCACGTCGTGGCCGTGCTCTCCGAGGCCCTCACCAACGTCGCCCGCCACGCCCACGCCGACCGGACCGAGGTGGCGCTGACCACGGACGGCCGGCACGTACGGGTCAAGGTCGCCGACAACGGCGTGGGCATCCCGCCCGACGGCCGGCGCAGCGGGCTGGGCAACCTCGCCGAACGGGCCGAACAGCTGGGCGGGTGGCTGGAGGTGACCGGGACGGACGGCGGCGGGGCCACGTTGGTCTGGCAGGTTCCGCTTCCCGGATAGCGGTACGCGCGCGGGCCGGGCGCCCTTCCCGGCCCGCGCCGTCCGCCCTGCAAGGTGACCGGCCCGTGTCGGTGCGCGTGATCGACCGTCGGCGCGCCGCACCACCTCGGTCCGGTCGGCGTGGGTGCCCGACCGGCTCGGGTGATCGGTCGGTGAGCCTGCACGCCGTTGTGTGCGCCGTCCACGGCAATCGGTCGGCCCGCTCGCAGTGGACGACAAACCGTGCGTAACGGAAGAATCTTTCCTGTCGCCCTCGGCCGACATGTCCTGTCGTCCGGGCCGGGCGACCTGCCGTACGGCCGGTCCGGCATGCAGACCTGCACCGTCGGCCGGACGAGGAGGAGAGATGAAGGCAGCGGTCGTCACAGGCTTCGGCAAGCCCCTGGAGATCCAGGAGCGGCCCGTGCCCGAGCCGGGTCCCGGCCAGGTGCTGGTGCGCATGGAGACCTGTGGGATCTGCCACACCGACATCCACGCCGCGCGAGGCGACTGGCCGGTCAGGCCGCGGCTCCCGTTCGTCCCCGGCCACGAGGGCATCGGCCCCGTGACCGCCGTAGGTTCCGGTGTCGGCGCCGGCCTCGTCGGCAGCCGCGTCGCCGTCCCGTGGCTCGGCTCGTCCTGCGGCAGTTGCCGCTACTGCGTCACCGGCCGCGAGACGCTGTGCGAGAGCCAGGTCAACACCGGATACTCCGTGGACGGCTGTTACGCCGAGTACACCGTGGCGGACGCGCGCGCGGTCGTCCGGGTCCCCGATGCGGTGCCGTCCTTCGAGGCCGCACCGCTGACCTGCGCGGGCGTCACCACGTACAAGGCGATCAAGGCCGCCGCCGTGGTGCCCGCCGAACGCGTCACCGTCTTCGGCGCGGGCGGCCTGGGCCACCTGGCCGTACAGTACGCGCGCCTCGTCGGCGGATTCGTCAGCGCCGTCGACATCGAACCGGACAAACTGGGCCTGGCCCACCAGCTCGGGGCCGACCAGGTCGTCAACTCCCGCACCCATGACCCGGTCGAGGAGATCGGGCGGGCCGGCGGCGCGGACGTGGCCCTCGTCCTGGCCACCGCGCCCCAGGCGTTCGAGCAGGCATTCCGGTCCCTCGACCGCGGCGGGCGCCTGGTCGTGGTCGCCCTGCCCGGCGGCGACGCCTCGATGGACCTGCCGATCCACAAGACGGTCCTCGGCGGGATCTCCGTCATCGGCTCCGTCGTCGGCACCCGGCAGGACCTCGCCGAGGTGTTCGCGCTGCACGCCGCCGGCCGTACCCGGGTGATCGCCGAACCGCGCCGCCTGGAGCAGGTCGACGACGCCTTCGACGAGGTGCTCGGCGGACGGGCCGAGGCACGGCTCGTCCTGGAATTCTGAGGCCGGCCGTGCCGGGCGTGGAGCGGTCAGGGCCACACTCCGCTGCCGTAGGGCGCATAGAGGTCGAGGAGCCGGATGCGGGCCGCGTGCAGCCGCTGGGCGATCACCCGGCCCACCCAGACGGCGACGGCCCGCCCGAATTCGGCGTCCTCGGCGCACATCGCCCGCACGCTCCTCGCATCGAACTCGTAGGCCCGCACCGGAGTGGCCGCCTCGGCACCCATGTGCCACACGTACGGCGGGAAGTGCCAGGACCAGCCGATCAGTTCGCCCGGGCCCAGCGACTCGACCACGGCCGCGCGCCTGCCGGGCACGTGCAGGTCGAGGGCGACCGTCCCGGTGCGTACGATCCACAGCCGGTCGGCACGCCGGCCCTCCTCGAACAGCCGGGTGCCGGCCTCGAAGGAGACCTCACGGGCGATCCGCATCAGTCGTTCACGATGCTCGGCCGCCAGGGCCGAGTTGAGGGTGGTGGCGGAGGTCATCGCGCCGGCTCCTTCCGTCCGCGGCCCGCGGCCCGACAGCGCCGCACGCCACTGGGCTCCTTCTTCCAGGTTGGGCGCCGGCGCGGCCGCCCGCCACGGGCCGCCCGGACCGGACACCGGGTCGTTCGGCCCCGGTACGGGACGGACCGCCCTCGTGCTCCCGGGCGACCCGGGTCGGGGCACCCGCGAACAGGCGCCGCGCGCCTCGCGGACGGCCCGCCGGCCGGTGCGACGGCGAGCCGGGCCGTCCCGCGGCCCGGCGGGCGCCGGCCCCCGGCGCGCGGGGGACGACGATGACCCGGCCCCTGGTCGTGGGTGTCGACGGTGCGGAGCCGAGCCTGCTGGCGGTCGACTGGGCGGCGGCCGAGGCCGCCCGCCACGGTGTCCCGCTGCTCCTGGTGCACGCCTCGCTGTGGGAGCGCTACGAGGCGGCCCTGCCGGTGGGTGAGCGGGGACGCGCGGCCGGACGTACCGCGGCGCAGCACATCGTGGCCGCCGCTGCCGAACGGGCGGCCCGCCGTGCGCCGGGAGTGGAGATCGGCACGGACATCGTCCCCGAGGACGCGACGCACGCGCTGCTGCGCGAGACCGGCCGCGCCTTCGCGGTGGTGACGGGGGCACGGGCCCGCGGCGGGCCCGCGGGACTGCTGCCCGGCGCGGTCGGCCCGGCCGTGGCCGCCCGCGCGCACAGCCCCGTGATCGTCGTCCGCGGGGACGCGGCGGGCCTGGCCGGCACCCATGCGCGGATCCTGCTCGGCGCGGGTGAGGCGGACACCGGCGCGGCGGCCGTGCGGTTCGCGTTCCGAGAGGCCGAGGCGCGCAGGTGCACCCTGGACGTCGTCCGCGCCTGGCGATGTGCCGTGTACGAGAGCGCCGAGTTCCCCGCACCGCCCGAGGATCCGGCCCGCGCCCACGAGCGGCAGGCCGCCGCCACCCTGGACGCGCTGCTCCGGGACGCCACCGCCGACCACCCCGGGGTCCGGGTGCGGAGCGCCACCGTGAAGGGCTCGGCCCGCAGGATCCTCGTGCACCGCTCGGCCGCGGCCGACCTCGTGATCGTCGGAGCGGGGGAGGGGACCGGCCGCTTCGGACCCCGGCCCGGCCGGGTGGGCCGCGCGCTGCTGCACCACGCGGCCTGCCCCGTTGCCGTCGTACCGCGAGCCGGGTGACACCCCGCCGCGCCCCTCCGCCGGCACGGGCCGCGGCGGCCTCCCCGGCGCGGCCGGCGATCCGCCCGCGGTCCGGCTCCGCCCCGCCACCGGCGCCGGTGGCGGGCCGGGCCCGATCCCCGGACAGTGGGGTGAGGGGGTCCTCGACAGGGGCGGCGGCCCTCCGCGGCAGGACCAAGCGGAGAGGGAGGGGAGACCGGACGCACCCGAGGGACTCGACGGACTCGACGAAGGGGTGCCGCAGTGACGGGCTGGACCTGGGAGTACGACGGCTACGCACCCGCTGACGAACGCCTCAGGGAATCGCTGTGCACCCTGGGCAACGGCTACTTCGCCACCCGCGGGGCGCTGCCCGAGTGCGCCGCCGACGACGTGCACTACCCCGGCACCTACGCGGCGGGCTGCTACGACCGGCTCACCTCGGAGGTGGCGGGACAGCGGGTCGAGAACGAGGACTTGGTCAACCTGCCGAACTGGCTGCCGCTGCGCTTTTGCCCCGCCGGAGACGACTGGCTCACCCCCGACACCGCGACGGTGCTCGACCACCGGCAGGTCCTGCACCTCCACTCGGGCCTGCTGGAGCGGCACACCCGCTACGGGCTCGGCGAGGGGCAGGTACTGTTCGTCCGCCAGCAGCGCCTCGTCGACATGGCCGATCCCCACCTGGCCGCCCTGCGCACCGAGTTCACGGCCGAGGGCTTCGCCGGCGAACTCGACGTGGAAGCCGCGCTCGACGGCGGGGTCGCCAACACCGGCGTGGCCCGCTACCGGGAACTGGACGGCCGCCACCTCACCCATGTGCTCACCGGCGCCGCCGCCCCCGACACGGTGTGGCTGCGCTGCCGCACCCGCACCTCGGACGTCCGGATCGGTCTGGCCGCCCGCCTGACCGCCGACGTCCCGGTGGCGGTGGCGCACGAACCGCCACGGGTCGTGCAGCGGCTGCGGCTGAGCCTCACCCCCGGCCGCACCGTCCGCGTCGACAAGACCGTGGCCCTGCACACCTCCCACGACCCCGCGATCAGCGACCCGCTGCGCGCCGCCACCGACCGGCTCGGGACCGCGGCCGGGTTCGACGAGCGGCTGGCCGCGCACCGCACGGCCTGGGACCAGCTGTGGACCCGCACCGGCCTGGACGTCCCCGGCCGGGCGGGCCACATCCTGCGCCTGCACCTCTTCCACGTGCTCCAGACCCTCTCCCCGCACACCGCCGACCTGGACGTGGGCGTGCCCGCCCGCGGACTGCACGGCGAGGCGTACCGCGGCCATGTCTTCTGGGACGAACTGTTCGTCCTGCCCTACCTCAACCTGCACTTCCCGGAGGTCTCCCGCGCCCTGCTCCGCTACCGCCACCGGCGCCTCGGCCAGGCCCGCTCGGCGGCCCGCGCGATCGGCCGGCGGGGCGCCCTGTATCCCTGGCAGAGCGGCAGCGACGGCCGCGAGGAGACGCAGCGACTGCACCTCAACCCGCGCTCCGGGCACTGGCTGCCGGACCACTCCCGCCTCCAGCGGCACGTCGGCTCGGCGGTGGCGTACAACGTGTGGCAGTACTGCGAGGCGACCGGCGACACGGAGTTCCTGCACACCGAGGGCGCCGAGATCCTGCTGCAGATCGCCCGCTTCTGGGCTGACTCGGCCGTCCACGACACCCACCGGGGCCGGCACCGCATCCTCGGCGTGGTCGGCCCCGACGAGTACCACGACGCCTACCCCGACGCACCGCGACCGGGCCTGGACGACAACGCCTACACCAATGTGACGGCCGCCTGGGTGCTGGGCCGCGCCCTCGACCTGCTGGGCGTCCTGCCCGAGCCGCGGCGCCGGGAACTCGCCGACCGCATCGGCCTGGCCGACGACGAGCCCGAACGCTGGGAGGAGGTGTCCCGCACCCTTCACGTGCCCTTCCACGACGGTGTGATCAGCCAGTTCGAGGGCTACGCCGACCTCACCGAACTCGACTGGGACGGCTACCGCAAACGTTACGACGACATCCGGCGGCTGGACCGGATCCTGGAGGCCGAGGGCGACACCGTCAACCGCTACAAGGCGTCCAAGCAGGCCGACGCGCTCATGCTCGGCTACCTCTTCTCGCCGGCCGAACTGCGTTCCCTCTTCGACCGGTTGGGCTACCGGCTGGACGAGGAGACCTGGCGGCACACCGTCGAGTACTATCTGCGCCGCACCAGCCACGGCTCCACCCTCAGCGGCCTCGTCCACGGCTGGATCCTGGCCCGGGCCCGCCGCGCGGACGCCTGGATGTTCTGCCAGGAAGCCCTCCGCGGCGACATCGCCGACCTCCAGGGCGGCACCACGGGCGAGGGCATCCACCTCGGTGCCATGGCCGGCACCCTGGACCTCGTCCAGCGCGGACTGACCGGTCTCGAAACCCGGCAGGGAGCCCTGTGGCTCGATCCGGTGCCGCTGCCGCAGCTGTCGTCGTACGGGTTCTCGCTCCGCTACCGGGGGCACTGGGGCATCCGGCTGCGGCTGGAGTGCGGGAAGCTGGAGGTCGCCGTCCCGCCGTCCGACCGTGCGCCGGTCGACCTCCGGCTGCCCGGCCGGTCGGTCGGCGTGCGGCCGGGGGAGACGTTCCTGCTCGTGCTCCCGCAGTGACCTGCCCGGCAGGCGACCGTCACCGGTGGACGGGACCCGCCAACTGGACGATGTCGTCGGCGGCCACGTCGTGCAGCCGGATGGCCAGATCCTCCAGGGCCCGGCTCGCGGCCAGTTCGTCGCCGACCTCCGGGATCGGCCGGTCGACCGGATTGCGGCGGGCGATGCCCCGGCCGGTGAGCCGGGACGTGTCGCGGGTGGTCAGCACAGCACGCGCATGCGTGTCGTCGCCCTCCTCGGTGATGTAGATCTGCACGGTCCACTGCTTGGCTTCCACCGTGTCCACCTCCCGTGGCGATCCCCCACCCTCCCCAGGCTGCGCGCGTCCGCGGGGGCGGTCCAGAGCCGAACGGCCCATTCCGCCCGGCCCTGCCCCTTCCGGGCGGTGCGGCGGCCGACGGCCGGACCACGGTGTCGGGTCTGTCCTGCGTCCGCCTGCGCCCGGGACGGCCCGGGACGGCGAGGGTACGCGGCAGGCTCCACCGGGCGTGACCGTCCAGACCATGGGTGTCCGGCGTACGGCAGGTGCAGTATTTCCCCGTGGGCGTTTCTCCAGCGGGTGTTTCCTCGATCGGTGGTTCCTCAGCGGCCGGGACCGGCCGGGCGGTCGTCCCCGGACCGGCCGGACCGGAGTGCACGGTGCGGCCGAGACCTTCCGCGGCCACCGCCCGCTGACCGTCCAGCGCATCGTCCCGCGGATCCGGAACATCGTCCCGCACCGTAGGCCGAAGAACGCCGAAGAACGCCGAAGAACGCCGAAGGACGACGGACAACGCCGAAGAACGCCGACCAGCTCCCCACCTCTCCCTCCCCGCCCTCGCCGCACCGTCCGGAACGGAGTACGCACATGCCCGATCACCCGCCCGTCACCCTCCAGGACGTCCGGGACGCCGCCGCGCGGATCGCGGGCGTGGCCCACCGCACGCCCGTACTGCGCTCGCGCACCCTGGACCGGCTCGTCGGCGCCCAGGTCCATGTGAAGTGCGAGAACTACCAGCGCGTCGGCGCCTTCAAGTTCCGCGGTGCCTACAACGCCGTCTCCCGGCTGCCCCCGGAGCAGCTCGCCAAGGGCGTCGCCGCCTACTCCTCCGGAAATCACGCGCAGGCCGTCGCGCTGGCGGCCCGGGAGCTGGGCACCACCGCGGTGATCGTGATGCCCGAGGACACCCCGCGCTCGAAGATGGAGGCGACCGCCGGCTACGGCGCCGAGATCGTCACCTACGACCGTTACACCGGCGACCGGGTGGCCATCGGTGCGGCGCTGGCCGCCGACCGCGGGCTGGCACTCGTGCCCCCGTACGAGCATCCGCACATCATCGCCGGACAGGGCACCGCGGCCCTCGAACTCATCGAGGAGGCGGGGGAGCTCGATGCCCTGGTGGTGCCGGTCGGGGGCGGCGGGCTGATCGCGGGCAGCGCGGTCGCGGCCACCGGGTTGTTCCCCGGGATCCGGGTCGTCGGCGTCGAACCGGAGGCCGGTGACGACACCAAGCGGTCCCTGGAGGCCGGCCGTCGCGTCGCCATCCCGGTGCCCCGCACCATCGCCGACGGGCAGGCTGCGGAGATCCCGGGGGAACTCACCTTCTCCGTCAACCGGCGTCTGCTGGACGGCATCGTCCTGGTGAGCGACGACCAGATCCGGGAGGCGATGCGGTTCGCCTTCGAGCGGATGAAGACCGTCGTCGAACCGAGCGGCGCGAGCGCCCTGGCCGCGCTGCTGGCACACCGGATCGATCCGGTGCCGCGCCGGATCGGCGTCATCGTCTCCGGCGGCAACGTCGGCGCCCAGCGCTTCGCGGAACTGCTCCACGGCTGAGGGCCGAGGGCTGACGGCTGTGCGAGCGGGCCGGACCACGGTCCGGCCCGCGGCCGGCTCAGCAGTCCCGCAGCTCGGGCGACTGGTTGAGGAGCTGCGCACGCGGCGAGGTGAACCGGGCGTGGGTCGCCCCGCCACGGGCCCCGGGCGGGAAGACCGCGACTCGGTGGCAGTTCTGGAACGCGAGGGCGACGCCGAAGTGCCGTTCCAGGCAGCCCCGGATCGCGTCGCTGGACAGCGCACGCAGCAGCTGCCCGCGCTCCGGCTCCGAGGGCGGCGGGGTCTGGTTGTCGGCGAACTCCCGGTCACCGGCGCGCAGTTCGGTGGTCAGCCGGGCGATGAGGTCGTAGGCGTACGGCAGGGACGTGCGGACCGTTTCCACGAAGTCCCGCTCCCGCACCTCGCCGTTCTCGGCTTGGGCGAGCAACTGCGGGGAGACGTCGAGCGACATGATGAGGTGTCCTGTCTGTCGGGCTGGTTCGGCATGTGCTGGGTGCTGCTGGGTGGCGTTCCGCGGGGCCGGGCGACACGAGTCGCTGCGGGCTGCGGGCTGCGGGCTGCGGGCTGCGGGCTGCGGGATGGGGGCTGCGGGTCAGGCGAAGGCGGCCATCGCCGCGGGGCCGTGCCGGAACTGCGGGTCGATCTGGTCGGCCAGGGTGTGGCCGGTGGCGTCGTCGGCCCAGGCGGTGGCGTTGCGCAGATGGAAGTCGACGGCGTGCCGCTGGAAGACGGTCCAGTCCTTGGGCCGGGCGTCGACGGCCGCGCGCATCCGGTCCAGGGCAAGGGCGTTGTGCGGCTCCAGCGCGCCCGCGCCGCGGCCCTGTTCCTGGGCGCGGACGAAGGACGACAGCTCGCAGTGGGCGAGCAGGTCCTCGCCGACGTGCCGGTGCAGGAAGTCCAGATCGTCCGCGCCCGTGACCTTGTTGCCGACCACGGCGACCGGAATGCCGAACTCGGCCGCGTGGTCCCGGTACTGACGCAGCACGGACAGGCTCTTGCGGGTGGGTTCGACCACGACGAACGTGAGGTCGAACCGGGTGAACAGACCCGAGGCGAAGGCGTCCGCGCCCGCCGTCATGTCGACCACGGCGTACTCGCCGGGTTCGTCCACCAGGTGGTTGAGATACAGCTCGACGGCGCCCAGCTTGGAGTGGTAGCAGGCCACTCCGAGGTCGCTCTCGTCGAACGCGCCGGTGGCCATGAGCGGCACCCCGCCCACCACCTGGACATGACGGGTGTGGATCTCGTCGTCCCCGAGCAGCCGCAGCAGCCGTGAGCCGCGGCCCGGCGGGGTCGTCTTGACCATGGCGTCGCGGGAGGGGATCCGCGGATTCGTGCCCCGCAGGTAGTCCTTGATCTCGCCGGTGCGCGCGCTCAGGGGCGGCGCCGTCAGGCGTTCCTCCTCGTCGAGGCCCAGGGCATGGGCCAGGTGCTGGTTGATGTCGCCGTCGATGGCGACGACCGGCGCGCCGGCGCGCGCCAGATGCCGGGAGAAGAGGGCCGACAGGGTCGTCTTGCCGCTGCCACCCTTGCCGACGAATGCGACGCGCATGACTAGCCGTTCCTATTGGAAATGGATTTCATGAGCGTACAGTGGTGGGGGTGCGGAACGGGTGTCAAATCGGTGGTCGGCCAATGGGGGTGCGCACGCACCCGGTTCGGGCGCCCCGGCGTGTGTGCGCCGGCGGCCGGGGCGCCGTCGTCGCGCACGGTGGCGCGGGGCCTGACCGGGTGGACGCGCCCGGTGGTGCCGGTGGCCCCGGCGCTCACGGTGTTTCCGCTGTTCCTGGCGGTCCTGGCGGTCCTGGCGGTCCTGGCGGTCCCGGCGGAGAGGTCCGGCAGCGGCTCAGTCGCGGCGGGAGACCTCCACGTTCTCCAGGACACCGAGTGCGTCGGGCACCAGCACCGCCGCCGAGAAGTACGTGCTGACCAGGTAGGAGATCACCGCCTGCTCGTTGATGCCCATGAAACGGGCGTTGAGACCCGGTTCGATCTCGTCCGGGATCCCCGTCTGGTACAGGCCGATCACGCCCTGGTCGTCCTCGCCGGTGCGCAGCGCGAGGATCGACGACGTACGGTTCTCGGTGACCGGGATCTTGCCGCACGGCAGCAGCGGCACCCCGCGCCAGGCCGGCAGATGGTGGCCGTTCAGATCGATGCTGCCGAAGTACAGGCCCCGCTTGCTGCATTCGCGGCCGAACGCCGCGATGGCCCGGGGATGCGCGAACAGGAAGCGGGTGTCGCGCCGCATGCTCAGCAACTCGTCCAGGTCGTCCGGGGTCGGCGGACCGGAGTGGGTGGAGATCCGCTGGTCGTGGTCGGCGTTGTGGAGCAGCCCGAAGTCGCGGTTGTTGACCAGCTCGTACTCCTGGCGCTCTCGCAACTCGTGGACGACCAGGCGAAGTTGCTCCTCGGTCTGGTTCATCGGGCCGTTGTACAGGTCGGTCACCCGGGAGTGCACCCGCAGGACCGTCTGGGCGACACTCAGCTCGTACTCGCGGGGCGCCACCTCGTAGTCCACGAACGTGCCCGGGATGTCGGGCTCCCCGGTGTGCCCCGACCGCAGCGCGATCTCGGCCTCACCGCTCGCATTCACCGGCGGACGGCTGTCCAGCAGGGCCCGCTCGACGTGCGCGCGCAGGGCCTCGTGGCGCTCGGCCACCTCCAGGTACGCGGCGTGTGGAAGGGCCAGTACGGTGGTGGCCGTGGCCGCGCGGGCGGTGAACTCCCAGGCGCCGTCCGGCCCGGCGAGCACCTGGCCGCCGAAGGCGTCGCCGTCCGAGAGCAGGGCGACGACTGCCTCGTCGCCGTAGGGGCCCTGCCTGATCTGCTCCACCTTGCCGTGCGCGACCAGGTACACGTGGTCGGCGGGGCGGCCCGCCGTCACGATCACCTGCCCGGCCGCGTACTCGCGCTGCTCGAACCGCGCGGCCAGTGCCTCCAGCGAGCTGCCGTCGGCGAAGCCGCGCAGCAGCGGCAGTTCGCCCAGCTCCGCCGGGATCACCCGGACCTGCGCACCGGTCTTGACGAACGTCAGCCGGCCGTCGCCGAGCACGTACGACAGCCGGCGGTTGACGCGGTACGTGCCGCCCGGGACGTCCACCCACGGCAGCGTGCGGGTCAGCCAGCGCGAGCTGATCCCCTGCATCTGGGGCTCGGACTTCTTCGTCGTCGTGAGGTTGCGGGCCGCGGACGTGCCGAGGCTCTGCTGCTCCCGTGCTCCGGCGGCCGCTTCGGGCACCGGTTCGGTCTCGACCGACATCATGCCTTCTTTCCTGTCGCACCGGACGGCCCACGTGCGTGCCGTCACTCCGTGCCAACAGCTACCCGCGGCCGGCGGCCCCGAGGGATGAACTCCGACGGCGGGCGAGGCACACGCCCCCGAGAACTGCATCCGCACCACCCCCCGTGCCACCCACGCTCCCCCGCTCGACGGTTTCCGCGGTGGAACGGCCGAGACAGGACGTGCTCCGGACCGCAGGGCCGTCGCCGACCGGGGATCCGGTACGGTCCGTCGCTTCGCGGCGTGGTGTGGCCGAGGTGGGGGGGCGACCGCGCCGCGCAGGCGCGATCCCGGGCGGGCCCGGACGAGGATGAGCGGCGCCGACCCCGCCCATCCCCTCGGCGATCTCCGAGTGCCGTGAGCAAACCGTAGGCGCACGGGACGACTTCGGCACTCCGCAAAGCGCGGCCGTTGTCCGCGTTCCGCGGTGGGCACCGGCCCCGGCGGCGCGGTGAGGTCGGCCGGAACTTCTCCCCGGGAAGGTGTGCTCCACCCGGTTCCGGCGGGAAGATCCCAGCGAAGGGCCGGGTGAGCGAGAGGGCAGATCGTCTTGAGGGTCGTCCCGCTGGGCACCGCCGCCTGCGGTGGCTTCCCGCGGTGGAGCTGCGCCTGCGCGCTGTGCGCGGCCGCCCGGGACGTCAAGCTGCCGTCCCGTACCCAGCAATGCGCCGCGATCACCGGCAACGGACGCGACTGGTGGCTGCTCAACGCCTCGCCCGACATACGGACCCAGCTCACCGTCACCCCCGCGCTGTGGCCGGGGGCCCGTCCGCGCGACACCTGGCTGCGGGGGGTGCTGCTGACGGACGCCGAGGCCGACCACGTCGGCGGCCTGGCCGCGCTCCGCGGGTCCACGGGCCTCAAGGTGTACGCGACCCCGCCCGTCCGCGCCGTCCTCGCGCCGGTCCGTGCCGGACTCGACCGCTACGCCCCCTGGGAGTGGGCCGACAGCCTGGCCGACGGCGGCTTCGTGCTGGCCGGCGGCCTGGTGGTCACGGCCCATCCGCTGGCCGCGAAGGTCCCGGCATACGTACCGGCCCGTACGGCGGCGGACGCCCCGTGGGTGACGGCGTACCGCGTCGAGGACCTGGTCACCGGCCGGGTCCTGCTGTACGCGCCCTGCGTCGGCGCCTGGAGCCCCGCGCTGGACGACCTGTGCGCCTCGGCCGACTGTGTCCTGCTGGACGGCACCCACTTCGACGCTTCCGCGACGGGGACGGCCGCGCGGGCCGCCGCCGGGTCTACACCCACCTGGACGACACGAACCCCCTGCTGGACCCCGACTCACCGGCCCGCGCGCAGATCGCCGCCCAGCAGGTGGAAGTCCTGCCGGACGGGTCCGAGTTCGTGGTCCAGGCACGCACGCTCCGTCGAGCCGGGGGAAAGACGGCACCCGGCACGCCCTCCAGGGCGGAGGACACGCTCCTCACGCCGCGGTGCCGGTGCGCGCGTCCCCCGTGCGAACCCCGGGGAGCCGACGCCGGGGCCCGGGACCTAACCCGCCGGGGCGGACAGCATCCGCTCCAGCACCGCCCGTTGCAGCGGCAGCACCTCGGCGTGCAGGTCGCGACCCTTGCCGGTGAGCGTGACCCACACACCGCGCCGGTCCTCGGCACACACCGAGCGCACCACCAGACCGTCCTTCTCCAGCCGCCCGATCAGCCGGGACAGCGCGCTCTGGCTGAGATGGACGCGTCCGGCCAGGTTCTGCACCCGGCACTGGTCGCCCTCCCGCGGGGACTCCGCGGCCAGGACGTCGAGCACCTCGAAGTCGCTCGCGCCCAGGCCGTGAGGGTGCAGGACCCGGTCGATCTCGCACATCGTGCGTGCGTGCACCGACAGGATGTCCCGCCAGCGATCCTCCAGCCCTGCCTCGGCCACCTTGACTGCCATATCCGCACGGTAACACCGATCGGGCCAATTATTGAGTATGCAACTAGTGTCCTGAGTCTCGGAAGGGCCGCATATCTAGGATTTGGGGTTCGGTAGGCGGTTCAGATAGCCGGCGAGGCGTTCGAAGATGTCGTCGGC